>CAZOCL010000319.1:0-7791 GCA_964578245.1 uncultured Klebsiella sp. | reverse complement strand
GTGGGGAGCAAGGTGGTGCGCCAATATGGGGAGACGCAGACGCCCTTGAGCCGGGTGCTGGCGTGTGCCGAGGTCACCGCGGAAACGAAGGCCCGGCTGCGAGCGCAGAAGCAGGCGCACAATCCCTTTGCGTTGACGCGGGAAGTGGAACGGCAGCTCAAGGAGATTGAAGCCCACCGGCGCGCGGAGCCGGCTTGACCGGAGCGTTGGAACCGATAGAAAGAAGCCCCCCCAGAAACGGGAACGAAGGAGGCCGGATGGCGGCCGTGCCCCGGCTTCCTTCGTGGCCCAATTTAAGGGGCTTTGGGTAACACCAGTTTTGAGTCAACCGGAGCCTTTTCCGGCCTCGGCTTGGGTAACACCCCCTTTTGAGTTACGGCGCGGGCGGACCGGCGGCCACCTCCGGCCGGGCTCCGCGTAATCCCCCGGCGGGCGAATTGCGCCGGGAGTGGAACCGGGGCAAATACCGTATTGACCCCGTCGAAAATTGGCTCGCCATGGTTTGCCCCGCTGGATATGAACCACTCCGTTACTTCGACTACCATCTTGTTTGTTGGCTGCCGCGGGTCCTAGGAAGTTCCCCTAGAGACTTCTCAGTGTTTTTCCTAAACAGCCGGTCCAGGCCATGAAGACTTTGTTGAACTGCGAATCTGCCCCGGGCGTCTCCCGGGCTGCTACCGGGTTTCGGACCATCGCCGCGTGGGTGCTGTTGCTCACGGGGCTTGGCACCCGGGCGCTCGCCAACCCGGGCGACATTGACCTCAGCTACACCAACGGCACCGGGCCGAACGGGGTGATCTTCACCACCAAGGTCCGCACCAATGACAACAAGATTTACATCGGCGGCGTGTTCGACCTGTTCAACGGCGCCTCCGCCCGGCGCATCGTGCGGGTGACTCGCACCGGGGCGTTCGACAACACTTTCATCACCCCGGGTTGCGAATCCTCGGTAAACGCCATTGAGCTGCAGCCTGACCTCAAGTGCATCATCGGCGGCGAGTTTACCTCCGTGGGCAACACGACCACCCGCCGGCTGGCCCGGCTCAACGACAATGGGTCGCTCGACACCGCGTTCACCGCCAACATGGGCAACGGCCCGGACAGCGGCGTGGACGCGCTGGCGCTCCAGGACGACGGCAAGCTCCTCCTGGGCGGACGGTTCCAGAACTTCAACGGAGTGCCGCGCAACCGTCTCGCGCGCGTCAATGCGGACGGTTCGCTGGACACCACATTCAATCCAGGCACCGGGCCGGACCAGCCGCTGGTCTCCATCCAGGTCCAGGCCAATGGAAAGATCATGGTGTGCGGCAATTTCACCACCTTCAATGGCACCCCGCGCGCCGGCATCGTGCGGCTGAACACCGACGGCTCGGTGGACCTCACGTTTGATCCCGGCACGGGCGCGTCCGGCCTGGTCAATGGGGCGATCATCCAGGATGACGGCAGGATCATCGTGTATGGCGGCTTCAACTTCTTCAACGGCCTGGCCCGCGCGAAGATCATCCGGCTGCTGGCCAATGGCACAATTGACACGGCCTACGCGCAGAACACGGCGATCAACTCCGACATCCGCGACGCGGAATTGCTGCCGAGCGGCAAGCTCCTGATCGTGGGCGTCTTCTTTGAGATCAACGGGGTTTCGCGCCGGAGCGTGGCGCGGCTGGATGTGAACGGCGCGCACGACACGCTGTTCAACCCAGGCACGGGTGCGGGCTATCTCGACAGTCCGGCCAACGCCGCCGTCAACGCCAGCGGCCTGGACAGCGACGGCAAGCTGGTGGTGGTCGGCGAGTTCCGGCAGTTCAACAACATCCCCTTCAACTTCATCACGCGGGTGGAAACCGAGGACGCCACTCCGCCGCTCGTGATTTCGAACCCGGTGGATGTGTTCACCTTGGCCGGCTCAAATGCCACGTTTTCCGTCACCGCCAGCGGCACGGCCCCGCTGTTTTACCAGTGGCGATTTGGCGGGGTGAACATCCCCGGGGCCACGAATACGTCGGTCACCATCACCAATGCGCAGAACGGGAACCAGGGGCTCTACTCCGCCGTGGTGACGAACAGCGCGGGCACGGCCACCAGCTCGAACGCGAGCCTCACGCTGGGCACCTTCCCGTTCTTCGTCACGCCGCCGCAGTCCATCACCAACTTCGTTGGTGCAACGGTCAGCTTCTCGGTGACAGCCGGGGGCACCACGCCGCTCTTCTACCAGTGGGTCTTCGGCGGCGCGGCGCTCGCGAATCAGACGAACGCGACACTCAGCCTGACCAACATCCAGGTCGCCAGCGGCGGTCCTTACACGATCATCGTGTCGAACCGCTTTGGCGCGGTCACCAACGCCGCCACCTTGACCGTGGCCGCGCCGCCGACCTTCGCAGGCGGCCCCAATGGCGGTGGTCCGGACGGCCAGCCGCAGTCGCTCACTGTCGTGCAAGGCCAGAACGCCACGTTCAGCGCGAACGCCATCGGCAGCGCGCCGCTCACCTATCAGTGGCGCTTCGGCGGGACAAACATCGTCGGGGCAACCAACACCTCGGTCACGCTCACGAACGTGCAGCCCTCGCAGGCCGGGCTTTACTCGGTGGTCGTCACCAACCCGTTTGGCAGCTCCACCAGTTCCAACGCGACCCTCACCGTGCTCGTGCCGCCTACCATCATCGTGCCGCCAGCGTCGCAGACGTTGACGCAGGGTGCGACGCTCAATCTCTCCGTCACTGCCACCGGCTCGCCGACCCTCGCCTATCAGTGGCGGTTTAACGGTGCGGCCATCCCGGGCGTGGTCTCTCCGACCTTGTCGCTGTTCAACGTCCAGGAAAGCTCTGAGGGCAACTACACCGTCGTGGTGAGCAACCCTTACGGCTCGGTCACCAGTTCGATCGCCGTGGTCACGGTCCAGTCACCACCGTTCATCTCGGACTTCGGCCAGCCGCAGCCGCAGGATGTCATTCAGGGCAGCAACGCGACCTTCAGCGTGAACGCCACGGGCGACGCGCCGCTTGCGTATCAGTGGCGGTTTGGCGGGACGAATATCCCTGGAGCCACGAGCAACGTCCTGGTGCTCAACGCTGTGGTGACCAATCAGGCGGGCAATTACTCCGTCGTCGTCACGAATCTCTATGGTTCCGTCACCAGCTCGAACGCGCTGCTCACGGTCCGGGTGCCGCCCTTCATCATCACCCAGCCGGCTCCGGCGAATCAGACCGTGGTGGTCAGCAGCAACGCGACCATCACCGTGGTGGCCGGTGGCGATCCGACGCTGGCCTACCAGTGGCGGCTCAACGGCACGAATGTCCCGGGCGCGAACGCGGCGACGCTGACGCTGAACAACGTGCAACTCACCCAGCTCGGCAGTTACTCCGTGGTGGTGAGCAATCCCTACGGCGCCGTCACGAGCGCGAACGCGACGCTCGACGTGAAGTCTCCTCCCACCGTCGCCACGCAGCCGCAGCCCCTCACGGTGCTGGTAGGCAGCCCGGCGGGCTTCTCCGTCACCGCTGGCGGGGACGGGCCGTTCACCTACCAGTGGCGCTTTGGTGGAACCAACCTCGTTGGCGCGACCAATGCAAATGTGGGCCTCGCCGCAGCACAGACGAACGACGCAGGCAATTACTCCGTGGTCATAACCAGCCCCTACGGTTCCGTCACCAGTTCCAACGCGCTGCTCACCGTCCGCGTGCCGCCCTTTATCATCGTCCAGCCGAGTCCCGCGAATCAGACGGTGATCGTGGGCAGCAATGCGACCATCACCGCGCTGGCCGGCGGCGATCCGACGCTGGTTTACCAGTGGCGGCTGAATGGCACCAATGTTCCCGGTGCCAATGCAGCCACCCTGACGCTCACCGCCGTCCAGACCAGCCAGATTGGGAATTACTCGCTATTTGTGACCAACGCCTACGGCACGGCCACGAGCGCGAACGCGACGCTGGACGTGAAGACCGCGCCGTTCATCGCTACGCAGCCGCAGCCGCTCACGGTGCTGGTGGGCAGTCCGGCGGCCTTCTCCGTCACCGCCGGGGGCGACGGTCCGTTTACTTACCAGTGGCGCTTTGCCGGGACGAATATCGCCAGCGCGACCAATGCCAACATCGGCCTGGCAGCGGCGCAGACGAACGACGCGGGCAATTACTCCGTGGTCATCACGAGCCCTTATGGCTCCGTCACGAGCTCGAACGCGCTGCTCACGGTCAACGTGCCGCCGACGATCATCACGCAGCCGCAGTCGCAGGCTGCGACCCTGGGCAGCAATGTCACCTTCACCGTGATGGCGGTGGGCGATCCCACGCTGCTCTATCAGTGGCGCTTCAATGGAAACACCATTGCCGGGGCCACTACGGCCACGCTCACACTCACTAACGTGCAAGCCGCTCAGGTGGGCACTTACTCGGTCGTGGTCACCAATCCCTTCGGCACCGCGACGAGTTCCAACGCGACGCTGACCGTCCACTTCCCGCCGGCCATCGCGAACAATAGCACGGACCAGCCACAGCCGCAGGACGTGATCCAGGGCAGCAACGCGACGTTCCATGTGACCGCCACCGGCGACGCGCCGCTGACCTACCAGTGGCTCTACAACGGGACGAACCTCGTCGGCGCGACGAACAACCCGCTTGTGCTGACCGCCGTGGTGACGAACCAGGCCGGCAACTACTCCGTGGTGGTGAGCAATCCCTACGGCACGATCACCAGTTCGAACGCGCTGCTCACCGTCCGCGTCCCGCCCACCATCACCACACAGCCGTTGTCGCAGTCCGTCGTGGCTGGCATCACCGTCAACTTCGTCTCGGCGGCCACGGGCGACCCGACGCTGACGTATCAATGGCGGTTCAATGGCGTGGCCATCCCGGGTGCGACCAGTCCTACGCTGAGCCTGGCCGCAGTCCAGCCTTCACAGTCCGGTGATTACACTTTGGTGGCCACCAACCCCTATGGTGTCGCGATCAGTGCCACCGCAACGCTCACGGTGCGGGTCGCTCCCTTCGTGGCCACGCAGCCGCAGTCCTTGACCGTGCTGAAGGGAACCAGCGCCTCGTTCTCCGTGACCGCGGGTGGCGACGGACCGTTCACTTACCAGTGGCGCTTTGGGGGAACGAATCTCGTGGGTTCAACGAATGCGACGCTGGCGTTGACCAACGTCCAGACCAACCAGGCGGGCCTCTACTCCGTGGTCATCAGCAGCCCCTACGGCAACGCTACGAGCTCGAACGCGACGCTCACGGTGCTGGACCCGCCGGTCATCATCGTGCAGCCGACGTCGGTCACCGCGCTCGGGGGTGACACGGTGTCCTTCACGGTGGTCGCCATCGGACGGCCGACCCTGCTTTACCAATGGTGCAAGAACGGCGTGGACATCTCCGGTGCGACCAGTGCCACGCTGACGCTGGCGAACGTCTCCGCGAGCGACGTGGCGACCTACTGCGTGAAGGTGACGAACACCGACGGCTCGGTGACCAGCGTGGACGTGACGTTCACCCTGTCGCTCCGCACGCTGCAAGTGGCCACGACGCAGACGACCAACCTCACGGCGGGGGCAACGGTTTCCGTGCCGGTCGTGCTGCTGGCCGAGGGCGGCGAGAACCGGGTGACGGGCAGCGTGGCCTACGACACCAACAAGCTCGTCTTCGTCAGCGTGACCACGACGGTAGGTGCGACGCTGGTGACGACCAACTCCTCGACCCAGGGCCGGCTCGGCTTCGACCTCACGCTGCCGGCGGCGCAGACCTTCACGGCGGGCAGCAATGCGGTGGTGTTCCTCAACTTCACCGTCTCCGCGGGTGTCACCCAGAGCATTGCCGGCATCATGTTGCAAGGCGAGCCCGTGACCAATCAGGTGCTCAACGTGGCCGGCACGCCGCTGCCCAGCTACTTCATCAGCGGGGCGGTGGTCTTCAAGTCGCTCAATGATTACACGCTGCGTTCGCAGACGGGTGCGACGGAGGAGGCGCTGCCGGTCCTGAACCCGGCGGGCAGCGTGAGCGCGGTGACCTTCCTGCGGATTTCCTTCTTCGACCTCGGCGTGGATTCGCTGGGCAACGCCATCTACCTCATCAATGCCACGGGCACGAACAATGGCATTCCCTACATCCTCATTCCCACCACGGTTGTCCCCTCGGGCACGTTCCCATTGGACGTGGAGTATTACGTCTCCGACCGCGTGACGTCACCGCGCCCGCGCCTCGTTGTGGAAGTGGTGACCGGCGGCTATCCGACCGCACCCGCTGGCACGACGCTCGCGCCGGATCGCGCGGAGTTCCACCTGGGCCGGTTCAAGATTGATTTCACCAGTCTCGGCGGGAAGACCTACTACATCCAATACAGCGCGAGTCCGGCGGGACCGTGGGAGACTTCCTTCCCTGGCCTTACGGGCACCGGCGGACGCCTCCAATGGGTGGACACCGGACCGCCCCGCACCTCGAGCCTGCCCTCGGCGGCGGGCACGCGCTTCTACCGCCTTCTGCAAGTGCCCTGAACTCTCAGCGACATGAAACATCAATTCTGGATCGGGGCAGTGGGCCTGGCGTGTGTCAGCGGCACGGCGGTGGCGCAGGACGCCTTGCCGGCGGCGGCGGCCGAGGACAAGATGCTCAAGCGGCGCAACCGCTTCTCGCTCAAGGCCACGTTCAATTTCAATATCAAGGCTGACTTCACCAGTGCCACGCCGAACAACACCGGCGCGCTGGTGCCCGGCGTGAACCGCAGCTACGACGACGGCTTCGTGTTCCGCGATGTGAGCGGCAACGCGGGTGGCACGACCTGGAACTGGGGCTACAACAACAACGCACAGTATCTCGCTGCTGATCCTGCTGCCCCATTTCTGGGGGCAAGCTCGCTGGCTTTCCACTCTGCGAATTCGATGGCGGACGGCACCACTCGGAGCAGTCGTGACCGGATGGTTCCGGGCTTCGAACTGGCCTACGAGGAAGTGCTCGGGCGTTTCCACATCACTGAAAAGCGCCGGGCGAACGTCGGCGTGCTGATGTCCGTGGGCTACATGCAGCTCGGGCAGCGGGACTCGGGATCGCTCGCTGGACTCGTCCCCCTCACCACCGACAAATATGGGCTCGGTGCGGTCTTGCCGCCGCTGGCGCCTTACTCCGGGAGTTTCGCCACCGCCGGTCCGTTGATCCCGGATGTGCCAGGAAGTCGTTCCGTCGCCCTGGTGGCCGGGACGGAAACCCTGAACAACCGGGTTTCCGGCTCGCTCTACGGTTTCAATATCGGGCCGTTCATCGAGTTGCCGCTGCATGACCGTGTCTCCCTGACGCTCGGCGGCGGGCTGGGCGTGGTCTACGCGAGCACGACCTACAGTTACACCGACACGATTGTGGTGCCCGGCGTGGTGACGGCAACGCGCTCGGGCCGTGTCTCCGCGGACGACTGGCTCTTCAGCGGGCTCGCGCGCGCCAACCTCTACGTTGCCCTCAGCGAGGCCTGGAGCTGGGAACTAGGCCTGGCCTACCAATACGCCGGCAACTCACGCTCCACCGTGCAGGGCAAGTCTTCGAACCTCAAGCTCGACGGGATCATGACCATAAACACGGGGTTGAACTACGCGTTCTGAGCGAGGGCAGGAGAGCTGAGCGGTCAGTAATCAGTGTCCAGTATTCAGTGAGTGGACGTGCGTCTCGGCCAGCCTGAATACTGTTTACTGAACACTGATTTCTGCTCACTTGCTTCTTGCCAGCCGCCACCCCGGTCCGGCATTTATGGGCATGGCAAATACCAACGCCGCCAACGCCCTCGACGCCGATTTCTACCAGACGGCGGAGCGCTTTTTTCCGAACCAGGCCGGCA
>CAZOCL010000318.1:5542-7816 GCA_964578245.1 uncultured Klebsiella sp. | reverse complement strand
CGCTCCAGCTCGTAGTCGCCGCCGCTGACTGGCAGCACGAGGATGACCGGCGTCCGGCCTGTCCCTGGCGGCGCGTAGTAGTCGAACACGACGGTGCGGTTGGTTTCACCCGCGAGCGGCGGGGCGGCCAGTTCGATACGGGTGACGGTGAACTGGGACTGGGTCGTCAGCACGGTTTCGGAGAGGACGGCTGGCCGGCTCTTGGGACGCGCAAATTCGGTGACGGTGACGGCGGGGAGAGGCGGTGGGGCAGCGGCCTGAGGCTTCGCCGCGAAGTGACAGCAGCCGGTGCCTCCCACCACTCCCAGCAGCAATCCCAGCAATGAACCCGGCGTTTTCATATCCGGCCTGGATGACGTTCGCTTGCGTTGGGCCAACCTCGTTGCGGTTGGCGTGGACGTCAACCCCTCTCATTCCAAGGCGACGTCCTTACGCCGGGCGCGTAAATCGGGCGGTCACGGACAGCGAGGAGCGCGGCGTGAACGCGGCGCTCCGCCACGTCCAGTGTTTCACCGCCTGGCCGTGTAGATGCAGAAGAGGCCGACGAGGATCAGGGCGGTGCCGCCGGCATAGATCTGGATGGCCCGCTCTGGCGGCGAGCCAGTGAAGGTCTGCACCATCCGCGAGCCGATGGACTGGGTGATGCCATGGCCCCACACCAGCACCAGCACTCCGCCCACCAGACAAATGACCCCGACGCCTTTCTTCATGGCTTCGCGATAACGGGTGCGCGGGACTTGTGCAAGTTTCCAATCGGGGAACAACGGGAACGGCCCGCCTCGGGTTGCATCCTGCTGACCCGCCACGCGATGGCCTGCCGATTGAACCGGTGCCGAGGAGGACGATGACATTGCGCATGGAGATTGTGTGCTGGGGCTAAAACGTGTCGTGCTGCTTCCGCCCTGCGGGCGCAGCCTGCTGGGTCGGGTGGGCTGCGGTGCTTGTGGATTCGACCTGCCACTCGACACGGTGGTCCTGGCTGATGCGGAGGCCTTCCGCCCACATTGCATCTGGGTCAATGCGGAGACTGCCATCCTCTGCTTTCCTCACAATCGAATGGGGACTGGCGAATGAAATGGGGACTGACAGGGGAAACCGCGAATGGACACCAACAGACACGAATGGGGGAGGGCCGGGGCGAATTGGAAATCTCAGACTACAGATTTCAGAGTGCTTTCGGGTGAGGCAACGGGCGGGAGATTTTGACTGACGAATAGGGACTGACGAATGAACGGGCGACAGCTCGAGGCGGGATTGTTCTGCTGTAGCTCACGGACGGCGGATGCAAGCCGCCGGCACGGGCGTGTGACGTCAGCCGGTGGCGAAGGGTTTGAGGCTTTCGGCGCGGCAGAGGCGGCGGACGACGGCCAGAAGTTCGTGGACGCCGAAGGGCTTGGGGAGGAGGAGGTCCACGCCGTGGTCGCGTAGGGTGCGGGCGTCGGGCAGGACGAGGGCGCTGCCGGTGGTGAGGACGATCTTGGCGCGCGGGGCGACGGCGCGGACGTGGCGGGCGAGTTCCAACCCGTTCATGCCAGGCATGTTGAGGTCGGTGACGAGGAGTTCGAGGTCGCCGGGGGTGGTGGTCATGTGGCCGAGGGCTTCGCGGGGGTCGGTGCAGGTGTGGACGTCGGCGAGGGAGAAGCGCCGGAGGATCTGCGCAGCCATTTTGAGGAGGAGGGATTCGTCGTCCACGACGAACCAGCGCGGTGGGGCGAGGGGCGTGTTCAGGGCGGTGTCCGATTGCATGGAGGAACCAGTGCCATGTGGCAGGGGGTGGCGAAATCGAGACGTTTCAGTAGGGGATGGGGGGTAGGGTGAAGACTGGAGGGGGATCCCGCAGATTCAGGGAAGGCAAAGATGGAGATCGAAAACCACTGACCGGCACTAACTGGCACTCAAGGAAAGGCCACCGGGGCGGCACCATGAACCGGGACGGAGAAGATTTGGATTAGGATCAGGATTCAGATTAAGAGTAGGAACCCCGGGCGGAGACCGGTGCTCCGGTTCATTTGCGCCACGCAAGGGCGTGGGGACGGATGAGATGCGAGGGTGGGAAGGGAAACCACGAATGGACACGAATGAACACGAATGGGAGGGCGGGAATCGCCAATCGCCGATCGCCAATTGCCAGAGGTCCAAGGTTCAGGGTCCAAAGGTCCAAGGTCCAAAGGTCCAAGGTCCAAAGGTCCAAGGTCCAAAGGTCCAAGGTCCAAGGTCCAAAGGTCCAAGGTCCAAGGTCCAAGGTCCAAGGTCCAAGGTCCAAGGTCCAAGGTC
>CAZOCL010000318.1:0-5442 GCA_964578245.1 uncultured Klebsiella sp. | reverse complement strand
TCCAAGGTCCAAGGTCCAAGGTCCAAGGTCCAAGGTCCAAGGTCCAAGGTCCAAGTGCGGCGGTGTGGAAAATGTCGAGTTTGGATTCTACGGAACGAAGCCAAATGGGAGGGGAGACCACGAATGGACACGAATGAACACGAATGGGAGGACGGGAATCGCCAGTCGCGGATTACCCATTGCAGA
Organism: uncultured Klebsiella sp.; assembly: GCA_964578245.1. Taxonomy (GTDB): domain Bacteria; phylum Verrucomicrobiota; class Verrucomicrobiia; order Limisphaerales; family SXTU01; genus SXTU01. The sequence continues at coordinate 5,256 of CAZOCL010000318.1, read as the reverse complement.
GGTCGGGGGACAGGAGTGTCCCCTCGCGCTCCGGGTTGAGTGTCGGGCGGGTGGCTGCCGTCCAAGGGCGGCTCTGCCAGTGCTGGGTTGCCAGGCGGAGGGAACGCTGGTTACGCTTTCGACAATGAAATTTGCCCTGTTGCTGTCCGCTCTTGCTTGCTCCGCCTCACTGGCCTTCGCGGCCGAGAACTGGCCGCAGTTCCGCGGTCCGGCCGGAGATGGGTCGTCGGATGCCACGGGGCTGCCGGTGCAGTGGAGCGAGACGGAGAATGTGAAGTGGAAGACGCCCATCCATGACAAGGGGTGGTCGTCGCCGGTGATCTGGGGCAATGATCTGTGGCTGACGACGGCCAGCTCGAATGGCACGGCGTTGTTCGTGCTCACGGTGGACAAGAGCACGGGCAAGATCATCCGGGATGTGAAGCTGTTTGAGGCGCAGCAGCCGGAGTTGTGGATGCGCTATAACAGTTACGCCTCGCCGACGCCGGTGATTGAGGAGGGCAGGGTGTATGTCACCTTCGGCGAGGCGGGCACGGCCTGTCTGGATTCGAAGACGGGGCAGGTGTTGTGGGAGCGGCGGGATCTGCGGTGCAACCATTACCGGGGGGCGGGTTCCTCGCCCATTCTCTACTTGGACCTGCTGATCCTCCATTTCGACGGGGCGAATGACCAGTTCATCGTGGCGCTGGACAAGAAGACGGGCAAGGACGTGTGGAAGGTGAAGCGCTCGACGGATTACCGGGATCTCGGGGCGGACGGGAAGCCGAAGGCGGAGGGTGACTTGCGCAAGGCTTACGGGACGCCACAGATCGCGACCATCGAGGGCAAGCCGGTCTTGCTGAGCGTGGGGGCGAAGGCGTTTTACGGCTACAACCCGCTGACCGGGCTGGAATATTGGCAGGTGGAGACGCAGCCGTTCCATTCCACGGGGGCGCGGCCGATCTATGCGCATGGGCTGGTGTTCTTCTCCGCTGGCTTCTCGAAGGGGCATTTCTACGCGATCAAGCCGCCGCCGATGTATGCGTGGAAGCCGGGCAACCTCCTGGACGCCTCGAAGGAGAGCGATCCGGTGACCGAGAAGCCGCAACTGGTTTGGAAGCTGACCAAGGGCGTGCCGGAAACGCCGTCGCCGATCTTGCAGGACGATCTGCTGATCCTGGTGGACAACAGCGGGTTCGCCAGCGCGGTGGAGGCCAAGACGGGGAAGGTGCTGTGGTCCGAGCGGGTGCTGAAGGCGGTGTATGCCTCGCCGGTGAGTGCGGAGGGGCGGGTGTATGCGGCGGACCGCGAGGGCAAGTGCGTGGTGTTCGCGGCGGCGCGGGAGTTCAAGCTGCTGGGGGAGAGCAAGTTGGACGGGCCGATCGAGGCGTCGCCGGCGATCAGTGGCAAGGCGCTTTACCTGCGGACGGCGAAGACGCTGTATCGGATTGAGCAGTGAGCAGTGAGGGGCGTGGGACGTGTTGCGTGTTGCGTGATTTGCGCAGCACGCCGCAGGGGAAAGTCACGTTCTGAGCAGGCGGTGCCCACCACAGAGAGGGATGCGGCAGGATGGCGGGGCGTTGACCGCCTGTTTCCTTCGCTGTTCAAAACTTGATTTGTGTCCGGCAGCTTTCCCCGCTTGTCGGGCTGGCGGCTTTTGTTACTTTCCCGTGATGTTCATCCGGTTTGTTGTCCTGTCGGTGCTGGTCTGGTCGTGTGCTGCCGCGCGAGCGGCGGAGCGGACCTTCGACTTTTCAGCCATGCCGGAGGGCATGGTGCCGGCGGGCTTTCAGAGCATGCTGACGGGGTCGGGCACACCGGGCGACTGGAAGGTGGTGCTGGGGGATGCGCCGACGGCGTTCAAGCCGCTCACGCCCAACGCTCCGGCAGGCGGGAAGGGCAAGGTGCTGGCGCAGCTCTCGACCGATGCGACGGAGGAGCGGTTTCCGGCGCTGATCTTTGAGGGGGAGGTGTTTGGGGATTTCACGTTCACGACGAAGTTCATGCTGGTGGCGGGCAAGACGGAACAGATGGCCGGGGTGGCCTTCCGGTATCAGGATGCGAAGAACTACTATGTGATCCGGGCCAGCGGCCTGGGGAACAATGTGCGGTTCTACAAGTTCGTGAACGGCGAACGCAGCGACCCCATCGGGCCGGAGATGTCCGTGCCGCGCGGGGTCTGGCATGAGTTGAGCGTGGAGTGCAAGGGGAACCAGATCCGCTGCCTGCTCAACGGCAAGGAGGCCATTCCCACGATGACGGACAACTCCTTCGGGTTCGGGCGGATCGGTTTCTGGACGAAATCGGACTCGGTCAGCCATTTTGCCGATGCGCGAGTCACCTACACGCCGCGTGAGTCCCTCGCGAAGATCCTGGCGCGGGAGGCGCTGGAGAAGAAGACCAGCATCACGGGCGTGGTAATCTACATGAAAGACCGCGCGAGCGAGGTGACCCGGGTGGTGGCCACTACGGACGAGCAACTGCTGGGCAAGGTGGGCTCGGATATCGAGCTCAGTGTCATCAAAAACGACGTGATCTACGCGGGCGACGACCGGCAGGCCGGCAGCGCGATGGCCACGCTGCCGCTGCACGACCGGAACGGCGAGGTAGTGGCGGCCGTGCGGGTGGAGATGAAGACCTTCATCGGGCAGACGGAGAAGAACATCATCCTGCGCGCCATGCCGGTGATCAAGCGGATGGAGGGGCGTTTCAAGGAGGCGAAGGACCTCATCGAATGAGTGTCGCGGCCACCTTCACCGGCAGCAGCCCGGACGAAGTGGTCGCGTTCCTCGCGGACCAGCGGCAGCGGCTCAAGCCGTTCCGCCGGGTGATTGTCTCGGCGGACCAGACGCGGGTGCTGGATGTGAACCGGAATGAGGTGGTGTTCCCGGGGGTGACTTACGGCCATCCGTTGCTGGAGAGCGTGTTGCGCGGGGCCGGGGCGTCCTTTGACCCGCAGAACTTCCAGACGCCGCCAACGGGCCAGTCGAGCCGGGAGTTCGGCTGCACGGCGAGGTATCCGTGGGCGCATGACCGGATTTTGTGAAGCGGTGGCGAGTTGGGGACTCGGGCCGAAGTTGTGCCCGCGAAACACGCGAAAGGGCGCGAAAAGCTGAGGGGGAACGGGATCGTTTCAGGGTTGAGACGCAGTGAGCCGACGGGACACGAGGATTCTCGACCTGAGTCCGTTCGGCTTTTGGTGCCCGAGGTGGCACGCAACCTTCCGCAGGCACCGATTCGGTGATCGGTTTGGGCAGTCCATCATTTTTCGCGGGTTTTCGCGGGTTTCGCGGGCATGACTTCGCAGATCGGCGGAGACTCAATCCAGTTCATAGGGCCTGCCCTGAAAAATTCATCAGGGGATTCCCGTATTTTTCAGTTCCGCGACTGATTCAGGCTGCGAACTTGCTCTGTTCTCATTCATGAAAGCAGCCGTGTTTCTCGAACGGGACGGAGTCTTGAACCATGTGCGGGTGGCGGGGCGCAGCCAAATGCCGCCCATGCGCCTGGAGGAGTTTCGCATTCGTGAGGAGGTGCGTGCCCCGCTGGAGCAGCTCAAGGCCGCCGGATATCTCATTCTGGTCACCACCAACCAGCCCAATGTCGCCCGTGGCCTGCTCCCACGCCGCGAACTCGACATGATGCACGACATGCTCCGCCGGGCGCTGCCCGTGGATGGCGTGATGCTGTGTCCGCACGAGGAGAGCGACCGTTGCAACTGCCGAAAGCCTGGCGCCGGCCTCTTCACCGAAGCGGCCTTCCGCTGGCACCTCGATATGGAGCGGAGCTTCGTGATCAGTGACAAGTGGCAGGATGCTTCCGCCGCCTTTGTCGCGGGGTGCAACTCGGTGCTCCTCAAATCACCTTGGAACGGCTCCGGCCACCACGACTTTTTGGTCAACACCCTGGAGGAGGCCTGCCAGCGCATCCTCCAGTTCAACCACCCGGTGCACCACGTCCACGTCCCTCTCCCACAAATGGAACTGGCCTGAAACCAGCTATGGTATCAGCCAGTTAGTTCTTCATATTCGAAGAGACTGCCGCCGGGAAAACCACCGCGGCAGTCTCCCTTTTTTGACTGCCTGCTGGCTTCGGGGGAAAGGTGGGCCGGCAAGGAAATTCCAAGGTCCAAATCCCAAGCCCCAAAGAAACTCCAAGTCCCAAATTCCAATCGCCCGGCGTGCGATGCCGGCAGCGCTTGCAAGCTACCCGGCTTGGTTCGCCCGTCCATTCGCCGCTCACGCCGACGCTTGAAATTTGGAGTTGGAGCTTTTTTGGAATTTGGAACTTGGGATTTGGAGCTTCCCTCTGCCCTGCTGAATATGGTGGAGAACCCCTTTTCCCCTCCCATTTTCGTTCCTCCGGCTTGCCTCCGCAGGCGCAGGAGGCAACACTCGGATCGTTTTTCAACCATCCGGTCAAAGTCGCACACTATGAAGCGCCTCGTCTGCCTTGCCGCCCTCTGCTGGCTCGCTGTCAGCTCCCTCCGGGCCGCGCCCGCTCCGCCCCCGGCCCGTCTCGAATTGGAGGCCGGCGACCACATCTGCCTCATCGGCAACCAGTTGGCCGAGCGGATGCAGCATGACAACCACTGGGAGACGCTCCTGCACCAGCGCTTCCCCAAGCTCAACCTCGTCGTGCGCAACCTCGCCTTCCCGGCGGACGAGGTGGATATCAAGACCGAGCTGGTCATCGAGAACTCCAATTACTCTAAGGGCGACAAGGTGCTGCCCGCCCGCCTGCGCTCGCAGAACTTCGGCTCGCCGGACGAGCATCTCTCATTCAGCAAGGCGACCGTGGTCATGGCGTTCTTCGGCTTCAACGAGTCCTTCGCCGGACCGGCGGGCCTGGCGAAGTTCAAGTTCGATCTCGCCACCTTCGTGGACCACACCCTGAAGCAGAACTACTCCGGCGGCGGCGCTCCCCGGCTGGTGCTGGTGTCGCCGATCGCGCACGAGAACCTCGGCAACCCGAACCTCCCCGACGGCAAGACGAACAACGCCAATCTCAAGCTCTACTCCGATGCAATGGCCGAGGTGGCGCGCGAGAAGGGCGTGCCTTTCGTCAACCTCTTCAACGCCACGACCAAGGCCTACCAAGGGTCTCCGTTCAAGCTCACCCACAACGGCGTCCATCTGAACCCGGATGGCCACAAGGTGGTCGCCCGTCTGCTGGACGAGGGCCTTTTCGGCAAGGGCGGTGCCCCCAAAGACTTCAATGCCGCGCTCCGCACCGAGCTGAACGAGAAGAACTACCAGTGGTTCATGCGCTACCGCG
>CAZOCL010000317.1:0-7827 GCA_964578245.1 uncultured Klebsiella sp. | reverse complement strand
TATGAGATCGGCACCTTCGGCGACGCGTTTTGCTTTGAGCGCGCTACCGGGGCCATCGTCTGGAAACGCAGCTTCCGGCAGGAGTCGCCTTATCTGGATGGCACGCTGAAGGGCGCGGGCAATTTGGAGTGGAAAGGCTTCAACGGCGCACTCGTTCCGCTGGGCGACAAGATCCCGTATTTCTACTGGCAGGGCGGGAACCCGGCCATCCCCGCCTGGGCCAAGACCGACGTGAGCAACAAGATGCAGTTCTTCGCCTACGACGCGAGTTCCGGGCAGGTGGCGTGGAAGTTCGAGGAGGACTGCCTCCCTGGCTCTCGTGGTCCCGGGCTGGTCACTGGCACGGGAATGCCGGTCAAGTTCCGCGATCAGGACTGCCTGGTGGTCCACGGCAACCGGCAGTGGAAGATCCTGCGCCTCGCGGACGGTCAGCAGCTTTGGAACTGGGTGTGCACCGGGCCGCAGGACTCCCCTTGCTGGGCCAGCGGCAGCTTGAAGCGCGTGGGCCACAACCTCTACCTGGACTCGCTCAACGGCTGGATTCCCTCGCTGGTCGAGTGTGATTTCAGCCAGCCAGACCCGAAGCCCAAAGTCCTCTGGTCCAATGTCGAAATCCATGACGCCGTCACGCCGCCGGTGATCTGGGAAGGCCACATCTATGGCTTCTATATCGACTCGCGGAAGGACGCCGCCGACATCGGCGCGAAACCCGGCGAGCAGAATTTCTCGTTTCGTTGCAGCGATCTGAAGACTGGGAAAGTGCTCTGGAAGGAACCGGGCTTTCACCTTGGGCTCTCGATTACCGCCGCCGATGGCCTGCTCTTCATCCACGACCATCAACGCCTGACCCTGGTCGAGGCCAATCCCGCCGCCTACACCCAGCGGGGACGCGTCGAGAACCTGCACGCGCTGGCGAACACCGGCCGGAACATCCACCGAGGCCTGCTGGACTGGAGCATGCCGGTCATTTCGCGCGGCCGGCTCTTTGTGCGCACGCCCATGGAGATCATTTGCTACGCCATCAAGGACGCGCAGGGCCAATGAACTTGTTATCGCGCTGGGGCCTTCATTTCGCCGCGTTTGCCGCAGGCGTGCTCCTCCTTGCCGGTGTCAGGCTGGCGCATGGAGCGGACCCGGGCACTGCCAGGACTGTCGGCTGGCGCAACGACGGCTCGGGTCATTACCCGCTGGCCACGCCGCCGCTGGAATGGAGTGCTACCAAGAACATTCTTTGGAAGACCCGGATCGGGCCGAACAAGTATTCCTCCCCCATCGTGGTCGGCCGCCGAATCTTTCTGGTTGCCGATCCAGCCCAGCTTCTCTGCGTCAATGCCGACGATGGCAAGCTCTTGTGGCAGAAGTCCAACGACTACGCGGACCTTCCGGAGAAGTATGAACTGCGGCATTCGCTGGGCGACGCTGGCAACACCACGCCCACGCCGGTGAGCGACGGGCAGTTTGTCTATGTCGTGTTCGGCACCGGCATCGTCGCCTGCTACGACCTCAACGGCGCGCGGCAGTGGATTCAGCACTTCGATCTGAAGATCGCCACGGAATACGGCCGGGCGGCCTCGCCGGTGCTCGCCGGTGGCCGGCTGATGGTCACGCTGTCGTATCTGATGGCCCTCGATACGCGGACCGGCCGGGTGGCCTGGAAGAATGCCGCTGTCCCCGAGAGCTATGGCACCCCGGTGGTGGCTCGCGTCGCGGGCGTGGAAGTGCTCGTCATGCCGTCTGGTCAGATCGTGCGCGCTGCGGATGGCACGCTCCTCGCGAGCGACCTCGGTGGCTTGAAGTTCGCCAGCCCGATCATTCGGGACAACACGGTTTACCTGATCCAGACGGGTTCGAGTGCGAAGCAGCTTTCCGGCGGGGCAGGGGACAAGTGGGCGGTGAAGCAACTCTGGGATCAGGAGCTGGAAGGCACCTTCTACGCCTCGGCCATCTGGCACCGCGGCCTGATCTATGGCATCGCCAACGAATACATGTTCAGCATCCTCGATACGGAGACTGGCAAGCTGCTCGTCACGCGCGATCTTGTCTTCCCCGAGGCAAATGCACGCCCCGCCTCCGCTCCCATCCCGAACATGTATGCCAGCCTCGTGATCGCGGGTAAGCATCTCTTCATGTCCAACGACCAAGGGGACACGCTGGTGCTGGAGCCGGGCCGGGAATTCAAGGAAGTCCGTCGCAACCATCTCGGCGAGGGCCATGGTGGCGCGCCCGCGTTCGATGACCGACACATTTACCTGCGCAGCGGGCTGGACCTGTATTGCATCGGCGAGAAGTGACCCGCGCAGGCAAAATCGTATTTCCTCGCCCTGATACTCGTGTCCCCCACCTGAGACGCGGCTGCATGCCGTCTGCCGTTGTATGACGAGCAGGGCATCTTCGTCGTGGTTCCCTCGCTGGCGAGCGGCATGGTGGCGGGCGCTCCCCTCTATAGAGTCGGATTCGTGGCTGGCCTCCCGTTCAAAAAGCCGACGGAAACCGCCGAACATCACGCCAGGTTCCGGGCGAGAAACCGGTCAAAACCGCCAGTGTGTGTCGTTCGTGTCCCCGTAGCTGAAGGGGCTGGTGGCGGGCAGTGAGTCAACGTGGCCGTCGAAGAACGCGATGCTCGAGCGCTTCTCGTGGAACACCCCGAGGTTGGGGCCGTAATACCACTGGGGCGAGTAAAGATTGAGATCACTGCGGTCTGCCGTCGCGCCCCCGGTGAAATACTGGAGAGCCGTGCCCGGCGTGTTTCCGTAGGGGCGCCAGTCATGCCCATCAAAGGCATAGACGGTCTCGCTCGGGGTCGAGAGCGAATCAATGCGGAAGGCGTTGTGGTTCGGTCCCGAGAACCGGATGTCCGCCGGCCACCCTTGTCCATGGCAGCCCAGATAAGGGTTCACGCGGTAGTGCTGGTCCTTGAACCAATGCACCCCGGAATAGCCCGGATGGGTGAAGTTGATGTCGGTAGGAATCAGGGTTTTGTCTGGCTGCGCCGGGCAGGTGTAGAGCTGCGCGTTGAAAGCCAGATAGGGCGAAAGCATGGAGCCGGCCCCGGAGGCGTTGTAATAAGGCGGATTGCCATTGGGGAAGCCCAGTTCCGTCGGCGAGGCATCCCCAAACGACCAGATCATCTCGCCATCCTTGTCGCTCGCATAGAGCTGGATGGAGACGGCCCATTGCTTAAGGTTGTTGGTGCACTTGGAGCCGCCGGCCTTCGCCTTGGCCTTGGCCAGCGCGGGCAGCAGCATGCCGGCGAGGATGGCAATGATGGCAATGACCACCAGCAGTTCGATCAGAGTAAAGGCATACCGGCCGCAGCGGGAGGAGGGTGAGGAAGTCATGCCGAAAGTTGAGTCTCAGACGGAACTCGCCCTGGCAAATTCAGCTTGGAGGCCGGTAATGCCAGTCCCCGTCCGGCCACGGGCTTGCTTTGGAATTGATAAGCGCGAGCGGACGCTGGAGCAAAATCGTGTTTCATCGTCCGGTGAACCGTGGCAGAAACTTTCAATGCATTTGACCAAACGCCTCGTTCCCTTGCTGGCCCTGCTGGCCGTGCTCGCCCCTTCGCTGCACGCGGCAGACGACTACAAGCCCGGCCCGGACTCGCTGCCTCAGCCGGGCGTTCCCAAGGGCGAACTGGTGAAGGGCACCTTTGAGCAGAGCAAGGTCTTCCCCGGCACGGTGCGCGACTACACGGTCTATCTCCCCGCGCAACTCGACCGCGCCAAGCCCGCGCCCGTGATGGTGCTTCAGGACGGGGGCGGGTTCAGCGCGCCGGTGGCATTTGACAATTTGATTCACAAGAAGGAGATCCCCGCGCTCGTCGGCGTGTTTGTCATGCACGGCCGGGTGAAGGCTTCCTCCACCAACGCGCTGGACCGCTTCAACCGCAGCTACGAATACGACGGGCTCGGCGGCGATTATGCCAAGTTCCTCCTCGACGAACTGCTGCCGTTCATCGAGGCCAGGCACGGCGTGAAGCTCTCCACCAACGGCACGGACCGCGCCATCGGCGGGGCGAGCAGCGGTGCCATCGCGGCCTTCACGGCGGCGTGGGAACGCCCTGAGGCCTTCACGCGCGTGTTCAGCGCCATTGGCACCTACGTCGGCTTGCGCGGCGGGAATGTTTATCCGACTCTCATCCGCAAGTATGAGCCCAAGCCCATCCGCGTGTATCTCCAGGACGGCAGCGCGGACCAGAACATCTACGGTGGCGACTGGTGGAAGGCGAATGAGGAGATGGAGCGTGCGCTGAAGTTCGCCGGCTACGAGGTCGAGCATGCCTGGGGCGACGGCGGCCACAATGGCAAGCACGGCACGGCGGTCTTCCCCGACGCGTTACGCTTCCTCTGGAAAGACTGGCCCGCGCCGCCCAAGGCCGGCCTCGGCTCGCCGCAGTTGAAGGAGGTGCTCGCGCCTGGCGCGGATTGGGAACTGGTGGCTGCAGGCTACAAGTTCACCGAAGGCCCGACGGCAAACGCCCAGGGCGAGGTGTTTTACAACGACGTCCCCAACAGCAAGACCTATAAGATCGGCCTCGATGGCAAGCTGAGCGTGTTCCTGGCCGAGACAAAGAAGGGCGATGGCCAGCGCTTCGGCCCCGACGGCCGGCTTTATGCGGTCGCGGGCGGCGAGAACCAGATCCTCGCCTACGACGCCAGCGGGAAGGCCACAGTCATCGCCGATGGCTTTCGCGGCAACGATCTGGTCGTGGCGCAAAACGGAAACATCTACGTGACCGATCCGAACTGGACTGGCGCAAACACGAACACCAGCAAGGTCTGGCTCATCAAGCCCGACGGCGCGAAGCAGGTCGTGGACACCGGCCTGAAATTCTCGAACGGGATCACGCTCTCACCCGACCAGACACTGCTCTACGTGGCCGACAGCCGTTCGCACTGGGTTTACAGCTACCAGATCAAGCCGGACGGCGCGCTCCAGCACAAACAGCGTTACTACCATCTCCACATGCCCGACACCGCCGATGACAGCGGCGCGGACGGCCTGCGCACTGACCGTGACGGCCGCCTCTACGTGGCCACGCGCCTCGGCATTCAGGTATGCGACCAGGCCGGCCGCGTGAACTGCATCATCCCCACGCCCAACGGCAAGGTGAGCAACATGACCTTCGGCGGCCCGAACGGCGATGTGCTCTACGTCACCGCCGGGGACAAGGTCTTCAAACGCCAGCTCAAGGTGAAGGGCGCGGATCATGCCGCGAAACCGGTCAAACCTGCGGCCCCTCGGCTCTAGCCAAACGTCCCCGGAGTTTCGGAAGCGCGCCTTTGACAAATGGCCGCGCATCGCAAACATTGCGTGACTTTTTCCGGGCAACCGGGGCTGATGCAATCCACTGCTGCTACCATTGTTGAAGAGCCGAAGCAGGTCTGTGACCTCTGCGGAAGTGCACGTTTTCAGGTGTTCGCCACGCGGGGGCGCGGCGGCTCCAAGCTCACCACCGTCATCTGCGAGGACTGCGGCCTGGTCTATACGAACCCCCGTCCGACCGAGCGCGAGAACTCCAAGTTTTACCACACCAGCTACTGGGGTGATTACAAGAACCAGTCCATGCCGGACGAGCGGTTCTTCCAGCGACGCCTGCCGAAGATCCGGCCGATGCTCACGCAGCTCCGGCCCTACTTGAAGCCCGGCGTCCGCGTGCTGGAGATAGGGTGCAGCGTGGGCGCGCTGCTCTGGAGCATGAAGGAAGTGGTCGGCTCCACCGGACAGTTCACCGGCATCGAGCCGCACGAGGGTCATGCCCGGTTCGCGCGCGAGATGAAGGGGCTGGACGTGCATAACGGCCTGCTGGAAGAAATCTCGCACAAGCTCAAGCCCGCGAGCTTCGACCTCGTGGTGATGAACCACGTGCTCGAACACACCGTCAGCCCGACCGCCACGCTGGCCACCGTGAAGAAGCTGCTCAAGCCGCGTGGTTACTTTGTAGTCGAGGTGCCGAACGTCGAGGCCCCCGGCTCAAGGCTCTCCCACTTCTTCCACATCGCGCACCATTACAGCTTCTCCCCGCGCACCTTGCATCGGCTGGCGCAAAAGATCGGCTTCGCGGTCAAGCGCGTGGATTCACTTGATGGCGACCTGCCAGCCACCCGCCTGAACGCCGTCTTCGAGAAACCCGTCTCCGCCGAGGCTGGCGTCACCACGCGCTTCATCCGCGACGACCCCAACGAACGCGCCACCGCCCTGCGCCGATACGAGCGCTGGTATTGGCTCACGGCCGCGAGCTTCCGCAAGAAGATCACCCACTGGCAGCGCCAGCGGATGTAGGTCCCCGGAGCGCGGGCCTCCCGCCCGCTTGGCGCGCACTGCCTCGGCCCTGGTGCGGCTTCCTCACTGCGCGCTGCGGGAAGCTCTTTGATTTCACTTTTCCTCATGGCCAATCGTTCCGCGCGTAGTTAAAAGCAGCGCGTGTTCGCCGGTTCAAAAGCTTCCGCGCCTCCGCCTCGCAAGGGCCGACGCCCCCTGTTCATCACGTTCGCGTTGGCGCTCTCGCTGCTCGTGGCGTTCCTGGTCGGCGAGGTCGTTGCCCGGCTGAGCGGGTTCAAACCGTTCTCCGCCGAGCCGCCCGACATCCACGTGGAACCCGGGGGCAAGCTCTTCCGTGCGCTGCCTGAGGGCGGGTTCAGCCATTTTCCAGGCGCGTTCAAAGTGACTCTCCCCACGGGCTACGAGTTCCGTGTCACGCATGGAACGAACGGACTGCGCATTACGCACCCGCCTCCGGAATCCGGCGCGAAATCCCGCCCGGAGCTTTGGCTCATGGGCTGCTCCCTCACGCACGGGTGGTCGCTCAATGACGAGGACACCTATCCGTGGCGCGTGCAGGCGGCGCTGCCGGAGTTCGAGGTGGTGAATGGCGGCGTGTCCGGCTATGGCACTCTGCATCAGCGACTGCTCTTCCAGGAGCTGCTCAAACAGCGCGGCAAGCCGGTCGTGGTGGTGGTGGCCTACGGGCTCTTCCACGACTATCGCAGCACCTACGTCCGCATCTGGCAGAAGGGCTTTGCACCTTACAACCGCTTGCCGGACCTCACCTATCCCTTCGCCCGGCTCAGCCCCGCTGGAGAACTGATCTACGACGCCGCGCCCGCCACGTATGCCGAGTGGCCCCTGCAACGGCAGTCCGCGCTGATCCACTGGCTGGAGCAAAACGCCAACGTCGCCGAGGAGCGGCGCGTCCGCAGCCACGAAGTCTCCCGCGCGCTGATCAAGAACTGGGCCGGGGCCTGCCTGAAGGAAGGCATTCCCTTCATCCTGGCTGGGATCAGCTCGGATGCCACGCCCATGCTGGACTGGTGCCGGTCCGTCGGCATCCAGGCAGTGGACATCTCCGTGCCGCTCACCGAGCCCGGCAACACCAACGCCCCGCACGACGGCCATCCCAGCGCGAAGGCGAACCGCGTGTATGCGGAGAAATTGGTGGGGTTCCTGAAAGCGGGCGGGATGGCCGGAAAGAACGGAGTGGTGGAGTGATGGAGTAGTGGAAGGTTGGATCAACGCCCGTTACGCTTCCATTACTCCACTTCTCCAATACTCCAATACTCCGTCCCGTCCCCCTCAGATATGCTTCGAATCGTCGTGGTCTTTCTTGGTGTAGCCGGAGTCCTGCCGCTGGAAATTCACCGCGTTCTTCTTCACGTAGGCGGCGAAGACATCGTCCGCGCTCATGCCCAGCACCTGTGCCATTGAGATGAGGAAATGGAACAGGTCCACCACCTCCACGCGCGCGTTTTGCTCGTCGAACTTCTGGTATTTGGCCCACCACTTCCACGGGACGCTGTCGGTCAGCTCGGCCAGCTCCTGCTGCATGGC
>CAZOCL010000316.1:0-7873 GCA_964578245.1 uncultured Klebsiella sp. | reverse complement strand
GCGACAGTCGGGAAAAGTCTAGCTTGGCGCGCGTGAGACTGGCGACTAACCTGCGTCCAGAAGTTGCAGTCGCGTATGAATCCTAACGGCATCCTGAAGCAGCACTGGCTGCATGTGGCCATCCACTTCGTGGTGGATGCGATCATCTTCGCGGTGGCATTCGTGATCGGCACGGACTTCGTCATTCCGGACGATGACCTGCACACGAAGCTCACGGCCTATGTGCCGGGCATCCTGCTGGGCTCGGCCGTATTCCCCTGCCTGGTTTACATTTTCGGTCTCTACGCGCCGCAGAGCTACAAGCAGCGCGTGACCCGGCGGGCGATCGTGCTAGGCATCTGCCTGATTGGCACGGTGCTGCTGATGATTCCGCTCTTTTACCTGAAAAAGTCCTTCACCATTGGCCGCGAGGTCTTCCTCTACAGCGTGGCGATCGCCTACTTCACGGTGCTGATCCACCATGGGTTCCTGCTGCGGTCGCTGCGGAACTACCGCGAGCGGGTGGCTTTCATCATGACCTGCACGTTCGACGAGCTGGAGGCGCGCTTCTTCCAGTCCCTCGGCACGGAGAACATGGAGCTGGCCGGCCTCATCCACTATGACAACTACCAGCCCATCGGCGAGATGCGCGTGCTGGGCAAGGTGAGCGACCTCCAGGACATCGTGCGGCGCGAGAGCATCCACCGCGTGCTATGCACGAGCAAGAGCATCGGCGATCCCTCGATGTGCAAGGCCTTCTGCGAGCTGCGCTACTCGGGCGTGCAGGTCATGCCGCTGGTGAGCGTCTTCGAGGAAGTGCATCAGCTTGTGCCGCTGGAATTGATCACGCCGGAGTGGCTGCTCGCCGCCAGCGGCCAGCCGCACATGCTCTACATCAAGAAGGTCAAGCGGGCCTTTGACATCGTGGTGTCGCTGCTCGGCCTGGTGTTCCTCGGCCCGGTGATGCTGCTGGGCATCCTGGCCACCAAGATTACTTCGCGCGGCCCGGCCTTCTACAAGCAGGTGCGCGCAGGACGCTTTGGCCGGCCCTTCAACGTCATCAAGCTCCGCTCCATGCGGACGGATGCGGAGAAGCACGGCGCGGTGTGGTCCACGGCCGGCAAGGACCCGCGCTCCACGCCCGTCGGGCATTTCCTGCGCAAGTATCGCATTGATGAGATCCCGCAGTTGCTGAACGTGCTGAAGGGCGACATGTCCTTCGTCGGCCCGCGCCCGGAACGACCGGTGTTCATTGAAGAGCTGGCCCAGCAGATCCCGTATTTCCAGGAGCGGCTCATGGTGCAGCCCGGCATCACCGGCTGGGCGCAGGTGAACTATCCCTACGGCTCGTCGGTGGAGGACGCGAAGTGGAAGCTCGAATACGACCTCTACTACATGAAGCACATGAGCCTGTTCCTCGACCTCTTCATCCTGCTGGACACGGTGCGCATCGTGCTGCGCGGCGGCATGAAGGGCGACGCGAAGGACCGGCTCCCGCGCTACGAGGCGATCTGGTTCTTCCGCGTGTTTGGCAACGAGGAGCCGCGCGCGCCGAGGCCGCCGGGGCCGTAAAGTGCTGGCTGCGGCCAGTTCTTCGGAACGATCCTCACGCTTCTAAATAATTCGGGCGGCACTTGACAGTGGGCCCGTTTTGCCCTACCACATCCTCGCGCTGCGCCTTTGGGCGCTTTTCGCACGGATGGAATTCCCCGCACCCGACCGGCACTGATGCGTGTATTTCTCTGCTCATGCCTGGTTGTAGAAGGGATTCCTCTGCCCTGAACCGCCAGCAATGGCGTCTTGAACCAGCAACTGAGCAACTGAAATGAACCAAGCCACCGCCAAGATCCAGTCCGAGCCCACCCATGACGAAATCGCCCTCTGCGCCTTCCTCCTCTGGGAGAAGGAAGGCCGCCAGTCGGGTCGCGAAACCACCTACTGGCTCCAGGCCGAAGCCCAGGTCAAACTGACCCGCCAGCAGGAGGCGGAACTGGTCACCGCAAAGTCGAGCCGCCCCTGGCCGCCCGCGACCTCCACCACGGCCAAGGTCGCCACCGCCCGCGCGGTCGCGCCGGCCACCGCCAAGCCCGCCGCAGTCAAGCCGGCGAAGGTGGCTGCCGTCGCGCAAGTGGACATCAAGCCCGCTGCGACCAAGCCCGCCGCGCGCAAGACCAGTTCAGCCGCTCCCCGCAAGGCGCTGGCCCGGGCCTGAGTGGCCTTGGCAGCGAGGCGGTCATGCGCCGGCCAGCAGGCCCGCTGACACAGGACAATCGGCGCTGTCCCTCTGCCAATTAAAGACTCGCAAACAACGGGTCTGACCGTATGTTTCGTCTGCGGCATCAGCGCTCGCATGACGAAAGAAACGCTCCAGAAAATCCAGGAATTGCGCGAGGACAAGCGCAACCTCCCCGTTGCGCTGCACGTTGGTTCCACCGTCGCCATTCTCGCGCTCGCGCTGGTGGCGATGAAGCTCTGGCCCCTCTGGCCGGTCTGGGTGGCCGCCTTCGTGGTGATCGGCTTCATGCAGTATCGCCTGGTGATGGCCATCCATGAGGCGACTCACAAGAACCTGTTCTTCCCGGTGGCGCTGAACGAGGCGATGGGCAAGTGCCTCAGCGGCCTGCTTGGGATGAACTTCCTGCTCTACCGGAAGTCGCATCTCCAGCATCACAAGTCCCCGCAGAAGATCGGTGAGGACGTGGACGCCCCGCTCTACAGCCCGCCGCTGCGGGTGAAGCCCGGCCTGCCGCGGTTCTTCGCCCTGCTGACCGGTGTGGTGGTCTCGCTCTTCCGCAAAGTGGTGCGGAAGTTCACGACCAAGGCGCAGTTCGGGAACAAGACCATCGAGACGCAGCGCGACTACCTGCAGCTCGCGCTCATTGTGGCGGGACAGGCGGCGCTCTTCGCCTTGTTCGCCACGCAATTGACCTGGTGGGCCTACTTCACGCACTGGCTCGCACCGCTGATCTTGATCGCGCAGTTGCTGGATGAAGTCCGCATCTTCGTGGAGCACGGCTACTGGTATTTCCAGACCACCACCCCGGCCTCGATGGAGGACCTGGATCAGGCCACGGTGGACATTGAGGCGACGTTTCTGGAGGCCTACCTGATTGCGCCCTTCGGATTCGACACCCATCTCGCGCATCACACGCAATTCGGCGTGCCCTTCTACAACCTGCGCAAGCTTTCTAAGCTCCTGCAGGAGAGCGAACCCGGCTACCTCCAGCCCATCCGCCGCAGCTACCTCGCGGTGCTGTGGGACATGATCAACGCGGAGCCGAGGGTGGAGCATCCCGCGGCTTAACCACGAATGGACACGAATGAACACGAATTCAGACAGACTTCGCGCGCTGGCGAAGCATCGGCGGGCCGACCTTCTACCGAACAGGAGTTGCATCGCAGTTCGTTGAGAACCTCGTTCTCATTCGTGTCCATTCGTGTTCATTCGTGGTTTTCCCTTCCTCCGGGATGAATTCCTCCTCCACCGGCACCAACGGCCACTGTCTCATGTGCGGCGACCGCGGCTGGTCGCTCGTCTCCCGCACCGACGACAACGAATACCACGCCCGCCCGGGCGAGTTTGACATCGTCCGCTGCTGGAAGTGCGGGCACGTCTATCTCAATCCGCTGCCCGAGCCCGAGGAGGTCGCCGCGCTCTACCCGCCCACCTACTACACGGTCAATCCCAACTCCCCGCTCTTCCACGAGAGCAAGCTCATCCGCTGGAAGATGGGCAAGGACGCCCGCGACTTCCGTGCGCGCTGGGGCGACCGCAAGTTCGCCAACCTCATCGACATCGGCTGCGGCGACGTGAAGCGCGTCGCCGCCTACCGTGATGCCTATCTGGACTGCGGCGCGCGCGGCACGGCCTTCGACCTGCTCTTCAGCGACCGCGCGCGCGCCCTGGCCAAGGAGCGGGACATCACCTGCATCGAGGGCAACATCGAGACGGACGTGGCTGGCCTGCCCGACGCGGGCTACGACCTCGCCTTCATGCGCCAGCTCATCGAGCACTTGCGCGACCCACGTCAGGCGCTCCTGAACTTGCGCCCGAAGCTCAAGCCCGGCGCGCTGCTGGTCATTGATACGCCGAACGTCGGCGGTATGGACTTCGACCTGTTTCACAACTCCTACTGGGCCGGCTTCCACACCCCGCGCCATTTCCACCTGTTCAACCAGGCCTCGCTCACGAAGCTCGTGCAGGAAGCGGGCTTCAAGGTGATTGACCGCGGCTACCTGCCCTCCATCGGCTTCTGGATCATCAGCCTGCGGGTGAAGTTCGGCCTGGATTGCGTCGAGGAAGGCGGCTGGCCGTGGCGGCATATCAGCCTGAAGAACATTGTGTTCAGCGGCGGCTTCACCGTGCTGGACACGCTCTGCATCAAGCTCGGCCTGGCCACCTCGAACCAGTATGTGGTGGCGGTGAAGGAGTAGCACCGTAGTCGCAACCTTCAGGTTGCGCCTGAGCGGAATCGCACGCGCAGGCTGAAGGCTGCGACTACGCTGACTCTCGAACCGGAACTTGCCATTGGAACTTGGCCGCTGGTCGTGTAATATCCCCGTCCTGAATTTGAAACGGAACCATGAGTGACGAACCAACCACGAATACCGCAGACCAGCCGGATGCGGACGATCTCCCCTCCCCCGCCGAGCTGACGGAACTCCGCGCCAAGGCCGCCAAAGCCGACGAGCATTGGGACCGCCTGCTCCGCCAGGCCGCCGACTTCGAGAACTACAAGAAGCGCGCCGCCCGCGACCGCCAGGAGGACATCCGCTACGCCAACAAGGGCCTGCTCGACAAGCTCATCCCCGTGCTCGACAACTTCGACATGGCGATGGCCGCCGCGAACCACGCGCAGACCGGCAACGCCGATGCGCTCAAGGTCGGCGTGAACATGATCCACAGCCAGTTCAAGGCCGCGCTCTTCGAGGCCGGGCTGGAGGAACTCAACGCCACCGGCAAGCCGTTCGATCCCAACTGGCAGGAAGCCGTCTCCCATCAGGAGTCCGCCGACGTCCCCGAGGGCCAGGTGCTCCAGCAGCTCCGCATGGGCTACAAGCTCCGTGACCGCCTGCTGCGCCCCGCCACCGTCATCGTTGCCAAGAAACCCGTCGTCCCCACCGCTGCCACGACATGAGCGCGAAACGCGATTACTACGAAGTGCTGGGCGTCGAGCGCACCGCGACCGACGAGGAAATCAAGAAGGCCTACCGCAAGCTCGCGGTGAAGTATCACCCGGACAAGAACCCCGGTGACAAGACGGCCGAAGAAAAGTTCAAGGAACTGGGCGAGGCCTACGAGGCGCTCAGCGACCAGCAGAAGCGCGGCGCCTACGACCAGTTCGGCCACGCCGCGTTTGATCCCCGCATGCGGGCCGGCGCGGGCGGACCCCGCAGCGGAGCGGGCGGCTTCCACGATCCATTCGACATCTTCCGCGAAGTCTTCGCGGGTGGCGGCGGGGGCGGAGGCGGCAGCATCTTCGAAGAGTTCTTCGGCGAGCAGCAGCGCAGCCCCACCGGTCCCCGGCGCGGCTCCGACCTGCGCTACGACCTCGAACTGGAATTCGAGGAGGCCGTCATGGGCTGCGAGAAGGAGATCAACATCTCCAAGCTCGACCAGTGTGAGACCTGCCGGGGCGAGGGCGGCGAGAAAGGCTCGACCATCAAGCCCTGCGGCACCTGCGGTGGTCGCGGCCAGATCATCCGCTCCAAGGGCATCTTCAGCGTCGCGCAAAACTGCCCGGACTGCGAGGGCGCGGGCCAGAAGATCGACAAGCCCTGCCGCGCCTGCCGGGGCAGCGGCCGTCGCGAGCGCGCCACCAAGATCAAGCTCAAGATTCCGCCCGGCGTGGACAACGGCGCGCGGCTGCGCTCCGCCGGCAACGGCGAGAGCGGCACGCGCGGCGGCCCCGCCGGCGACCTCTACGTGGTCCTGCATGTCCGCGAGCACGGCCTCTTCAGCCGTGATGGCGACGATCTCATCTGCGAGGTGCCCATCAGCTTCACGCAGGCCGCGCTCGGTGCGGACATCGAGGTGCCCACCATGTCGGGCCGCACGACGGTGCGCATGCCCTCGGGCACGCAACACGGCACCGTCTTCCGCATCCGGGGCAAGGGCGTGACGAACATCCAGGGCCACGGCGTCGGCGACCTCCTCGTGCGCGTCGCAGTGGAAGTGCCGACCAAGCTCAGCTCCGAGCAGCGGGCCAAGCTCCTCGAATTCGCCGAACTCTGCAAAGACGACAACGTGCATCCGGACGGCACCGGGTTCTTCACGAAGGCGAAGGGTTTTTTTAAGAAGGCGGACTGACGGTGTGCCCGGTGGCTCTGCGACAACGCCATCGCCCCTGTCACCCACGCCCGCCCGTAGCTCAACGCGCCGTCTTCTCCCTCTCCGTTCATCGGAGTAGAGACCGGAGACATGCTGGGGGGGCCACCCACTCTTACAGGAATGCAAGACGCCGGGTAGCCTTGCTCAAACCTAGTTTGCGCCCTGTCCACCCTTCGCCATGCGGCTACGAGGACGAGCGGTGGCTTTCAGCGCCGCTTTTCAGCCAGGCCGTTTCGCGCGGAGCGTCCTTGATGTTTGGACGCCCCGCCGCCTAAAAGCGGGACTCCGAATGGTCACGCCAGCGCCCGCTTGATCACTTCCCCCCGCACCCCGGTGATGCGCTGCTCCAGCCCTTGGTAGAAATACGTGAGCTTCTCATGGTCCAGCCCCATGAGGTGCAGAATCGTGGCGTGAAGATCGGAGACGTGGTGGCGCTCCTCGACGGACTCGAAGCCCAGCTCGTCCGTCGCGCCGATGAACTGCCCACCCTTCACGCCCCCGCCCGCGAGCCACATCGAGAAGCCGTGCCAGTTGTGGTCGCGGCCGGGCTTGCCCACGCCCTCGCTCGTGGGCGTGCGGCCGAACTCGCCGCCCCAGACCAGCAGCGTCTCGTCCCACAAGCCGGTGCGCTTGAGGTCGGCGATGAGTGCGGCGATGGGCTTGTCCGTCTCGCCCGCGTGCAGCGTGTGGTTCTTGATGCAGTCGCTGTGGCCGTCCCAGGTGTCTTCGAGATGGCCGCCGCCGGAGTAGAGCTGCACGAAGCGCACCCCCTTCTCGATGAGCCGGCGCGCCAGCAGGCACTTGGTGCCAAAGTCGGCGGTCAGCGGCTGGTCCAGGCCGTAGAGTTCGCGCGTCGCGGCGGGTTCATCCTTCAAGTCCACGACGCCCGCCGCGCTCGTCTGCATCTGGTAGGCGAGTTCGTAGGAGAGAATCCGCGCGGCCAGCTCGGATTCCTGCGGGCGTTCGCGGCGGTGCTGCTCGTTCAGCTCGGCGAGCAGGTCGAGCGAACGGCGTTGCGCGCGTGGGCTGACGCCCTCGGGCGTGGCGAGGTCAAGCAGCGGGTTGCCCTTGCTGCGAAAGAGCGTGCCCTGATACGCGGCGGGCATGTAGCCGGCGGTCCAGTTCGACGCGCTGCCAATCGGCCCGCCGCGCGGGTCGGTCATCACCACGAAGCTGGGTAACGCGGCGTTCATCGTGCCCAGGCCGTAGCTCAGCCACGCGCCGAGGCTCGGCCGTCCGATGAAGATGCTGCCGGTGTTCATCTGGAGGCAGCCGGAAGCGTGCGCTGCCGTGTCGGTGTATAGCGAGCGCAGGACACAGATGTCATCGGCGAACTTGGACGTGTGCGGGAACAGGCTGCTGATGGGCAGGCCGCTGCGGCCGTGCTCCTTGAACTCAAACGGCGTCTGCATCAGGTAGCCGACCGGCCGGCCATTCGAGCCGACCGCCTTGATCTTGCCGGCGTAGGGCTTGCCGTGATGTTTCGCCAGCTCGGGCTTGGGATCGAACGTGTCCACCTGGCTGGGCGCGCCGTTCATGAAGAGGAAGATGACGTGCTTGGCC
>CAZOCL010000315.1:0-7875 GCA_964578245.1 uncultured Klebsiella sp. | reverse complement strand
CATAGTTCGGCGCCAATGCGCCGGTGGCGGAGCGATACCATGTGCGCAGGATGAGCGCGAGCTTTTGCAGCTTGGCGAGCTTGGTCGGGGTCGGTGCCAGCACGGGGAAATCCTGCTGTTCCAGCTTGCGCAGCAGCCGCCAATAAACCGCCCCCATCAGCTCGGCGGCGACCATCGCCTTGCGATCCGCCGGCGGCAGCGTGGCCCGTGCGAGCGCATAGTAGTGGCGTGCCCGGCTGGCCGTCGTCTGGGCCAGCTTGCGGAAACGCGGGGAGAATTCGCCGCTCAGAATCTCCGCCTCGGTGACCTGGTGGCGTCGCAGTTCCGCGAGCGGGAGGTAGATGCGCCCGCGGGCGGCATCGTTGCCCACGTCACGGAGGATGTTCGTCAATTGCAGCGCCTTGCCGAGGTGCACTGCGTAATCCCGGCAGGCGGGACTGGTGTAGCCAAAGATCTGAATGCTCAACAGCCCCACGACGGAGGCGACGCGGTAGCAGTATTGCTCCAGTTCCTCCCAAGTTTCGTAGCGGGTCACATCCAGGTCCATCTCGACCCCGCGAATCAGCTCCTCGAACAGCGCATAAGGCATGTGGTGGGCGGCAATGAAGGGCTGCAGCTCCCGGTTGACCGGAATCTGCGGCTGGCCCCCCTCGCAGGCAGTGCGGATGTCCGCACGCCACTCGCCAAGGCGGGCCCGGCGTTGCTCGACCGGCACACTTTCCTCGTCCGCCACATCGTCCACCTCGCGGCAAAACGCATACAGCGCGGACATGGCGGCGCGCTTCTCTTTCGGGAGCATGACGAAGGCGAGCGCCAAGTTCGACGCGCTGCGCTGGGTGATTTGCGCGCTGACGGGAGGAGTCATGTCTGGGAACGCGGCGGCGGCAGTCCGCCCGTCTCCGCCAGCGTCGGGTTGCGCGGCCGATGGACCATGCGCTTGCGCTTGCGGCGGCGGTTGAAGGCGACGAGCAGGAGCACCGGCACGGCGACGAGCAGGACGGCCGCCAGGATCGGCAGCACCTGCCCATAAGGACCGGCATCGGGGCGCAGGGAACCCGGGGTGGCCGGCGGATCAATGTCCGGCGGCACAACCTCGGCCGCCAGCAGGATGGGGAAGCCTTCGGCCATGCGGATCATTTATCGAGCACGTCGGTGTCGCCATCCGGGCTGCCGTCGGTGCTCAGATTCAATCGCTGCATCCGGTAGCGGAGCGCGTGGCGAGTGACCTTGAGACGCTCGGCGGTCTTGTTGATGCTGAAGTGGTTGCGCTCCAGCGCCGCGAGAATGAGCTGCTTCTCGAAACTGGACAGCGCCTCATCCAGCGAATCGGGAATCGGAGCGGCGGGACCGTCGCCCTTGCGCAGCTTGGTCTCCAGCTCGAAGTCCGGCAGGTGCAACGGCTGCACCTGCGGCCCGGGGGAAAGGATGACGGCGCGCTCGATGACGTTGCGCAGTTCGCGGACGTTGCCGGGCCAGTGATGGGCCAGGAGCTTCATGGCGGCGGGCTTGGCGAGGGTCATCACCGGCTTGCCCAGCGCGCCGCAGAACTGCTTGAGGAAATGCTCGGCGAGCTGGCACACATCCTGGCCGCGCTCACGCAGCGGAGGCGGGCGGAACTGGACGACGTTCAGGCGGTGGTAGAGATCCTCGCGGAACTGGTTCTCGCGAATGGCCTGGATGATGTCGCGGTTGGTCGCGGCCAGCAGCCGGACGTTGACCCGGAGTTCCTCGTTGCCGCCCACCCGGGTGAAGGAACCATCTTCCAGAAAGCGCAGCAGCTTGGCCTGCAACGAGCGGCTCATGTCGCCAATCTCATCCAGGAAAATGGTGCCGCCATCCGCCTCTTCCACACGCCCAAGCTTCTGCTTGATCGCGCCAGTAAACGCGCCCTTCTCATGACCGAACAGCTCGCTCTCCAGCAGCGTCTCGGCGATTGCGGCGCAGTTGATGCGAACGTAGCTCTTTTTCGAGCGGGCGCTCAGGCTGTGCAGTGCCCCGGCAATCAGCTCCTTGCCGGTGCCGCTCTCGCCAAGAATCAGGACACTGGCATTGGTGGGCGCGATCCGCTGGATCAGTTCACGCAGCTCCCGCATGCCCTGCGACTCACCAATGATATGCTCCACCTGGTAACCGCTGGTGACCTTCTCCCGGAGCGCCGCGTTCTCCATGAGCAGGCGGTGGCGCTCGGCGCACCGGCTGATGTGAAGCAGCAGTTCCTCGGGGGCGAAGGGCTTGGGCAGGTAGTCGGTCGCTCCGGCCTTGATGGCATCCGCCGCCAGCTTGGGCGTGGCGTAGGCGGTGATCATCAGCATGGGCAGCTCCGGCCGCCGCTTTCGCACCCGTGCCAGCAGCTCGTAGCCGCTGATGCCGCCGAGATGCGCATCCGTGATGAGCATCAGGAACTCGCGCTTGTCCACGAGCTGCTCCGCCTGCTCCGCGCTTTCGACCGCCTCCACGGCATAGCCATCATCGGCGAGCATCGCGCTCAGGGTGAGACGCATGTTCTTCTCGTCGTCTACGAGAAGGATGGGCGGGAGCGGGTGGCTCATGCAGCGGCGATCATGGTTGTCTTCGCGGGAAAGACTAAGGTGAACGTGGTGCCCTTTCCAAGCGTGGATTCGACGGTGATTTTGCCTCCATAGATTTCGGTGTTGTGCCGCACAATCGCGAGGCCCAGGCCGGTGCCCTTCTCTTTCGTGGAAAAATACGGCTCGAAGATGTGCTCCAACTGGTGGGCGGGGATGCCCGGGCCATCGTCGGCGATGGTGATGATCACCGCCCGGCGCTCGTCCAGACGGACGCTGATGTCCATCCGGCCCTTATGATTCAGCGCATCGCGGGCGTTGGCGAACAGGTTGACGAGCACCTCGCGCAGGTGGCCCCGCTGCATGAGCAGTGGCGGCAGGCCTTCCGCGCACTGGATCTCGATTTTCACCTCATGCTGGAGCGCGGGCGGGAAGGCCCGTTGCAGGGCGAGCTCCACCTCCTCCCGCACCTCGAGCCGCTCCACCCGGCCCTCCGCCAGTTGCGCGTAACCCATCAATTCGGTGAGGATGCGGTCCGAGCGCCCGACCTCCTCCCGGATCATTTCCAACTGCTGGACCGCCGCCGGCTTCGCATCCCCCAGCGACTTTTGCAGGCTGAACGCGGCGTTGTTGATGATCGCGAGCGGGTTCTTCAACTGATGCGCGATCTCCGCCGCCAGTCGTCCGGTGGATCGCAATTGTTCCTGCCGGATGGCGAACTCCCGCGCCTCCTCCTGCGCCTGGAGTTGCAAATCCGCAAGCACGTTGATGCCGTAGCAGGCCACGGCCAGCAGCAGCAGCAGCAGCACGCGGCTGAAGATGCCCTGCACCGCCTGTCCCTCGGAGAGCGACGAGGCGGCCAGCAACATCGCCCGACCCAGGTCGGTGGGCTCGTCCGAGTCGGCCCGACGGGCGCGCTTCTTGGCCGCCTTTGGGGTCGCCACCACCGGGTGCGGGGGCGGATCCACAACGACTGCCGGGCGGACAGTTTGCGACTGAACCGCTGTGGAAAAATGCGTGTCCACCTGTTCCTGGGCACTGCGCAATTCCTGCATGGTCAGGTCGAGCAGGCCGGCGAAGAGATAGCAGAGAATGATGAAGAGATTGACCGCCATCTGTAATCGCACTCGCGTGATGCTGACCGCGTTGCGGATCACCAGCACCAGAAACACCCAGTAGATCGTGCTTTCCAATCCACCAGTGATGACGATGAGCAGCGCCACGAAGGTGCCATCCACGATGTTCAACACGAACACCCCGCCCTGCACCCAAGGCACGGGAAGGTAGTCCATGCCCAGCAGCATCGCGCCGATCAGGATGTTCGCCACGAGATAGGCGCGGAAGGCGCCGCGCACTGTCTCGATGCCCAGCTCGCCCACCGTCGTCACTCCTTCAAACCAGTCGGAGAGAAAGATGAACACGAGCGCGCCTAACACGATCACCTTGATCGTGAGACACACATCGCGCTCCATGAAGCGGATGCGGTCGGCCTGCTGCGCCTCGGAAATGTCCGGCGCCCGCAGCAGGCTGGCGAGCAGCTTCGCCTTGGGTGAACTCAGGAGCGGCATGGCGTCACTTCAACAGCTTCAAGGCCTCGGCCACGATGCCGTTCACGTCCCACAAGCGCCCCAGTCCCTCGTAACCGCAGGACAGCATGCCTTCCTCAGGACCGATGAAGCGCGCCCCGCGATCACGCAGCGTGCGGGCATTCGCCTGGGTCGCCGGGTGCAGCCACATCTTCCCGTTCATCGCGGGCGCGAGGAGCAGTTTGGCCTTGGGATTCAGCGCCAGGGCGATGCAGCTCAAAGCATCGTCCGCCACCCCATGGGCCAGCTTCGCGAGGCAGTTCGCCGTGGCGGGCGCGATGAGCAGCAAGTCGGCCTCGTCCGCCAGCCGGATGTGGGTCGGCTGCCACCCCTCCTCCTCGTCATACAAATCCGTCACCACCGCGTGGCGCGACAGAGTCTTGAATGGCAGCGGGGTGATGAACTTCTGCGCGTCCGTGGTCATCACCACGCGCACATCGCAGCCCTGCTTCACGAGCTGGCTGCACAGGTCCGCCGCCTTGTAGGCCGCGATGGAGCCCGTCACGCCGAGAACGACGTTGGGGCGGGCGGGAACAGGAGAGGCTTTGGCTGGCTTGCTCATCGAAGAGGCGTGCTGCGTGTTGCGTGTTGCGTGTCAGAAGTGAGCACCGTTGTCGTCCCCACGCAACACGCAACACGCAGCACGTTGACCGCTAGGATTCCAAGCAACTTCATCGCCTTCACAGCTCCGGTGCCGTCGACCTTGGCTGCCGCATCTTCTCCGCATCGTAAATGGCCTGCATCCGCCGCACGTCCTCCTTGATGCTCGTGCTGATCAGGAGATAGTCAAAGTGCTTCCACTGCGCGATCTCCTGCTTGGCCACCGCCAGCCGCTTCTTGATGGCGTCCGGTGCGTCCTTGCCGCGCTTCCTGAGCCGCTGTTCCAGCACCGCCAGGGATTCCGGGGTGAGAAACACCTCCACCAGCGCGCGCGCTAGTTCGTCCTCGTGCTCCGCCTGCGCACGGATGGCGGCCGCACCCTGCACGTCCACCGCCAGCAGCACGTCCTTGCCCGCACGCAGCTTGCCGAGCACCTCGGATTTCAGCGTGCCGTAACTGTTGCCATAGACCGTCGCGTGCTCGAGAAAATTGCCCGCCTGCACGCGCTTGAGGAAATCCTCGGCCGTCAGGAAGTAGTAGTCCACCCCGTCTTTCTCGCCCTCGCGGGGCGCCCGGGTAGTGCAGGTGACGGCACGGGAGATGTTCCGGTTGTCCCGCAGCATCTGCTCGCACAGCGTGGTCTTCCCGCCGCCCGAGGGCGCGGAGAGCACGATCAAGAGGGTGTTGTTCTTCTGGCTCATCGCGAAGGGAATTGCGGAATCAGGAATACGGAATGCGGCAGGCCTGTCCACGCGGCCACGGCTCGCAAACTTGTCACCCGCCACTTGTCACGTGTCACGTTCATCATTCCACGTTTTGCACCTGTTCACGGAACCGCTCCAGCTCCGCCTTCACCTGCACCACCTCGCGCGAGATCACCGCGTCCTGCGCTTTGGAACCGATGGTGTTGATCTCGCGGTTCATTTCCTGCGAGAGAAAGTCCAGTGTGCGCCCGACCGGCTCCTTGGACTTGAGGCAGTCGGCGAACTGCTGAAAATGGCTTTGCAGCCGCGTCAATTCTTCCGTGATGTCCGAGCGGTCGGCGAAGAGCACCACTTCCTTGAGCATCCGTTCGTCGTCTGCAGCGATGCCCTCCAAGCCCGCCTGCTTGATCCGCTCCAGCAGCCGCGTGCGGAACTGGGTCTGCACCAGCGGGGCCTGCCCGCCTACCCGTCCTGCCGCCGCACGAATCAGCTCGATGCGCGCCGCCAAGTCCGCAGCCAGATGCTCCCCTTCCCGCTCGCGCATCTTCACCAGGGCGTCGAGTGCCTGCAGCAAGGCCGCCTGCACCGCCGGCCAGAAACTCTCCGCATCCGCCGCGTCCTCACCCGCCTCAAGCACACCGGGCACGCGCAGCAAGGCCTCCAGCGTCACGCCACCAGAAAGGTTTAGTTCCTGCGCCAGCTTGGAGAACTCCGTGGCATAAGCCTTGGCCAGGGTCGCATTGATTTGTGTGGCCGTGCCTGCGTCCGCGCCCTCGTGGACAGTCACGCGCACGTTGAGGCGGCCACGCGAGATGCGCTTGTTGATCTCGTCACGCACCTGCGCTTCGAGGGGCTCCAGATCACGGGGCAGGTTCAGGGTGATTTCGCCGGACTTCCGGTTCACCGAACTCAGCTCCACCGTGACCTTGAAACCGTCCCGTGCGCACTCGCCGCGACCGTAGCCCGTCATGGACTTCATGTGGCGCGAACTATGCGGAAAGGCGGGAAGCCGGGCGATTCCTTTTTTGGGAGTGGGGGAGAGTAGGATTAAGATTAGGAGTAGGATTACCAGCAAGCTCCGCTGCCCAACCTTCCTACTCCTACTCCTAATCTTAATCCTACTCCCTCATTTCAGCGTGCTCAGAAACTCCACCAAATCCCGCAGTTCCCGGCGCGACATCAACTTGTCCACGCCCTCGGGCATCGCGGATAGGCCACGGATGCGCTTCTCTATGTCAGCCTTCTTCAGGGTCAGCTTGCCGTCCTCGGGCGAGTCCAGCACCAGTTCCGTCGCCGTCTCGGACTTCACCAGTCCACTGTGGTTCGCACCGCCCTTCAGGACAATCGTCGCGTTCTCGAAGCCGACCGCGATGGTCTGGTTCGGGAACACGATGCTTTCCAGCAACTGCTCGCGGGTGAGCCGGTTGCCAACGCTGGTAAGCCCCGGTCCGACGATGCCCCCCTCACCGCGAATCGCATGGCAGCGCAGGCACTGCACGCCCACGTGTTCGTAGAAGACGCGTTTGCCTTCGCTGGCCTCGCCGCCTGCGAGTGTGGGACGGAAGGTAGCAAGGGCGTCGGCTTTGGGGAGTGAAGCGTTGAAGCGTTGAAGGGTTGAAGCGACGGAGGCGGATGGGCGTTTCGCGGCGGCTTCGAGGAGGTCCAGTTGCAGCTCCGGTGCGAGTTTGCCATCGGTGAGCAAGGCGAGTTGCTGGGTGAGCACGGTGTCGGCGGCGGGGCCGGGCAGTTCGCCGAGGGCTGTAAGTGCGGCCTGGCCAAGACGCGGGTCTTTCTCGGCAGCGAGAATACGTTCCAGCAGTGGGATGGCGGTGGCGGGGTTGCCAGCCGCAGCAAGCTTCACCGCTTCGCGGCGGACGGAGGTATCGGGGTCGGAGAGCGCGCGGGTAACGGCCTCGGACAGGATCGGCGATTGGCGATTGGAAATTGTTGAACTGCCCAATGTGCGAAGTGAAGCCGCCCGGATGGCCGCGGACTGAGCGGCATCCTTCACCAACGCGGCGAGCTGCGGGGCGGCTTCGGTGAGACCGAGCTTCTCGACGGCGGCGATGGCGGCGGGGACGGCGTTGGTGCCGGTCGCGCGCAGCAGGCTGGCCAAGTGCGGGCGCAACGCGTCGCGGGCGGCATCCGCGTTGCGCGACGGGAGCGGACGCCAGAGGCCGCAGACGCGGTCGAACCAGCCGGGCCAGTTCTCCGGGTTCACGAGCGGCGTGGAGCCGTGGCCGTCCACACGGGCGATTTTGACCGGGACATTGCCCGGCGTGGCGGGCTGGATTTCCCACGCGCTGAGGAGGAAGAGGGCTTCGGCCCGGAGGGCATCAGGCGCGTTCGTGCTCGTGGCGAAAGTGGCAAGCGCCTCCGCATTCGTCCTCTGGCCGAGGCGGTAGTGGGCGTTCAAGGCACGGCGCAAGACCGACTCGGTAGCAGCCGACGTGAGGAGGC
>CAZOCL010000314.1:0-7913 GCA_964578245.1 uncultured Klebsiella sp. | reverse complement strand
TGTCCATGCCGATGAAGAGGCCGGAGTTGTCGAACATCCAGCCCACCGCGAAGCCGAGCAACAGGCCGAAGGTCGCCGCCGAGAAGGCCCGCAGGGAGAAGCCCTTGAGCATCTCGTCCAAGGCGATGAGCATGCCGCCGAAGCCGAAGCCAATCAGCGTCCACAACCGCCCGCCCTCCAGCCACTCAGGCCGCACCTGGCTCACGGCGAAACCGCCGAGCGTGCACAGCACCAGAAAGAGAATGCGGACGACCCAGAGCGACATGGTGAGTGGGGTAGGGGAGGAGCGAGGCCGTTACTGCGACCGCTGCCGAGGCGCCAGCAGCGGTGTGGACGGCGCGCTGTTCGTCGGCTTGGGCGGCTTGGGCTTGTAGAACAAGCCGTGCGCGTTGAGGTTGCTCATCAGGAGGGCTCCGTTGCTGGCCAGCACCCGTCCATCGCCGAGGAAGCCGTTCAAGTTGGTCATCACCCCGTGGGCATCCATGGTGAGCGAGTTCACGTTGGAGACGGCGCTGTTGACCTGGCCGCTGATCGAGGGCAGGTCGGTGGAGAGTTGTTTGAAGCCCCGCGCGAGCGCCTCGTCTTTGAGCAGGGCCCCGGCGAGCCCGCGGCCCGCCTGCACCCCGTCCAGCAGATTGGTCACCTGCGCGGACGCGGTTTCCAAGTTGCGCACGGCGGCTTGTATGGATGCACGGTTGCTGCCCACGGTGTCCTGAAGGTCTGCGCCGACCTTATTAAGCTGCTCCGAGAACCGCAATACATTGCTCACCGCCGTCTGGATGGGCGTGGTGCTACCCGCCAGCAGCACGTCCACGCGGTCCAGCGTGCTGATGGCCTTGTTCTCCAGTGCCACCGCCCGCTCCGTCACCGTGCGGGTCTGCTCGGCCACGACGCGGAAGTTCGCCACCATCACGGCGAAGTTCGTCAGCGTCTGCTCGGCCAGCACGGTCTTGTTCACCCGCTCAACGGCCAGATCAAGCTTCTGGGCCGCCTGGTCCAGCCGCTGCACCAGCCCCAGCGCGTCCCGGGCGGCGTCCTGAATGTTGAAGGGCGCGCGGCACTCCCGCTGGGCCGAGCCGTCTTTGGGCAGCGGCGGCAACGCGTTGGCGGTCGGCGCGATGGAGACATATTGGTCGCCCAGAAACCCCTGCGCTTCGATGAAGAACACCGCATCCCCGGGGATGTCGTATTTCGCATCAATGCGCAGAAAGATCAGGACCGACTTGCTGTCCGTGGCAAGTTCGACGTGGCTGACATTGCCCACCTGCACGCCGGCCAGGAGCACGGAGGCCTTCTCCTTGATGCCGCCTACCGTGGTGGTCTTGAGACGCACGAGGTAGCTCGGCTTCAGCAGGGACATGCCTTTCGAGAAGTTCAGGACGAGCACCGCCAGCAGCACCAGGCCGATGGCGACAAACCCGCCCACTTTCCATTCGATACGTGACTGGCTCATGGGGAAATACGTGCTGCGTGTTGCGTGTTGCGTGCTCCACGCCGAACGCGTCCGAACGTGCGCACGCAACACGCAACACGCAACACGGTTGGCTCTGAATTGTGAGAATGCCGGTAAGTCATCATCAGGCCGTCTTCAAAACGCATGTTCCTTCTCATCCGAAATTCCCCGCACAAACTTGCTCACCACCGGGTCCGTTGCGGCCATCAGTTCCGCCGGCGTGCCACTGGTGTAGATGCGGCCCTGATGCAGCATGGCCACGCGCTGGCCCACGGTCTGCATGCTGCGCATGTCGTGCGTGATGACGACGGTCGTCACCTTGAGCCGCTCGCACACGCGGACGATGAGCTTGTCAATGCTGTCCGAAACCACCGGGTCCAGGCCGGTGGTCGGTTCGTCGTAAAAGACCACCTCGGGCCGGTAGATGATAGCACGCGCCAGCCCGACGCGCTTGCGCATTCCGCCCGACAGTTCGGCGGGCTTCTTCTTCTGGATGCCCGGCATCTCCACCATTTCCAGCGCCTCGGCCACCCGGCGAGAAATCTCGTCGGGCGTGTGGTTGCGCTCCCGGTCGAGCACGAAGGCGATGTTCTCCTCCACCGTGAGCGAGTCGAAGAGCGCGGCGCTCTGAAACAGCATCCCGAACTTCCGCCGCACGCGCAGCAGCGCCCGCTCGTCCAGGTGGGCGATGTCCTGGCCGTCCACGAGCACCTGGCCGTGGTCTGGCTGTGTGAGCCCCACCAGATGCTTGAGCAGCACACTTTTGCCGCCGCCACTGCGCCCGATGATGACCAGCGACTCGCCGTTCTCGATCGTGAGATCCACGCCGTCCAGCACCTGCTGGTCCCCGAAGCGTTTGCGAAGCTGGCGGACCTCGATCATAACATCGCAAACAGCCGCGTCAGCAGCAGCGTGAGGAAGAAGTTCGACATCAGGATGGCAATGGACGCATACACGACCGCCTCTGTGGTCGCATGGCCCACGCCCTCCGCCCCCTGGCCGCAGTGCATCCCCTTGTAGCACCCGGTGGTGGCGATGATGCCGCCGAAGATGAAAGATTTGATCAGGCCCATCCACACATCGCTGTGGTCCGTGAAGCGCTGCATGTTCACTACGGAATACGCCGGATCAATCTGCAGCAGGTCCACGCCGACCAGATACGCGGCGAGGATGCCGACACTGATGCTCTCCGCCGTCAGCAAGGGCACGGCGATCATCGTGGCCAGCACGCGTGGCACGACGAGGTAGTCAATCGGATGCGTCGCCAGCGTGCGCAGCGCGTCAATCTGCTCCGTCACCTTCATGGTGCCCAGTTCGGCCGCCATCGAGGCCCCCACGCGGCCCGCCACCATCAACGCCGTCAATACCGGCCCGAGTTCGCCGCACATCGAGACGCTCACCACCGCGAGCGTGGCGCTGTCCATCTTGACCTTGTGGAACTGGAAGTAAGTCTGTGCGCACAGCACCATCCCGGTGAACGCTCCCGTCACCAGCACCACGGTCTGCGACTTCACGCCGATGTGGTAAAGCTGGTTCACCAGGTCGCGCCCGGACACCCGGTGCGACGTGAATGAGCGCACCACTTCCATGACCATCAGGCTGAAGCGCCCAAGGCCGGTCAACACGCTGTTAATTACCTTTGCCGGAACGTCGGTCATGCCGCGCGAATTGGGTAACAGACACGCTCCACGCTGGCGAGCCTTCCCTTCATCACAAAAGCCGATATGTGCCTCCCAGCAACGCCATCGGAGCGTGCCTCCAGGCCGCTTGGCGCGTGCCTCCTCCGTCCCACGGTCCTCATCCCTTGCGACTCCCGGACGCCTGCTTTGCGCAGGCCGCCAGCGCCACCGTGCTTTTCGCCGGCATCACCCGGCCTCCGTTCGCCAGTCCTTCCTCCCGTTGTCTGCCTTCGCGCTGCATCGCAGCGGCAAAGAACTTGACCCCTCTTTGCCCGCCCCTACAGTCCGCCCAATTTGTTTGCGACTGGATGAAAGCAATTCTTGCTCTTGAAGATGGTTCAGTGTTCCACGGCACGGGTTTCGGCGCGCAGGCGTCGGCCTGTGGCGAGGTGTGTT
The DNA here is from genome assembly GCA_964578245.1 of uncultured Klebsiella sp. GTDB lineage: Bacteria > Verrucomicrobiota > Verrucomicrobiia > Limisphaerales > SXTU01 > SXTU01. The sequence goes on along the minus strand of CAZOCL010000314.1, from coordinate 4,385 downwards.
TCAACACCTCTATGACCGGTTACCAGGAGATCCTCACCGACCCGTCCGACAAGGGGCAGATCGTGACGATGACCTACCCGCTCATTGGCAACTACGGCGTGAACGCCCAGGATGTCGAGTCGTGGCGGCCCCACGCGTCAGGTTTCGTCATCCGCGAGCTGTCGCCCGTCGTCAGCAACTGGCGCGCGGACTGGTCGCTGGAGGATTACCTCGCGCAGAACGGCATCCCTGGCATTCAGGGCATCGATACCCGCGCCCTCACCAAGAAGCTCCGCGTGCGCGGCGCGTTGAACGGCTTTCTCTCCACCGACCCCGCCGTGACCGAGGCCGAGGCCGTGCAGCGCGCGAAGGAATTCGTCTTCGACGGCGTGGACTATGTGAAGGAAGTCACCCACCCCAAGGCCTTCGCCTGGGACCCGCAGGACCAGCAGAGCGCCGAGTTCGACGTCGTGCGTGGCATCTCCAAGGCGGACGCCCGCCAGCATCGCAAGCCGCTTCCGGCGGCGGACATCCCCATTGTCGCCTTCGACTACGGGATGAAATACAATATCGCGCGCAACCTCCGGCAGACCGGCTTTCAGGTGCAGATCGTCCCCGCCACCACCAGTGCCGCCGACGCCCTCAAATACAAACCCGCCGGCATCTTCCTCAGCAATGGCCCCGGCGATCCCGCCGCCCTCGACTACATCGTGCGCGAGGTGAAGACGCTCGTGGACACGGGCATCCCCATCTTCGGCATCTGCCTGGGCAACCAGCTCCTCGGCCAGGCCTTCGGCGGCAAGACCTTCAAGCTCAAGTTCGGCCATCGCGGCGGCAACCAGCCGGTGAAGGACCTCGAGTCCGGCCGCGTGGAAATCACCTCGCAGAACCATGGCTACGCGGTGGACCCCGCCTCGCTCCCGTCCGATGTGTCGGTGACTCGCATCAACCTGAACGATCAGACGGTCGAGGGCATGCGGCACAAGACCAAGCCGATCTTCTCCGTTCAATATCACCCGGAAGCCTCGCCCGGTCCGCACGACTCGAACCCGCTCTTCGCCGAGTTCCGTCAGATGATCGAGAATAAGTAAGCAAGAGACGACGTGAGGAGTCTCTGAAGGTCTGCCCGCGGATACTACGGATGACGCGGATGGGGAGCTGAAGCCGTCTTTATCCGTGTCATCCGCGTTATCCGCGGGCCATCAACACATGGGCTTAACTCTCTCTGAAGAACTTCTCGCGCTCCTCAGGCAGCCCGGCCCCGCCGCGCTCGGCTCTGAGTCGCGCATGGGCACGCAATCTGCCAGCGCGCTGAACCAGTCACTGGACGAACTCTTCCGCCGCCACGGCGAGCCAGCCAAGGCGGACCTCATCCGCGCCCTCCTCCTGCTCTGGCACGACCATTCCGATGCCTCGCACGTCATTTGCCAGGCCATCGAAAATCCTGATGGGAGCCTCGTCCACGCCATCCTGCACCGGCGCGAGCCGGATTACTGGAACTCCAAGTATTGGTTCCGCCGCGCCGGCAACCATTCGTCTTTCGCCGACTTGTCAAAGCGCGTCGCCCCGCTGCTCGCCGCCGATCCCAAGCTCGCCGCACAACTCCTGCCCGGAGGCAAGTGGGACGCGTCCGCCTTCGTGGACTGCGTGGAAGCCGCTGCGGGCAAGTCGCCCGACACCCGCCATCAGCTTCTCCGCGCCGTGCAACAAGCCGAGACCGAAGCGGCCTTGGACTACTTCCTCCATTCGTGAAGTCCGTTGCCCACGACTCGCCCTGGCCGCTGTGTCGCCATTGGCTTCGACCACCGAACGCCCGCTGCTTTTCCTCCCTCTCCCCCACTGGGGGAGAGGGCCGGGGTGAGGGGGAACCGCGTGCGAAGTCGAATCCCTCTCGAATCGGCAACTGGCCTACGAACCGGGCGTATCTCGCCCCTGCCCCCGGAGCGCGGGTCTGCGACGCGCAGCGGCCAACCTCGTCAGATGCCATTCGTGGAGGCCAGCGGGACGGAGGTTCGCACGTTACTGCGGGTCACAGACCCGCGCTCCTTCGGCTTTCGGGGGCAGTGTCGAGATTTACCCCTACGAACCTAGCGTTCGGAAGCCAGCTTGACGCCGCAGCCCGCCCCCTCACCCTGACCCTCTCCCCCGATGGGGGAGAGGGGAATCGCCTTCGCGTGCTTCGGTTTCTCCCATGAACGAATTCTACGTCGTCCTTGCCGCTGTCCTGCCGGTGCTGCTCATCTCCGTTGCGGGGGTGACCATGCGCAAGCTCGACTGGCTCACCGAGCAGGCCGACCACTCGCTCCTGCGCGTCACCATCAATCTGCTGGTGCCCGCCTTCATTTTCGACAAGGTGCTGGGCAATCCCGCACTACAGCGCACGGAGAATCTCTTTCTCCCGCCGCTGGTCGGCTTCGCCACCGTAGCCTTGGGCATCGGTGCGGCGTGGTTCGGCTTGCGGCTGGCCGGCCTCGGTCGTGACGCCACGGGCCGCACCTTCGCCTTCAGCACTGGCCTCTACAACTACGGCTACGTGCCGCTCCCGCTGGCGATGTGGTTCTTTGACCGCGAGACCGTCGGCGTGCTCATCGTCCACAACCTCGGGACGGAAATTGCCTTCTGGCTGCTGGGGACCATCGTCTTTGCCCACGCGCCGAACGAGCCGCTGTGGAAGAAGATCCTCACGCCGCCGCTCATTGCCATCCTGCTCACCCTCACACTCAACCTGACCGGCGTCGCCCCCCACGTTCCGGAGTTTGTGAAGATCACCGCCCACCTGCTCGGCGCCTGCGCCATCCCAATGGGTCTGATTCTCATCGGTGCCCTGGTTGCGGATCACCTCGGTGAGTTCCACTCCGAGCAAGGCCTGCGCGTGATGACCGCCTCGTGCGTCCTGCGCTTGGGACTGATCCCCGTGATCTTCCTCGGGCTCGCCAAAATCCTCCCGTGCTCCGTGGAGCTGAAGCGCGTCATCATGCTCCAGGCCGCGATGCCCTCCGCTGTCTTCGCCATCCTCGCCGCCCGGCACTTTGGCGGCGACGGCCCCACCGCACTGCGGGTCGTGATCGCGACCTCCGCCGTGAGCTTCGTCACCATCCCGCTCTGGATCCGCGCCGGGATGAAATGGCTGGGCCTGGAGTCCCTGCGGTAAAAGCCACTGACTCCAAAGCCAGGAGGTAAGAAACCACAGCGCTGGCCGGTTCTTATTTGTGCCGGTTAGTGGTTCCTGTCTGATTCAGTTCCTGCTTCCACTCGCCCAGCGAAACCCAGTTTTCCGGCGTCTTATCATCAATCCGCCGGGCCATCTCCGTCCGCCAAACCAGATCGCGTTCCAATCGGAGGTGCAGGAGATAAGCCGCCAGTTCGTCTTGCCGTTCTCTGGGCAGGGCGGCCAGCTCACGCTTCAAGTCCGAGATGCTCATGCCGTAGCCTTGTTGATCTCCGCCCTCACTCCGCCACCATGTGGTTCTTCAGCACGCCGATGCCCTCAATCGCCGCCTCCATCTGGTCGCCGGGCTTGAGGTAGGTGCCGGTGGTGTTGCCCACTCCAGAAGGCGTGCCGGTGGAGATGATGTCGCCCGGCTCCAGCGTCACGATGGCCGACACAAACTCGATGATCGCTGCGACCGGGAAGATCATCTGCGCTGTGGTGCCGTTCTGGTGCGTCTTGCCGTTGACCTTGAGCGTGAGGCCAAGTTGCTGCGGGTCGGGCAGCGCGTGTGCTGACGTCACGCACGGACCGATGGGGCAGAAGGTGTCGTGCCACTTGCCGTGCTGCCAATCGAAGAACGTGTCCTTTTCGCGTTTGTCACGGCCAGGGTTCGGGCGGAACTTCCGGTCGGAGATGTCGTTGACCACGGTGTAGCCCGCCACGTAGCCGAGCGCGTCCGCCTCTTTCACGGCCTTGCAGCGGCGTGCGATCACCACGCCCAGTTCACACTCCCAGTCCACATGATTGGGCGAGAGCTTCGGGATAACGATGGGGGCGCCGGGATGATTGAGTGTCGTGGTCGGGGGTTTCTGGAACAGATAGGGAAAAGTCTTCGCGCGTTCCGTCTCCCGCCCGCCGCCTTCCTTGATGTGCTCGTTGTAATTGCCCGCGAGCAAAATGATCTTCGCCGGACGCGGAATCGGCGTGAGCAGCGTCGTCTGGTCCGTGCTCAAGGCCAGGCTGTTGGCGTCGTTGCCGTTGGCGGCGAGCCAGGCAGCGAGTTCGCTGGCGGCGCCGTGGTGCGAGCCACCCGGCAGCAAGGCCAGCAGGTCATCGCCGGTCGGCAGCGCCAGTCCGCGTTGCGTGCGTTCCCGGTAGAGCCGCGCCGCTTCGGCGACGGGGACGAGGGTGGCATCGAAATAGAAACCCGCGCGCGGGTCGGAGCCTTGAGCGAAACGGCAGAGACGCATGATGG
>CAZOCL010000313.1:4789-7930 GCA_964578245.1 uncultured Klebsiella sp. | reverse complement strand
TCATTGGCGCCGGGCCCATCATCATTGGGCAGGCCTGTGAATTTGATTATTCCGGCACGCAAGCGTGCAAAGCGCTGCGCGAAGAGGGCTACCGCGTCATCCTCGCCAACTCCAATCCGGCCACCATCATGACCGACCCGGAGTTCGCCGACCGCACCTACATCGAGCCCATCACGCCCGAGTGCGTCGAGAAGATCATCGTCCGCGAGAAGGAGGAGATGGCGAGGATGGGGGCCGCCGGCAAGCTCGTCCTCCTGCCCACCCTCGGCGGCCAGACCGCGCTGAACACCGCCATGAAGCTCCACCACAATGGCGCGCTGAAGCGGCACGACATCGAGATGATCGGCGCCAAGGCCGCCGCCATCGAGAAGGGCGAGGACCGCCAGATCTTCAAGGACCTGATGCTCTCCATCGGCCTCGACGTGCCCATCTCTGGCACCGCCCACAACATGGACGAGGCCCGCGCCGTCGCCGACAAGATCGGCAAGTTCCCCCTCATCATCCGCCCCGCCTACACCCTCGGCGGCACTGGCGGCGGCATCGGTTACAACCGCGAGGAATTCGAGGAGATCGCCAAGCGCGGCATCGAGCTTTCCCCCGTCTCCGAAATCCTCGTCGAGGAATCCCTCCTCGGCTGGAAGGAATACGAGATGGAAGTGATGCGCGACAAGGCCGACAACTGCGTCATCATCTGCTCCATCGAGAACTTCGACCCCATGGGCGTCCACACCGGCGACTCCATCACCGTCGCGCCCATCCAGACCCTCACGGACAAGGAATACCAGATCATGCGCGACCAGAGCTTCGCCGTGATCCGCGCCGTCGGCGTCGAGACCGGCGGCTCGAACATCCAGTTCGGCGTCAGCCCGGAGAACGGCCGCATGGTCATCATCGAGATGAACCCGCGCGTCAGCCGCAGTTCCGCGCTCGCGTCCAAGGCCACCGGCTTTCCCATCGCGAAGATCGCCGCCAAACTCGCCGTTGGCTATCTGCTCGACGAACTCAAGAACGACATCACGCGCGAAACCCCCGCGAGCTTCGAGCCGAGCATTGATTACGTCGTCACCAAGATTCCGCGCTTTGCCTTCGAGAAATTTCCGCAAGCCGACCCTACGCTTACCACGCAGATGAAAAGCGTCGGCGAAGCGATGGCCATCGGCCGCACGTTCAAGGAATCGCTCCAGAAGTGCCTCCGTTCCCTCGAAATCGGCCGCAGCGGCCTGGGCGGCGACGGCAAGCCCTGGCGCATGGGCACCGAAGTCTATGGTGACCGCGACATCCTCCCGCGCGATGTCATCAGCCGCAAGCTGAGCGTGCCCAACGCCGAACGCATCTTCTTCATCCGCCACGCCCTGCGCGCCGGTTTCACCATCGAGGAGATTTTCAATCTCACGAAGATTGACCGGTGGTTTCTGGTGCAGATCAAAGAGATCGTGGACTTCGAGGAGGAGCTGGCGGGAGCGAAGAATTGAGATGGAGGTTAGTTTGGACCGTGAAACCCGAACTCTTAGAACGACTGCTGAATGAAAGCGAATGCACCTACTTGGATTTCAAGCAGGCGCAGTATCCTTTCGGTGGAGCGACGCCGGACGAGGTGAAATCTGAGTTACTGAAGGACATCCTTGCTCTCACCAATGCAGATAAAACCGGCGACGGCTACATCTTGATCGGAGTGGACGAAGCCCGAGGCTCGCGGGCGAAAGTTCTCGGAATCACGACTCACCTCAACGACCACGACCTTCAGCAATTCGTCGCATCAAAAACCAATCGGCCAATCAAATTCGCTTACGAAGCCGTTCCTTGTGATGGTGTTTCGATTGGGGTGCTGCATGTTTCTGCTCAAGAGCGCCCTGTTTTCCTCAAGAACGATTATGGCAAGCTTCGCAGGAACGTGGTTTACTACCGACTGGGTAGTTCTACACGTGAAGCTACGCCTGAAGAGCTAGTTCGCTGGGGACAACAGTCGGCATCAAAAGATGCTGAACCTTGTTTGGAGTTACAGTTCGCCCAGATTAAACGTCCGACTACAGTTGGAGGCAGCAATTTCACAAAGGAAGTGGGAACATCTCTTTGTGGGCACACCAGAAACACATCGCCAGTTCCAGGTGCTGAACTCGCCAATCTCTGCCCAACTCCGAACCAACGAGGATTCACTCGCGAGGCCGAGTATTGGATGGATTTTGCAAAGTTCCTGCGTTTCGGTCTTTTGTTCATTCCCGTCGGTCTGGCCTTGAAAAACATCGGCGGGGCAACCGCCAATGATGTTCGCGTCAAACTAACGCCAACCTCACAATCAAAGCTGATTATTCTCGGTGACGAGGGACTTCCCGGTCGCCCACTGCACACAAGCAAATTTGGTGGCGACGGAATGACGATGTTCGCCTCCCACACAAAATTTGCACAAAAGGACATCGCGGTGCAGGAGGAAGCTGGGCAATTTTCAGTCGCATGGAGCATACCTAAAGCATTGCCTCATCTTTTAGTCTTTTCTGAAGGGATGTTTTACGTTGGTGCATCTGAAAGTGGTCAATTTGAGTTTCAATGTTCCATCTTCGCGGAGAACCTGCGGCGCCCTACTCAGACGACCCTAAGTGTCACGATTGAGAGGGAATCGAAGGACTTGACACGCGAGGAGATTCAGAAATTTAGCGATGCATTCACGTTCGAAGACGTCAGGTCAGGGATAGGCAGGTTTTCCTTTTAGTTGCATGCACAAGAGCGAAGCCAAGTGAACGTATTGACAATGGCCGCTAGCACTCGTAGTCCGCGCTCAACCTTTCCCACCGTCTCCCGTTTTCCCCGTGTTGCGCCAAAGCGCCAGATGGCTGGCGCACTCCAAGACGCTGCGCGAGTCCGGGAGCCATAGTGGTCGCGCCAGCGGCTTCGGTGGCGCGCGGCGTTCACGCCGCTTCAACTCACGCACGCCGGCGCACGTCCAGAACTTCCAGCGCCCTCGTGAATCCGGACGTTGAAGCGACCTGAGGGTCGCGGTCCTGGGCGCTGCGCAAGTCCGGGAGCCCTCGTGCTCGCGCCAGCGCTGCCCTGCGGCGCGCGGCGTTCACGCCGCTTCAACTTACGCACGCCGGCGCACGTCCAGAACTTCCAACGCCCTCGTGAATCCGCGTGTTGAAGCGACCTGAA
>CAZOCL010000313.1:0-4689 GCA_964578245.1 uncultured Klebsiella sp. | reverse complement strand
GGTCGCGGTCCTCGGCGCTGCGCGAGTCCGGGGGCCAACGTGGTCGCGCCAGCGTCTTCCGTGGCGCGCGGCATTTATGCCGCTTGACCTTACGAACGTCGGCACATGTGGATTCCCTCCAACGCTTTCGTGAATCCGCACGGTGAAGCGACCTGAAGGTCGCGGTCCTCGGCGCTGCGCGAGTCCGGGGGCCAACGTGGTCGCGCCAGCGTTGCCCTGCGGCGCGCGGCGTTCACGCCGCTTCACCTCACTCCAGCCAGCACGCGTAGATTTCCTCCAACGCCCCCGTGAATCCGCCCGCTGAAGCGACCTGAAGGTCGCGCTCCTTCCCGCTGCTCCCGGAGCGCGGCATTTATGCCGCTTCAACTTCCGCCAATCCAATGCGCCCGATCTGTTCGAGAGCCGGTCGAACTTCACATCTTGAAGCGGGCTGAAGCCCGCGCTCCGGAGCGCGCCGTTCACGGCGCTTCAACGTTCGTCCAGCCAGCGCGTCCGCTATTTCGAGAGTCTTCCGCACTTCTCATGTTGAAGCGGCATGAATGCCGCGCGCCTACTGGCTGCGCTGCCACGGCAGGCGTTCGTATTCGTCGCGATGACGGGCGCTGCACCACGGCCATTCGCGCACGGCTTTAGCAAGATACGCTTTCACGGGATTATGTTCGATGTAACGGATGGCGCGCTTCAAGTGCGCCTCATCGCGGATGAGCGTGTCGTAATAATCCTCCTGCCAGAATTTCCCGCTGCGACCGAGCAGAACATTTGACATCCGCGATGACATTCCTTTCCAGCCATTGATCAGCTTCACCAGCGGAACCTCCCAAACGTCCACGACCAGATGAATGTGATTCGGCATGGCCACCCATGCCTGCATCCGATAATCGTGCCCATCGGCTTCGAGCAGAATCTTCTCAACGATTTCTGCCACGCCCTGCCGCCGAAGCCAGCACTCGCCATGTCCGCGATCCAGCCAGGCTTCAAGTTTCCGGCGCTTGGCGGAATCGTCCTGCTCTTTCAGAATCGCTTCAAACTCCGCGCGGCGCGTGATCGGAAAGGAATCGTGAAGTTGAAACGTGACGAACTGCGTCACGCCCGGCGCATCGAAGTGCGGCAGGAAACCGCGTTGATGCCAGCCGCGAAAGCCTTTCTTTAATTCGGCAACGGATGGTTTCCAATCCCATTCGCGCTTGGCCCGAATGAGTTCGAGCAGGCCAATATTCTTCGGCGGCGTGCGGCGAATGGGTTTCGGTGATTCCATTGCGCAGGGAGCGTGGGATTCATGCCCCTTCAATGACCGATGGTAGAGAGACCGTGGAAAAATTCGAGCGTCCTGTTCGTGCGGACGTTGAAGCGGCGTGAACGCCGCGCGTCTGCCGCTTCGAGCCGTGCATTGATTACTGTGAGCAGCCCCTTCACTCCGCCGGATACCCCGGGAACCAGTCCTGTTTGATTCGCTTTTTGGGCACGCCCATTTCTTGCAGCAGCTTGCCGATGCTTTCGACCATCGGTTCGGGACCGGAGACGTAGAAGAGCGGCTTTTTCAGGTCCGGGACGAGTTGCTTGATCGTCTGTCGGTCAAGGCGTTGCGGGCTGAAGAGGTAGTGGATTTTGAAGTTCGGATTTCGTCTGGCCATCGCCTCCAGCTCCTCCCGGTAGGCGGCGACGTGGTTCCGGTTCGCATACAGCAGGGTCACGCGCAGCGGCGTGCCCGCGTGGGCCGCTTCCTTGAGGATCGCGCGAAATGGGGTGATGCCGATGCCGCCGGCGATGAAGACGTAGGACTTCTTCGGGTCGCTCACGACGAAATCCCCGTCCAGATCGGAAACCTCGATTTCATCGCCGACCTTCAACGCCTTCAGGGTCTTCTTGAACGTGCTGCCCTCCTTCGCGGCGAAGCGGGTGGTGAGCATGACGTGGCGCTCGTAAGGCGCGGAGGCGATGGTGAACCAGCGGTCGGACCCGCGATCATCGGTGTCCTCATGATTGAGGACGTAGTGCAGGAACTGCCCGGCCTGCCAGACGAGCGGCTCCTCGGGCTTGAAAATGAACGAGGTGACACCCGGCGACTCGGGCTTTCTGGCGGCCAGTTTCAGTTTCATGGTGAAACCTACTGGAGCAAGGGGCGCGTGTCATGTGCCAGCGTGTCTTGGACTGCGGTGGCAAGCGCAGCGCGACGCCGCTTTCGCACGCACGGAACCTATTCGTTTCAAGGCGGGTGCTCGTCCGCTCGAAAGCGCCGCTGCCGCTGCCGCCCGGGGGCCCTTTGCGAGGAGTTTCGCATTGAGTTCCGGCCGGGCCGGCCAACACCCTTCCGCCGATGTCGGAACGCCCAGTCGAACCAGTCCGGGAAAGGCTGGATGCCCTTTATCGCGCGGAGTCCGGCCGCATCCGCGCCACGCTCATCCGGTTGCTGGGGGATTTTGATCTGGCGGAGGACGCGGTGCATGATGCGTTCGCCGCGGCGCTCGAACGCTGGCCGCAGGAGGGCGTCCCGGCCAATCCCCGCGCCTGGCTGGTTTCGACCGGACGTTTCAAGGCCATCGATGCGCTGCGGCGGCGGGCACGCTTCGATGCCTCGCAGGCGCAGATCGCGGAACAACTGGCCACCGCGGCCGGCCACGCGGCGGGGGAGGCGGATGCGAGCGTGGCCGACGACCGGTTGCGGCTGATCTTCACCTGCTGCCATCCGGCACTGGCGCCGGAGGCCCGCGTGGCGCTGACGTTGCGCGAGGTGTGCGGTCTGACCACGGAGGAGATCGCCCGCGCTTTTCTTGCCACCGCGCCCGCGCTCGCCCAACGCATCGTGCGGGCCAAGGCGAAGCTTCGCGACGCGCGCATTCCCTATCAGGTGCCGCCGGCGGAGGAACTGCCCGGCCGCCTGGAAACGGTGCTGCAGGTGGTCTACCTGGTGTTCAACGAGGGCTACTCCGCGTCGTCGGGCGCGTCGCTGACGCGGGCGGACCTTTCGGGCGAGGCCATCCGGCTGGGGCGGTTGCTGCAGGAGTTGTTGCCGGAACCGGAGGTGCTGGGGTTGCTCGCGCTGATGCTCCTGCAGGAATCGCGTCGCGCGGCCCGGACCTCGCCCACGGGTGAATTAATCCTCCTGGAGCAGCAGGACCGTGCGCGGTGGAACCGTGACCAGATCGCCGAAGGGGTGGCGCTGGTGGAGCGGGCCTTGTCGACACGGCGGTTCGGCCCCTACACGCTGCAGGCGGCGATTGCCGCGGTGCATTCCGAGGCGTCCGAGGCCGCCGTCACCGACTGGCCCCAAATCGTGGCGCTCTACAACGTCCTGGCACGGGCCGAGCCGTCACCGGTCGTGGAGCTGAATCGCGCCGTGGCGGTGGCGATGCGGGATGGACCGGAGGCCGGACTGGCGCTGATCGATGCCCTGTTCGCGCGCGGCGAGTTGAGCGGCTACCACCTCGCGCACTCAGCCCGGGCCGATTTATGCCGGCGATTGGGCCGGCAAGCCGAGGCCCGCATGGCCTACGCATGCGCCCTGGCGCTCACGCAGCAGGAGCCGGAACGCAAATTCCTCGCCAGCCGGCTTCGGGAATTGGACGGGAAAATGTGAAGGGTGTTGTCGAATTCCTGGCATCTCAATCGACCATCCTTTGAGATGGTCAAAATGAAGACCATCGAAACAACCGACAATTATGAAATACATCTGCCTGGGATACATTGATCCGAACAAGTTCCCGACCATGTCCGAAGCCGAGCGCAACGCGATGGTGGACGAGTGCCTGGCCTACGATGATGAGCTGCGGAAGAACGGCCACTTCGCCGGCGGCGAAGGGCTGTATCCCCCGCAAGCAGCCGCGACCTTGCGCTGGGTCAATGGCCAGGTGTCCATCACGGACGGCCCCTATGCCGAGACGAAGGAACAAATCGGGGGCATCCTCATGCTGGAAGCCCGGGACCTGAACCATGCGATCCAGTTGATGTCGAAGCATCCAGGCGTGAAGGCCGGCCCCTTCGAGATCCGGCCGGCGGCGGACCTCACCGAGATGATCCGCGCGAGCGAACAGCGGCGTGCCGGAGCCAGGGCAAAATGACGAACCGGGCAGGCTTCACGGCTTCCCGTCCAGCCGCTTTGCTTTCACCTGCCCGCCGGTCACGACGCAGGCTCTCCCCGCAACGCAGGGCCAGACACCAAGTTGGGCCACAGTGACGATGACCGCAGGGGAGCTGCTGCGCAGCCCCGCGCTGGGTTCATCGTGTCACGGTGGTCCAGCGGTGGCGGCGCTGCCGAGGTGGAAATTGGGCTTTCCGACCCTTCGTCCGCTGCTACTTTATGGCGGTGCCTCTGCTCCGCATTCTCGTGGATGGCTTCAGCCTCCTGCACGCCTGGCCGGAACTGGCTCCGGGCCGCGCGCGGCACTCGGCGGCCGCGCGCGAGGCGCTCATCCAGCAGCTCACGCAGTATCACGATGCCACCGGCACGCCTGTCACGATCTTCTTCGACGGCTCGGGCGCGCCGAAGGGCACGCCGCAGACGCATTCCACGCGTGAGGTCGAGGTGCTTTACTCCCGCGCGGGCCAGACGGCGGACGACATGATCGAGCGCGCGGCCTACCGCCTGAGCCAGCTCGGCGAGGTGCTCGTGGTCACCAACGATTTCGCCGAGCGGGACACGGTGAATTCCTTTGGCGGGATGGCCCAAAGCTGCGAGAACTTCCTGCGCATGAT
>CAZOCL010000312.1:0-7938 GCA_964578245.1 uncultured Klebsiella sp. | reverse complement strand
GGCCACCGTGGCGACGTTCAACAACTTGAACGACATGGCGAATTTCACCGTGGGCGTCACCAACGGCCGCTGGTTCTTCCACAACGAGTCCGTCTCGCAGTTCAGCGCGAACCCGAACTACGGCGAGGAACTCATCGGCATGGCGGACGCGGCCTTCATCTACCAGCCGCCCGCGCCGACCATCGTCTCGCACCCGACGAATCTGACGGTGACCATCGGCACCACCGCCACCTTCAACGTGGCCGCCATCGGCACGCCGCCGCTCTTCTACCAGTGGCGCAAGGGCGGGGTGGACCTCCTGAACCAGACCAATACGACGCTGGTGCTCAACAACGCGCAGTTGACGGATGCGGGCAATTACACGGCCTTCGTGAGCAATCTGTCGGGCAACGCGACGAGTTCCAACGCGGTTCTCACGGTGGTGACGAACGCGGCCCCGACGCTCAACCCGCTCGCGGCGGTCAACATCTTGGAAGACGCGGGCGTGCAGACCGTGAGCCTCTCCGGCATCGGGCCTGGCGCGGCGCATGAGGGCGGGCAGACCCTGACGGTCTCAGCCGTTTCGGACAACCCGTCGCTCGTTGAGACCTTTGGCATCAGCTACGCCGGGCTCACCACCGGCACGCTGTCCTTCACCACCCTGACCAACGCCAACGGCACGGCGGTCATCAGTGTGATTGTCACGGACAACGGCGGCACGGCGGCCGGGGGCGTGAACGCGGTGACGAACAGCTTTGTCCTGACGGTGACGAATGTGAATGACGCGCCGGTGGTGTTGTTCCCGACGAACAACCTCGTCGTGCGGGAAGCCGACTACTCCACCCCCACCATTGTCAGCAACAACTACGCGATCGTCCACCCTGGGGCGACCAACGAGTTTGGCCAGGGGCTCACGCTGACCATCACGAACAGCAACCCCTTCCTCTTTTTGAGCCAGCCGACACTGAACCTCGCGGGCAATTTGTCCTTCGCCCTGCAGCCCTACCTGTTCGGCACCAACGTCGTGACCGTGGTGGCGCACGATGACGCGGGCACCAACTACGGCGGGGCGGACACCACGGTGGCCACGCTCACCATCACCGTCCTGTCCGTGAACAACCAGCCCGTTGTCAGTGTCAGGCCGGGTCAGAATGGGCCGGATACCGTGGTCGTGCTCGAGGATTCCGGGCCGCAGCGGGTGACGAACTGGTTGCAACGGTATTCGCTCACCCAGCATTATGATCCGACCTATTCCAATTCGATCCCTGTGTATCCGGGTGCGCCGAACGAGACCAACCAGACCTTCTCGTTTTTTATTCTCACGAACAACAACCCGTCGCTCTTCGTGGAAGGGCCGGCGATCAACCCGGACGGCATCCTGACCTTCACCCCGGCGAAGGATGTGTTCGGGACGGCCTTCTTCCAGTTCTACGTGATGGACAGCGGCGGCACCAATTTTGGCGGCACCAACATCTCGGCGACGAACTTTTTCAGCATCCGCATCGCTCCGGTCAATGATCCGCCGACCATGCTGTTGACGGACGGCTCCGCCCCGGGCGTGGTGGACGGGAGCTTCGAGGGAGCCATCACTTTTTCCACCAACTACTTCACCAATGCGGTCCCTCCTGGGTGGACCGTGACGAATCTTGGGTCCGTCGCGCCCTACCCGGCGATTGCCAAGGTTTTCCGAACTTTTGGTTACTCCGGATTTGGCATGATCGCTCAACCGCAGTTGTTTCACGGGATGAATGCGATGGCCCAGCCCTTCTGCACGCTGGTGCCGGGCGGAGAGACCAACCGGATGTATCAGGAAATCACCGTGACGGCGGCCAAGCCGGTGCTTTCCTTCAGCTACGAGGTGGCCTGGGACATGACCTATTACTTGACGAATTTCACCAAGCCGCGGGTTTTCCGGGTTTCCGTGCAGCCGGTCGGCGGCGGTGCTGCGCTGTTGAACGTGCCGGTGGTCACGGCGCTGCCGCAGACCACCTCGAGACATGTCGACTATTATTCGGGCTTCCCTGATTATTCGCAGGGCGTGAAGCTGGGCTTTGTGGACCTGGCCGCCTTTGCCGGTCAAAGGGTGCGGCTGTGCTTTGACTGGGAAGTTCCCGAGCCTGACCCCAACACTTTCAATATTGGGGCCACGAGCGGCGCCTTCCTGATGGATGACGTGCGGATGGTTCCGGCCAGCCGTTCCATCACGTCACTGACAATGAACGAGGATGAGACCCGCACCGTGTATCTGTCGGGCGTGTCCTTCGGGCCGCGCAATGAACTCGCCTTCGCCTACAACTATTATGGCAATGGCATCCTGGTGACCAACGTCCTCACCGCGACCTCGAGCGACACCAACGTGATCCGCGACGTGGTCGTCGTTTACACGAACATTCTCTCCGGCACCGCGCAGCTTCACCTGGTGCCCGCGCCCCGGGCGAGCGGCACGGCGGTCATCACCGTGATCGCCAATGACATGGGCAGCACCCTGGATGGCGGCGTGGCGGCTACGACCAACACCTTCACCGTGACGGTCAACCCGGTGAACGACGCGCCGGTGATGCTCACCAACCAGGTGGATGTCTTCCGTTCCACGCCGGGCGGTCTGGTCGCGTTTGGCAGCTTCACCAACAGCTCGACGCCATTGAACAACGGCGGCTTCGAGACCGGGGACCTCACCGGCTGGATCAACTACACTGATCCGAACGTCCAGAATGTCCGGGTGCTCACGGCGGGGGAAACCATCTTTCCCGCTCCGCTCACCAACGCGCCCACTGAGGGCGGTCGCGGCCTGGCGGCCTTCATCCCGCAGAGCTTCTATCTGGCTCAGGACGTGACCATCTCGTCCAACCAGCCAGTGCTGCGGTTCGATTACCGGCTGGCGTGGAACCGGCAGGATTCCACCCCGATCCGCCCCGACGGCACCAATGTGCCCGGCACCTTCGAGGTGGTCATCGAGCAGGCCGGTGGTTCAGCCATTCTCCTGGCCAGCAATCTCGTGTTCAGCATGCCCGAGGGCACGCGCAATGAGGACACCGGCCCGCGGTTCGGCAGCGTGGACCTGAGCGCCTTTGCCGGCACGACCGTGCGCGTCGCGTTCCGCGCGTTCAACAGCTATAACTACGGCTACGGCCCCTTGGGCATCAGCCTGCTGCTCGACAACGTGCGGCTGGCCAGCAGCCTCCCGGCGGTCACCTTGCTGGAAGATGGCGGTCCCTACGTGCTCGCGTTCCCCGGCACGCACGCTGGCTCGCCCGAGGAGTCCGCCCAGGTGCTCACGGCCTCGGCCAGTTCGGGCAACACCGCCCTCCTGCCTGCGCCGGTCGCGAGCCTCGCGAACACGAACTTCCCGGCGGGCACGCTCTCCCTCACGCTGGGCAACGTGGCCAACGCCAACGGCTCCGGCTTTGTCACCGCCACGCTCCGTGACAACGGCGGCACGGCCAACGGCGGCGTCGACGGTGTGACGAACACCTTCTTCGTCACCTTCCTGCCGGTGAACGATCCGCCGAGCATCACCTTCACGACGAACAACGTGTCGGTGCTGGAGGACTCCAGCGCGTTCACCGGGACTATCATCGCCGGCACTTCGGTCGGCCCGACCAACGAGAACTACCAGACCGTCACGAACCTTGTCGTGGTGGGCGTCAGCAACCCCTCGCTGTTCAGTGTCCAGCCGGCCGTGTCGTTCGGCGGCACCCTGACCTTCACGCCCGCCACCAACGCCGTGGGCACCGCGACCGTGACCGTGCTGGTGCAGGACGACGGCGGCACGGCCAACGGCGGCGTGGACTTCAGCACGAACAGCTTCACCATCACGTTGCGGCCGGTGAACGACGCGCCGCGTTTCACGTTCTTGACCGGGAGCACGAGCGCCTCGAATTACAACGCTTTCGCCTGGGGTGACAACAACACCGGCGCCCTGGGGCTGGGCTCCAACGGCCCGGTCGTCAACCTGCCGGCGGCAATCCTGAACGCCGCCGGATTCACCAAGGTCGCCGCCGGCTATTTCCATTCCTTGGCGCTGAAGGCGGATGGGACCGTGTGGGCCTGGGGTGACAATACTTCGGGACAGTTGGGCGACGGCACGGGCACCAGCACCTTTGTCCCGGTGCAGGTCCAGCGGCTGACGAACGTGGCGGCCATCGCGGCCGGCTCCGGCCACTCTTTGGCGGCCTTGGCGGACGGGACGGTGTGGGCCTGGGGCAACAACAGCAGCGGTGAACTGGGCATCGGCACCAACGTCGCGACCAACGCGCCGGTGCAGGTGGTCGGCCTCACCAGCGTGGTGGCCGTTGCCGCCGGCTATGCCCACTCGCTGGCCCTGAAGGCGGACGGGACCGTGTGGGCCTGGGGTGAAAACATCGCCGGCCAGCTTGGCAACAGCACCACCACCGCGACCAACTCCCCGGTGCAGGTCAGCGGCCTGACGAATGTGACAGGCATCGCCGCTGGTGATTCGCATTCCTTGGCAGTGAAGTCCAACGGGACCTTATGGACCTGGGGCGAGAACGATTATGGGCAGTTGGGCGACGGCACGGAGATTTCGACCAATGCTCCCGTGGCGGTCCTTCGCCTCACGAACATCGTGTCCGTCGCGGCCGGCTATTACCACTCCTTGGCGATGAAATCGGACGGCACCGCATGGGCCTGGGGCGACAACTTCTACGGGCAGCTGGGCGATGGTTCAGACTCCGACCACACCAACGCCCCGGTGGCGGTGCTTCGCGTGACCGGCGTGTCGGCGATCGTCGGCGGCAACTATCATTCGATGGCGCTGAAGTCGGATGGGACTCTGTGGGCGTGGGGCGACAACTATTACGGCCAGTTGGGCAGCAGCTCCGTCATCGACTACACCAACGCCGCAGTGCTGGTCAGCTTGGGAGATGTCGTGGCCATCGCGGCTGGGTGTAACCATTCGCTGGCGATCGTCCTGCCCACCGTTTCGGCTCTCGAAGGCTCCGGGCCGCAAACGGTCCCGAACCTGGCCGCCAACATTCTGGGCGGCCCCACGGCGGACGAGAATTCCCAGACCGTCACGTTTGCCGTGACGAACAGCAATCCCGCGCTGTTCTCCGTGCAGCCCTACATTGACGGGACGGGCACGGCGACCCCCGGTGCGCTGCATTTCACCCCGGCGGCGGTCGGCTTTGGCCGGGTCATCGTCACGGTCGTGGCGCGCGACAACGCCGGCACGACCAATGGTGGCGTGGACACCGCCGTCGCGCAGACCTTCATCATCACCATCGTCGAGGTAAACACGCGTGTCTTCATTTCCGCCACCACGCCTGCTGGCCGGCAGGGTGAAACGCTGACCGTGCCCATCCTGTTCAAGGCCACGGGTGCGGAATCCGGTGTGGGTTTCACGCTGAACTTTGACAGCACCAAGCTGACCTATCGCAATACCGGGCTGGGTGCGAACGGCAGCGGCGCGACGCTCACGGAGAACGCGACGGGTGCGGGCAGCGGTCGCCTGGGCTTCGTGCTCGGCCGGCCGGTTGGTGATCCGTTCAGCAGCGGGACCAACGAACTGCTGCTGGTCACCTTCGCCGTGAATCCGGCCGCCGCACTCGGCTCCACGCCGGTCACCTTCACCGATGCGACCACGCGCCGTGAGATCACCGATGCGTCGGCCAATACGATGCCATTCGTCTTCGTGGACGGCAGTGTGACCATCGCGACCGGCGTCGTGGGAACCCCGAGCACGCTCGAAGGCGACGTCTCCTCCCGTCCCTATGGCAACGGCAGCGTGTCGGTCAGCGACGCGATCCAGATCGGGCGCTTCGCCGCCGGCCTCGACACGCCGAGCACGGGCACGGGCGGCGAGTTCCAGCGCGCCGACTGCGCGCCGCTCGCCACCAAGGGCAATGGCGTCATCTCGGTGGCGGATTATGTGCAGGCGATCCGCTTTGCGGCCGGACTTGATACTCCGGGCACGGTGGGCGGGCCGACGACGGTAAGCGCATCCTTGCATGCGCCGGCGGCCTTGCCGGCTGGGGCGCGCACCGTCCGGGTTGTCAGCGGGAGCCTCGTCGCCGGTCGTGTCAATTCGATCACCGTGCAGCTGGATTCCCAAGGCAACGAGTCGGGCATCAGCTTGAGCCTGAACTTCGACCCGACGGCACTGGCCTATGTGGGTGCCACCACGGGCAGCGGTGCCAGTGGTGGTTCGCTCACGGTCAACAGCTTGAAGGCGGCCGCTGGCAAGGTGGGCTTCGTGCTGGCAATGCCGGCGGGCAGCACCATCGCTGCGGGCACGCAGACCATCCTCACGCTGTCCTTCAACGTGACGGGGACCGGGACCACGGCCATCAGCTTGACCGGAGATTCACCGGTGGTCCGCGAAATCGCGGATGTGAACGCAGAGGTGCTCGGAGCG
Source organism: uncultured Klebsiella sp. (assembly GCA_964578245.1). Lineage (GTDB taxonomy): Bacteria > Verrucomicrobiota > Verrucomicrobiia > Limisphaerales > SXTU01 > SXTU01. The sequence goes on along the minus strand of CAZOCL010000312.1, from coordinate 1,583 downwards.
AGCTACGTCAACGGCAGTTTCAATGTGATCCTGCCTGCGGGCCTCAATGTTGCCGGCATCGAGCGGGCGGCCGATGGCTCGCCGCGTCTGGTGGTGCGCAACGTGGACGGCACCCCGGTCACGGCCGCTCAGGCGGCGAAGTATCAGGTATATGTCACGGCGAACCTGGGCGGCGCATGGACGCTCCTGCCCAACGCGCTGATCGTCGAGAACGGCGCGCTCAAGATCTTGGACCCGGCGGCGGGCGGCGCAGGCCTGCGGCTCTACAAGCTGGTCGAAGCGCCCTGACGGTTCGCGTAGCCGCCCATGTGAGGAGGCGGACGCAACGGCCTGGTCGCGCTTCCACCTTGTCACCTCGGCGGCTACGGAGGCGCGGCCGCTCAGTGCTGGTTCAGCACATCGATCAACTGCCGGAGCCGGCCGTAGCCGCGGCGGTTGAAGCCGAAGGCGAGGCGTTGCAGTTCCAAATGCTCGGCATCCTCCACTTCTTCAAGCGTAGGCTGGATGACGTGGAAGGGCTTGCCCGTGACGATGTCCGCGAAGTCCTCGTTCAGCGCGGCGAGGCCGGAGAGCGTGGGCGGGTGCTTGAGCCGGATGACCAGCAGGTCGTGCACGAAGCGCGTGGAGTGGAAGTTGCGATAGAAGCGCGCGATGTGCCGCACCGCTTCTTCGACGTTGTCGGTGATGTGGTAGAGGCCCAGGTCTTCGCTGGAGATGAGCTGGTTGCGGAGGAGGTGCTCGCGCACATTCTTGTCCCAGGTCTTCCAGTAGGTGCCGCCGGTCCGGTCCACCAGCACGAGGGGCATGAGCTGGCTCTTGCCGGTCTGCATGAGCGTGAGCGCTTCGAATGCCTCGTCCATGGTCCCGAAGCCGCCGGGGAACAGCGCGATGGCGTCCGAGTGGCGGATGAAGATGAGCTTCCGCGTGAAGAAGTATTTGAAGGTGACGAGCTTCTTGTCCTCCGCGATGACCGGGTTGGCGGACTGTTCCCACGGCAGGCGGATGTTCACGCCGAAGCTGCGTTCCGCCCCCGCGCCCACATGTCCGGCGTGCATGATGCCCGGGCCCGCGCCGGTGATGACCATGAAGCCCGCGTCGGCAATTTTGCGGCCGAACTCGACCGCCTGCTGGTATTCGACCGACGCGGGCGCGGTGCGGGCGGAGCCGAAGATGGTGACCTTGCGCTTGCCCGCGTAGGGCGCGAAGAGCTTGTAGGCGTAGCGCAATTCGCGCACGGCGGTCTGGATGACCCGCACGTCCCCGCGGTCTTCCACGTCGTGGAGCAGCTTGAGGGACTGCTGGATGAGGTCGGTGACAAGGTCCTCGTTGTGGCCGCCGCCCTTGAGCGCGATCAGCTCACGGATGTGGCGTTCGAGTCCGGGGTCGGTGGACGGACGCGGGCGTTTGTCCATGCCGGCAAGGTAGCGGGAAGGGCCGGGAAAGGCAATGCGCCCGCGCCGGGCACGATTTGACAAAATCCAGCTTTGACACTGATTCGCACGGTTGGCAGGGTGCTCGCCGCTCGCGCCGGGCGGCCTTCGCTTCCTGAATTCCCAGGCAGAACCAAGCCCGGCCAACGCATG
>CAZOCL010000311.1:0-7948 GCA_964578245.1 uncultured Klebsiella sp. | reverse complement strand
TTGATGTATCAATGGTGGTGCTGGCTGACATGACGCAAGGTGGCCTAACGACCCAAGCTCAGCGACGGCGGCCACGAGACGCGCCGATTGGAACAGTAGTGCGAGGCCGCCGTTCGCTGCAGCGCATGGTTAGGCCGCGTTGTCATGCGACTGAACCTCCCTCGATATACGGCCGGGGCGGCTGCCATAAACGAAAGAGCACCCACCAGGTGAGCGCTGTCAAAGGAAGCCAATAACGCAGAACTCGCGACCAACGCACTGTGGTCGCCGCAGGAAGCTCAGACGCGGGAATCCTGCCGATGGCCTCCTGATAAATCGGCGAAGTCGCAATCTGACTGAGCGGCACTCTCTCCTCTCGCTCATCGACTCGGACGACAACGACGTCCCGCTCCCAGAAAAGACTGACACCGACCTGCGGATACGAAGTGCCTGAATATGCGCGAGACAAAGAGGCCGGAGAACGGAGAGCAGTCGTGAAAAAGAAGAGCGAACCACCCGCCACGACAGCGAGAATCACTGACCGAAGAATGATGTCGTTGCTCTTCATGGGGTGTGAAGCGGCCTAACGACCCGAGCTCAGCGACCCGGCGCACGGGACGCCATGATTGCCAACCACGACGCCATGCCGGGTTCGCTGCAGCGTATGGTTAGGCCGCTGGTGTCCACTCATTCTTGGTAACATATAGAAATAAAGCTGCAAGCTGCTCATGAAATCCCTCGGCGGTCTCAAGAACGACGTGTCTGTCTTTTGCGCCATCAGTAACCGAACCGGCGGTGATGTCGCAATGGCCGCTCTCCCAAACGCACACCTCGCCAGCACGCTCTGCATTCTCAAGACCAACAAGCAATGAAGGAAGCGGAGAACCTTCGGAGTAGTGAATGCGAAAACTCAGGCTATGCGCTCTGAATCGCGCCTCCAGCCCATCCCGAAAGCTGTCAAAGCCTCGCTCGGAAATCAAATGCTTGAGTGACTGTGACATGGTAAGCGGCCTAACGACCCAAGCTCAGCGACCCGGCCCACGGCACGCAACGAGGGCCACCACGACGCTCCCGCCGGGTTCGCTGCAGCGCATGGTTAGGCCACGTCATATCTGGAAATCCAATCTCCGAATGTCTGTGCCAGCACTGTGCCGCGCTGATGCTCATGGTCCGCAACCATAACTGGCGGCTCTGGAAAATCCAAATCCAGAAACAACTCTCTGCCTGCCTCGTCCACGCCGAAGATGTAAAACGCTCGGTCGAGTGGACGCCCAAGCCAACTCATCTGCCGACAGCTCTCGTTCGTCGCGATGGCCTGCTCTGCGTCCGAGAAAATGCCGCCAGCCGACGATGAAAGGATGAACTGGCGATAGTCGGACGGAAGCCGGATGCCGAGGCTCGACTCAATCCGTGTGATGTCATGCTCGGTCATGGTGCGAAGTGGCCTAACGACCCAAGCTCAGCGACCCGGCGCACGGGACGCAATGATTGCAACTGCGACGCTCTCGCCGGGTTCGCTGCAGCGCATGGTTAGGCGGCATCATGTGAAGTCTCATAACTCGTGGCTCGGATACGCGTGCAGACAATACATGAAACGACCAACGCTGAAAAGCCACTCAACAATCCAAGCAACTGTGACAGCGGCGTGGTGAACGCGACAGCTACAAGAACTGAACCAAACACAATAGGCAACGCAACAGTGATGCGGCGATGCCGAAGGCAGAAGTAAAGCAATGGCGTGGCGACCGCGCCTGATACAAGAACAACCGGTATGGCGATGGCGCGAACAACCGGGTCGCGAAGTGTAGCAAAGATACCCTGTCCATACGCTCCATCAGTAGGTGGCAACGTGAACTGAATGATAGCGATGAAGGCGAAAGCCGTCACAAACGCGCCGATGAATCCCGCGAGCAGGAAAACTGCGAAGCTGTGTGTTCGAGTGTGCATGGCGTTCACTGCCGCCTAACGACCCAAGCTCAGCGACCCGGCGCACGGGACGCCACGACTGCAAACCGCGACGCCATGCCGGGTTCGCTGCAGCGCATGGTTAGGCCACAGTCTGTAAACTCTCATAATGCCTCTCAAGAACTGTCCAGTGGTCCTGAAACGAACCGAACGGCTGACCAAGCCGCTCCATCGCTCGCAGAAAGCACGGACGCTCGACCTCCCAATAATATCGAAATATCTCTGGTGTGTAACGGTCAATCAGGCCGGGAATGTTGTGCGCGTGGTCGGACAACGCGAAAGTGAGCTCTGTGTCCTTCGTCGATCGGATGCTGACGAGGGTGTAGTAAAGAATCTTCAGGAAGGCGTGCCGCACATCGTCTGGCATCTGAGTCTGAGTCATGGCGTGAAGTGGCCTAACGACAAAAGCTCAGCGACCCGGCGCACGGGACGCAACGATGGCCACCGCGATGCTCCCGCCGGGTTCGCTGCAGCGCATGGTTAGGCCCCGTTGTCATGTAACGTCTGTAACTCACGCCGCAACTCAAGAAAAGCAAGACCTGCTGCCTCGTCTTTTGGAACAGCAGGCAACAATGTCGGAAGCCGCGGTGAGCAATCGTTGCCACAGAAAATGGTCCACTGTTTGTTCTGAAGCACCATGCTGCCGTAAAGCGGAGAATCAAAATACTCCGAATGGCGCTGGCTCCATTCTTTGGACGCTTCGGAGTAGTCTGTGTCGAGCGGACTGCGGACGAGAGCTGACGCCGCCTCCATAACCTCCCGCAGCTTCTTGCCCGCAACTTTCGGTTCTTCCGAGTAGGCGATGAGCGCTGAGTGACTCCACGAATAACGCGGCATGATACCTCCTACCGCAAATGGCATGATCAGGCAGTCGTACTTCAGAAAATGAAACGCGACGGTGGGATGCATCGGAAGCGGCCTAACGACCCAAGCTCAGCGACCCGGCGCACGGGACGCAACGATTGCAACCGCGACGCTCTCGCCGGGTTCGCTGCAGCGCATGGTTAGGCGACGATTTCATTTTGTCTCCGCTTTCGGGCTAGGCGCGCAAGCGCCACAAAGCCTGCTGACGCGATACCATAAAACATCATCCAGTGTCCTGAAAAGCCTCGAAGCTTGACAGGAAACGGAACGCCATGCCTCGGATACTGGTGCGTGCAATAAATAAAATAAGCGAAATTGAGTAGCGCGTATACGAACAACCCGCCTGTGGCGAATCGCACCCATCGAGGTAACTCAGCGAGCAGATGCTCGAAGTTGCCGCGTCCCGGCTTTGGCATCGTGCGATTCGCAAAGATGACGAGCGGAACCCAAACTACGAAGATGCCGATGTGGGGTAGAAATACCGACTTACCCCACGGCGGCTCGACCTGTAACCACCCCATGAGATGACATGCTAGGCTTGCAAGTAACCCTACCGCCGCCAACACAGATAAGATGAGGTAGCCCATAGTCGCCTAACGACCCAAGCTCAGCGACCCGGCGCACGGGAGGCAACGATTGCAACCGCGACGCTCCCGCCGGGTTCGCTGCAGCGCATGGTTAGGCCGTTGTGTCGCGTCTCTCATAATCTGGTCAGTGTCGCAGACGAATCAAAGTGGTGTCGCTTCAACTCGCGCTTGATGGTCTGTGTGACATCGCCGAGGTCGCGACGATGAATGTCCCGAACGGTGAAACTCGTAGTGGAGGCGTCCACCTCCTCAATGCTGACTGAACACGTATCTCGCAACGAGCGGTAAACGTCCTCTCCGAAATTGCGGAAGCGATGGACGATGTCGGATGTCGGCTCGTCTGAAATCGCAATCTTGATGGCTGCGCTCATGGCGTGTAGCGGCCTAACGACCCAAGCTCAGCGACCCGGCACACGGGGCGCAATGATTGCAACCGCGACGCTCCCGCCGGGTTCGCTGCAGCGCATGGTTAGGCCGTTGTGTGCTCATCGCTCGCTCTGTAACTCAGCGACTAAACGCTCCGCTCTCTCGTGATCCTCGTCACGAACCCAAAGCTCCGGACCCTGAGTGCCGTCCGGGAACTCGGATGCTGTGCGAATCTCGCAGACAATGTCTCTCGCCTCCAGCGCGCGTCGAAACGATCTGCACATCGCCGCGTCCGGGAATGCAAAAAGGTATTTCATGTGTGCTGGCGTGTGAAGCGGCCTAACGACAAAAGCTCAGCGACCCGGCCCGCGGGACGCAACGATGGCAACCGCGACGCTCCCGCCGGGTTCGCTGCAGCGCATGGTTAGATGGCATGATTCACCTCTAACTCTCTATTTCTCCTGGTGCGAATAGCAATAGCGAACCCAAGGCCGATACTCAATGCCTCTCCAAGAATCAGTGCTATAAGATACTCCAACGGATTCTCCGGAAATGACCACGAATGAGCCAGAGCGTAAGCAGAGTATGCAGTGAATGATACCGCAAAGGCCGCTGCCAAGCTCGGAATCCAAATGAGAAAAGGCGAAAGCCACTCATAACGCGAAGAACGAAGCGCTAGACCAACGACGAAAGTGAGAGCTGCAAAAGCGCACGCAGCGACGAGCGCCGCAATGATCGCCAAAACAATAAATAGGATAGCTAGTGTTGCTAAAAGCATAGCGTGTGATTGCCACCTAACAGGGATTCGACCGCACTTTGCGGTCTAGCAAAGTGGCGGTTCGGGTGGGCATGGCGGCAGTGTATTGACGGATTTGGGCCTGTCTAGCAAGATTCCACCCAGTTCCACCATGCACAGCGGCACCAATACCGTTCCGGCAAAAACCGCACCGCGCGAGCGCATGGTGCCCAATCCCAAGGCGAGATTGCGGGACCAGTTGCACGAGGTCTGCCGGTTCAGGCACCTGTCGCCCCGGACGGAGGAAGCCTATTGGGGCTGGGTGCGCCGGTTCTTACAGTTCCACAAAATGGGCGAGCAGTGGCGGCATCCCCGGGAGCTGGGCGGGCCTGAGGTCCAGGCGTTTCTCTCGCACCTGGCCGTGGAGCGCAAGGTGGCTGCAGCGACGCAGAACCAGGCGCTGAATGCGCTCGTGTTCTGCTACGAGGAGGTGCTGGGAGTGGAACTGGAGCAGGGGATGGCCTTTGAGCGGGCCAAGCGGCCGCAGCGGCTGCCGGTGGTGCTGAGCCAGGAGGAGATCAAAAAGCTGCTGGCTGCGGTGCATCCGGAGTTTCAACTGCCCGTCCGTTTGCTCTATGGCAGCGGGCTGCGGCTGATGGAACTGCTGCGGCTGCGCGTGAAGGATGTGGATGTGGACCGGCGGCAAGTCACGGTGCGGTCGGGCAAGGGGGACAAGGACCGGGTGACGATGCTGCCGGAATCAGTGGTGGAGCTGCTGCGGGCGCACTTGGTGCGGCGGCGGCAAGTGCACGCGGCTGACACCGAGGCCGGGCACGGGATGGTGTGGCTGCCCGAGGCGCTGGCGCGGAAATATCCGGCGGCGGCCGGGGAGTGGGGCTGGCAGTGGGTATTTGCCATGAACAGCCTGTCGGTGGACCGGCAGTCGAAACAAATGCGCCGACATCATCTGCTGGAGGACGCTGTGCAACGGGCGGTCAAGGCCGCCGGGCGGCAGGCCGGGCTGGCGAAGCCCGTGACGCCGCACACACTCCGGCATTCGTTCGCGACCCACCTGCTGGAGAACGGCTACGACATCCGCACCGTGCAGGAGCTGCTCGGCCATGCGGACGTGACCACCACGCAGATTTACACGCATGTCATGCAGAAGCCCGGCCTTGGCGTCAGGAGTCCGCTGGACACCGCGAGCACGAGCGGAAAGTTGGCACCGGTGCGGGCTGGGATCGCCTAGAAGGGCCATGCTGCTGCTTCAAACGTGTCGCCTGGCTGCCGAGGGCAGGGGCCAAAATGAGGTGCTGAGGCCAATCGGGTTGCGAGTAGTGTGTCTTTGTGGCACACTGGCCCATGCCGAAATCAGACATTCCACGGTGCGCGCACAGGAGCGGTGACTTGCCGAGCAGTCTGATTGCGGAAGTGGCGAAGTCGGCGCTCCCCGATGCTGTGGAAACGCGCCGGACCTTGCTGCGGATACGCAAGGAACGCGAGTTGACCCGGGGCAAGCTGGCCGCGCTCTTGGGGGTAGATATTTCAACTCTGCGGCGCTGGGAAGACGGGAAGCGGCGGCCCTGCGCCCCGGCGAGGCGGGCGGTGCAATTGGTGGAGCGGGCTTTTTTCCGGCCGCAGGATTTTCCAAGGGAGCCATTGCTCAGTGCCTTGAGCGCGCTACAGCCGGACTTGAGGGACAGCCTCGGGAGGATGCGGCAGCGCAGGAGCACTTCGGCAGAGTCAGCGCCGAGTCACGTTGAGACGAAACTCGCCGCTTGACGGCATGGGTTTCCAGCGGCTTGCATCGCCTGAGAGATCAGAGCACGGGGTAACTGAAAGCCGCATGAGCGCAACGGTGTTCATCTGTCCGAACTGTGGGGTGGAAGTTTCGGTCGAACCTCAACATCTGGGGGTGCGGCTGAAGTGCCCCCACTGCCGAAAACCATTTATCACCGACGCTCCGCCTCAATCGCCGGGGCCAACCGCAAGCGCCGCATGGGACCGGCTGGCACCAGTCCGTCAACCAGAATCAATCCTGCAACATCCCGATCAGGTTCCGTTTGAAGAATTTAAGGAACGACTCTTCGCTACGGATGACGCATTCAAGTCATACCGGGCGGCTGAACTGAAGCGAATGTATCTGGACCGGCACCAGATTTCGCTCACGAGCTACGTTCGGCCTGTTCCGGCGTCGGTCAGTGCAACCCGCCGGAAAGTCTCTAGCGGCATTTTCATCGCCAAGTCAGGAAAGGCAACCGGGCCATTTTCGGAGGACCAAATCAATTCGATGCTCGACTCTGGAATGGTGAGCCTCGCCGACTCGTCATGGCATGAAGGGCTGACGGAGTGGCAGCCGTTGCAGCAAGTTCTCAACGGACCTACACTTCCATCGCAGGTGTCCTTACCGGTTCCGCCGCCTGCGACTTCGATTCAGACCACTACGGCGCACCCGGGGCAAGCACCGTCCGCCACTTTGCCTCTGCAAACGTCTCCTCGGCCGGAATGTAATTATTGCGGTCGCCATGCTGACAAAGGCTCGATGTGTTCCGAATGTTGCGCCGCGTTTGGTATCCCAGTTGGAGTCGAGCGCAAGGAGATGTTCATTTATCATCTTTTTACCTGCTGCTTGTGGGGCGTTCCATTGTTGTTGCTCGCGTGGTGGCTTGGTTTCGAGCGATTCGGGCTCACCTTGGTAGTAGTTTTCGGGATCTCCTCATTCACGATGCCCTTCGCTGTCCTGGCACAGATCTGGCAATGCCACCCCACATGTTTAGACAGTTGCGATCCAAAGAAAGCGTCAGTGATGGGCTTCCTCTTCATGAGCATCCAACTGCGGAGCCGAAAGCAACTCGTCTATTCTTTATTTGGTCTGGCCAACCTGTTGCGCGCCGGGCAGTTCATCCTGCTTTGGGTGGCGTTTGACTGGCAGTGTGCGCTACTCGGTGTGTTTGCGTGGATGTATGCGGAAGGCGTCTTTTTCAATCCCAACCTGATTATCCTTTGGAGCGGGCCACTAACTCTCGACACGGTCAACTCGCATGAAATGGTGCAAGTATCGAAAACCGCAGTTGGATTGAGTTTTGGGCCTCCAGTTGCCGCACTGATTTCCGCCGCCGTAACCGCGCTGCTGGTGTTCAGCGAAGTAAAGAGCGCGAACTGGTCGCTACTCTGGCTTCCCGTTATCGCCTATCCGGCGGGGCAATGGCTGTGCGCCAAATGCATTGGCGCGGGGCAGTCCGCCTGACTGGCTTCAAGGTTGCTTGCGAGTTGCCTCGTCGTTACGGTGCGCCCATGAAGGTGAGAACTGCGCGCTCCAAGGAATCTTGGCAGGCGTTCCGGGCGCATTACACTTGGCACCTTCGCCCCCCTTACGACGAATTGTTCAACCGCTCCCATTGGTGGAAGGGCAAACCGATGGGCAAGCAGCGTGCGGTTCCTTGCAGCTATG
>CAZOCL010000310.1:0-7978 GCA_964578245.1 uncultured Klebsiella sp. | reverse complement strand
CGTATTCCACCCGGCGCAGGTCGCGGCGGTAGTCCTGCGTGTTGTTCAGGAAGGTCACGAAGTTCGAGATGCCCACCACGTCCACGCCGCAGCGCAGGATGTCCGCATACATGATCATGCACGCCAGGCTCATGTAGCCCCCGTAGCTGCCGCCCGTCACGGCGATGCGGCTGCGGTCGAAGTCCGGGTTCCGCGCGACCCAGGCGATCACGGTGGCGATGTCCTTCACGGAATCCTCGCGCTTGAACCCGTTGTCGAGCGTCAGAAAGGTCTTCCCGTAGCCCGCCGAGCCGCGCACGTTGGGATACACGATGCCCACGCCCAGCTCGTTCAGGAGGTAGTTGTTCCGCGCCTGGAAGCCCGGGCGGGACTGGCCTTCCGGTCCGCCGTGGATGTTGATGATCACCGGCCGCGGCCCGGGAAACTTCTTCGGGTCCGGCCGGTAGGCGATCGCGCTGATGAGCAGGCCGTCGAAGCTGCTGAGCTTCACGATCTCCGGCTCGACAAAGGTTTCTGGGTTCAGGCCGCCCGTCTCGCTCTCCGTCCACCGCTCCAGCAGGCCGGTGCGGTGATCGTAGGAATAGACGTCGAACGGCGACTTGGCGGAGCTGAGGTTGAAGGCGAGGTCATGTCCGTTCGCGTGCCATTCCAGGCCGCTCACCGTGCCAAGCGGGAGCTTGGGCTTGGGCAGCAGCTTGCCCTTCTTGGTCTCCATCAGGTTCAGCGTGCCAACACCCGCCTCGTTAGTGACAAACGCGATGACCTTGCCATCCGGTGACACCTCGAACTCCTCCACGTCCCACGAAATGTTCGCCGTAAGCGTGCTCTGGTTCCCGTCTTTGAGGTCAATGCGGATGAGCTGCTGGAACTCGGAGTCGTCATCCGAGGTGGCATAGATCGACTTGCCGTCCTGGGCGAAGCGCGCCGTGCCGTAGGAAACCTTGTCCTTGCCCGGCCGGGTGAGCTGCGAGCGCTTGCCTGTGCGGGCATCCACGAGGTGCAGATGGCTCTCGTTGATCGAGATGTATTGCAGCACCAGCAGCAGGCTGTCATCCGGCGACCAGTCCAGCACGCCCCAGCCGCCGCCGGAGAGTTCGGTGAGCAGCCGGTCGGACTTCGGGTCGGACGGGTTCATCACCCAGATGTCGTTGTCCTTGCCCGTGCGGCGCGTGGAAGTGTAGGCGAAATAGATGCCGCCGTTGGCGAAGCGCCCGCCCGTGTTGCGGGACTTGCCATCGGTCAGCAGCGTGGTTTTCCCATCATGCACATCCTGGCGGTAGAACTGGTAGAATTCGCCACCCCCGCTGTCCTGCGAATAGATGATGTAGTCGCCCGCCTTGGGCCGGAACTTGCCGCCGCCCACCGGCTCGGAGCCGAACGTGATCTGCTTCCGCGCGCCACCCGGGATCTTCACCTGGTGGAGCTGGGGCGTGTCCGCGAAGCGCGTGGTGATGAGCATCTCGCGCCGGATGGGATGCCAGCTCTGGAACGCCGCCGCGCGGAATTCGAGGTAGCGCGCGACGTCCTTGCGCAGCTCCGGCGTGATGTCGGGCACGCCCTCGACGACCAGATTGTCGGGCACCTGCGCGAACAGGGCGGCGGAGCAGACGAGCAGCGGGAACAGGAGTTTGTTCATAACGCGCCCAGCGGTGTAACAGAAACCGGCGCGAGGGCAAACAGGTTTGCGCGGGGAAATGCCAGTCCCAAACGGCTTGGGCTGGACGAACCGCAGGTCTCTGCGCACATTGCCAGCGTGCCGCATCCGAAGCCCATTAAGTGGCAGGAAGACCGCGTGGCCGCATGAATCCCCCCGGAGCATCGACCAAGAAGGCTCCGGCATGGGAGCACCTGTCGGGCAGGAGGCGTGTTTCCTGGCCGAGGTTGACGGGGGAAACAGTTTTGGCCACCACTGCTGTGGCGGTGTTTTTGGGGTGGCTCACGCCCCAGGCCTCGTATGCTGAGCCGCCCACCGGTCTGGTGCTCCCCATTGCCGCCGCGATCCTGCCAATCGCCCTTACCTGCGGGGCGGTGATCGCGGCGCTGCGCCTGGGCCTCCTCCTGACCGTGCCACTGGATGGTCAGCCTGCTGGGAATGGTGACCCGCGCCCGAGTCACACGACCCGCTGGTTCCACCGGACACACCTGCGCGCCTGGCGCAACGGCCTGCTCGCCAGCGTCCTGGTGCTACTGCTGGCGCGCTTGCTGTCCGACTGGCACGGACGCCACGCATGGGAGTGCTATCGGGCTGAGGCGGCGAAACGCGGAGTGATGCTCGACCTCATGGGACTCATGCCGCCACGAGTGCCGGACGAACAGAACTTCGCGGCCACGCCGCTGCTGCTGAAATTCCAGTCCGGGACCCGGGAGTGGCGGCTGTGTCGAGCCTCAACGAACTACCTGCTAACGTCCATCCGACCGGATGAAGTCCGGTCGCCACCTGCGCCGCTACTAATGCCTGCCTCGGCGGCGGCAGCCCTGCCATTCAAGCCCGCCCCCAGGCAGCCGGAGTGGTTCCAGAATCAACGAACCGACCTGACCGGATGGCAGGCCCATTACCACTCCGCGACCAATTTCCCGCAGTGGCCTGAGCCGCGTTCGCCGGCGGAAGACGTGCTCAAGGCGCTGAGCCTCTTTGATGCGGAGCTCGCCGAGCTACAGGCCGCCGCCGTCCGCCCGCACACCTGGTTCAACATTGAAGTCGCGGAGGACGGCTCTTCCACCCAGGTTGCACACGTCTATCTGTTGAAGTCGGTGAGTGAAGTCCTCTTCCTTCGGGCCGTCGCAAAACTGGCCGCAGGCAAGACCAGCGAAGCGTATGCCGACGTGAACCTGATGTTCCGGCTCGGACGGGCGTTAAGCACGGATCCGATGTTGACTCACTACCTGCGGGTTGCCGTTCACATGATGGCGTTGCGAGCGGTCTGGGAAGGGCTGGCCGACCACCGCTGGACGGATGCGCAGCTAATCCGCTTCCAAGCAGAGCTGGCGCAACACAATCTCGCCAGTGAGCTGCACGCCAGCCTCGCAAGCCAGCGGGCCTTCGGCAACCGGGTCATTGAGTATTTCCGCCGAAACCCGGCGGCCGACACGCTCCGGGTGATCGCGAACAAGGCGGAAACGCCAGGGGCATTGTTCCATCTGGTTCCCTCCGGCTGGCTCTATCTTGAGCAGCTCAACTACAACCGCATGATTGACGAGCATTTCCAGCCATCGCTGCCGTCGCCGGACGGGATCTTTGATCCCGCGCTCATTCGTGCGCGGGGCGCGGCCTTTGAGGAAGAGCTGAAGGGTGGGTATTCGCCGTTGCTGGCAAATTTGAACCATCGGTCATTTGCCCAGCTCATGCTCCCCGCCTGGCGGGGAACCTTGTTCAAGACCAGCCAGGCCCATGTCTTCGCTCTGCTTGCCGTCACGGCCTGCGCATTGGAGCGGCACTGGCTTGCCCACGGCAGCCATCCCGAATCACTTGCCGTGCTCACGCCGGAGTTCCTGCCGCAGGCGCCGGTTGACCCCTTCAGCGGAACGCCCTTGCACTACGAGCGCATGACGGACGGACGGTTTCGTCTCTGGTCCGTGGGCTGGGATGGCAAGGACGACGGCGGCGCACCCGGGATCAATCACAATCTCAGCGAAGGCGACTGGGTCTGGCCTGTGCCGCAGCCCCGGTAGGCTGGCGGGCGAGGCCTTGTTTCGTGCTTGGGCCGCTTTGAGGGGCACTCCCTGCGGCGTTGACTTGCAGGTAAGAGATTTTCTACGGGCGCATTGAACCTTTCCTCCGTTTCCGCATTCCACTCTGCAACGATGCCCGCCGTGGCCGAGCCGGATCAACCGCCTGTGTGCGCCGCCCGTCGCGGTGACCCCGACGCGTGGGACGCCCTGTTCCGGCGGCATCAGTTGCCGCTGTATGCCTATGTCGCCGAACTCGTCCGCCACGAGCAGACCGCCCTGGACATCGTCCAGGAGACGTTCATCGCCGCCACGCGCCACCTGGCCGGCCTGCGGGATGACGCGAAGTTTGCCGCGTGGCTCTTCGGGATCGCCCGCCAAAAGTGCGCCCGGCACTGGCGCAAGCCCCCGCGCGACCACGAGCCCGTCGAGGAACTCGCCGACGTGCTGCCCGATGACGCGGATGACCCGGCCGACTGGCTCATCCGCCGCGAGCGCGAGGCGGAGTTCCTCACCCGGCTTGCAGAACTGCCCGAGCCACAGCGTGAAGCGCTGTTGCTCCACTTTCTGGAGGACTTCTCCCTCGAAGAAATCAGCGAGATTACCGACGTGTCGGTGGGCACGGTCAAATCCCGGCTTCATTACGCGAAACAAGCCTTGCGCAAACTGCTGGAGGAACAGCCATGAAATCTCCGCGTGAACTTTTGCTGAAACGCCACGAAGCCACGGCTCCGAAGCTTGATGCCCTGCGGGCGGAAGCACTGGCTTCGCTCCGTCCGGCGACCCGTCCGATGACGGGCGAAGCCTGGTGGGAGCGCCTCTTCGGACCGAACCCGCTCGCGTGGGCGGGCCTCGCGGCGGTGTGGGCCGTGCTGCTCCTCGCCCATCGTGGCAGCACCGGGCCGGCTGCTCCGACCGTCGCCCGCACCAGCCAGCCGAGCCAAGCCGCCGTGGCGGAGATCGTTCGTGAGAACCGTCGGCAGATTGCGGAACTGCTCAATCTCGATGAACCCCACGCCGCGCCGCCCACCCGCAGTGAACTGCACCCGAAGCGCAGCCAGCGCCGGGAAGATTTCGCCGTGGTGTGATGCGCGCGGCAGAGGAATGCGGGCTGCGCCGGCAGAGCGCAGCGGCGACGGCGCTTTGGTTTCCCGCGGAGCGGAATCGTGCGGGTGGCAGCGTGCTTCCGCTCCGCGGGACGGGAAAGCGGCGTCGCGCTCCGCTTGCCGCCGCAGTCCAAGATGCGCATGGCGTTGGCACCCATCTGAACTTATGAAAGCACTCTACTGGAAGACCCGCCCGCTCCGCCGCACGGCTGATGGCCGACGCCGGATTCACTGGCCGGGACTGGCGCTGAACGTCGTGATCGCGCTCCTCCTCGTTGCCGTGCCGCTCTGCGGTGCGGTGCTCATAGACCTGGAGTTCAATCTCACGGAAGCCTTGCCGTTGCTGCCGCTGGCGCTGCCGACCATTCTAGCCTTGGGCGTCGCCCTCGGTGCGCTGGGCTTTGGCTTTCGCCTGACCGCACCGCTGGACTGCCTGCCAGGTGAGAACGGCGAACCGCCCGCCCAACGCACCACACGCTGGTTCCACTGGGCCAACCTGCGCGCGGTGCTTTTCGGTTTGCTCGCCAGCGTCACATGTCTGGCCTCGGGCAGCACAGTGTCGAACTGGCGGGGCAGGCAGGCTTGGGAGACGTATCAGGCGGACGCGATCCAGCGGGGCGTGGAACTGGACCTGGTGGCCCTCATGCCTCCCCGGGTGCCGGACGCGGAGAACTTCGCCGCCACGCCGCTGCTGCTGAAATACCAGTCCGGCACCCCCGAGTGGCAGGCGTTCAAAGCCTCCCCAGAACACGGGCAGACCCCGATGCCCATCCAACTCCATGACCTCAAGGTTCCGAAGCAGATCCCGCCAAACTCAGAATCATGGCACACCGGCCGACGCACGGACCTGCCAGCCTGGCAGGCGTATTACCGGGCGGCGACGAACTGGCCGGCCGACGCATCACCACTGGCCCCCGCCGAGGACGTGCTCCGGGCGCTGGGCCGCCACGACGCGGCGCTGGCCGAACTGCGCGCCGCGGCCGCCCGCCCGCGCACCTGGTTCAACATCCACGTGACGGAGGACGGCGCCTCCACCCTCATCCCGCACATCAACGTGTTGCGGACCGCCACCGATGTGGTTCGCCTGCGAGCGGTGGCTGAACTGGCGTCGGGCCGGACGAACGAGGCGTTTGCAGATGTGCACTTGATGTTCCGGCTGGGCGACGCGCTGAAGGACGAGCCGATGCTCATCACCCATCTCGTCCGCCTCGCGATGCACACCATGACGCTGCGTGTGATATGGGAAGGGCTGGCTGACCACCGCTGGACCGACGCGCAACTGGCCCACTTTCAGGCCAATCTGGCGAAGCTCAATTTCGCGGCGGAACTGCGGCATGGCATGGCGGGGGAGCGGGCTTTTGGCAACCGCATCATTGAGTATCTGCGGCGCAAGCCAGAGATGCTGCCCATCATCGGCCAGCCGGAACCTTCGATGACGGGTCTGGGTGGCTCCACAGGTTTTCGCGTTGTCCCCTTGGGCTGGTTCTACTACGAGCAGATCAACTACCACCGCATGTTTGACCAATACATCATGGCTTCGCTGCCGACCGCGACGGGGAAGTTCGACCCCGCCCTGATTCAGGCCAAGGGCGCGGCGATGACCAGGGAGTTGCACCGCGAGCACCCTCCGTCCAAAGCCATCCTGAGGCATCGTATCCTCACCAACCTCCTCCTGCCTGCGTTGGAAAAGGCCATGCACCGCGCCTGCCAGGCGCAGGCCTTCACCGACCTCGCCCTCACCGCCTGTGCGCTGGAACGCCACCAGCTGGCGCAAGGCAGCTACCCCGAGTCCTTGGGCGCGCTAGCCCCCGAATTCGCAGCCGCCGTCCGGCCCGACCCGATGAACGGCGAGCCTTTGCGCTACGCACGCACGGCGGACGGGCGGTTCCGCCTCTGGTCTGTCGGCTGGAACGGCAAGGACGACGGCGGCGAAGTCGTCCTGCGTGAACCCGGCAGAAAGGATGTGGACTTCGAGAAGGGCGACTGGGTCTGGCCGGTGCCGCAGCCCTTATAGCGGTAGGCATCCTTCCCGGCCGAGACTCGCAGGGGCCGGGCGCGGAGGGCGGGCGTCCTCGCCCGCTTTGCGCGGACGACCACCGAAACGTGACGAACCCTGCCGGACGCCGCACGCGCAAAGCGGCCCGGCGGGCCGCGCTCCGTGCCGCAGGCCGAAGCGCCCCATTCGGAAGCTGGGCCGTTTCCGCGCTTGAATCACAGGCCGCCGACGCGCTTCAATGGTCGCGACATGAAAGCCGTCCAGCTCCTCGCCCACGGCACGCCCGGCCAGTTCCGGTTCGGCGAAGTCCCCGACCCCGTGCCCGCCGCCGACGAGGTTCTCGTCCGCGTGCGCGCCTGCGGCGTGAACCACCTCGACCTGTGGTTTGAACAAGGCGACCTCCCCACGCCTGTGGCCCTGCCGCGCATCGGCGGTTGCGAGGTGGCCGGAGAAATCCTCGCGCTCGGCGTGGATGTGGACCAGTGGCGCGTGGGCGACCGCGTGGCGGTGCAATCGAATCTCTTTTGCGGCACCTGCGAGTTCTGCCTGCGCGGTGAGGATTCAATCTGCCTGAACGGCAAGCTGCTTGGCATCCAGTGTGACGGTGGCTTCGCGGAGAAGGTCAAAGTCCCCTCGCGCTGCATCGTGGCGCTGCCCGAGGCGGTCAGCTTTGATACCGCTGCCGCGCTTACCCTGGCCGGGAGCACGGCCATGCACATGCTCACAGACCGCGCAGAGGTGCGCCCGGGCGACTGGGTGCTGACCATCGGCGCGTCCAGCGGCGTCGGCTCGGCGGCGATCCAGATTGCGAAGCAGCTTGGCGGACGCGTCATTGCCACGGCCTCCTCACCGGCGAAGCGTGAGCTGGCGATCAAGCTCGGCGCGGACTTCGCCGTGGATTCCTCGAAAGCCGACTGGCCGTCCGAAGTGCGGAAGCTCACGGACAAGCGCGGCGTGGACCTGGTCGTCGAACACATCGGCGGCGTGGTGCTGCAGTCCGTGTTCCACTGCCTCGCGCGCGGCGGCACGGTGGTGACCTGTGGCGCGACGGGCGGACGCGAAGTGCCCATGCAGCTCTGGCCGTTCTTCGTGAAGCAGCACCGGCTCATTGGCAGCTACGGCCGCAACCGCGGCGACCTGAACACGACGCTGGAGTGGGCGGCGGACGGGCGCTTGAAGCCGGTCATCCACCAGCTCATCCCGCTCCCCG
>CAZOCL010000309.1:0-8030 GCA_964578245.1 uncultured Klebsiella sp. | reverse complement strand
TTTCGACCGCGCCTTTGCCCTTGCGATAGCGGAGGGCGACCTTGGTGCCGAAGCGTTCCTGAAGGCGGTTTTCCAGGCTGGCAACGTGGACATCGCGCGGGACGGCAGGCTTGCCGCTGGTGCCGGCCTTGGCCGGAGCCTGGGTGCTGGACTGCTGGAGGCGGGTGACGAGTTCCTCGGTCTGGCGGACGTTCAAGGCATCCTTGAGCACGCGCTCGGCGGCGAGCTTTTGCTCGGCGGCGCCGGGCAGGCCGAGGATGACCTTGGCGTGGCCGACAGAGAGCTGGCCGTGACGGAGGTAGCCTTGCAGCTCGGGCGCAAGCTTGAGCAGGCGCAGGGCATTGGCCACGACGGCGCGGCTCTTGCCGACCTTGGCGGCGGCGGTTTCCTGGGTGAGCTGGAACTGCTCGACGAGCTGCGCGTAGCCGAGGGCTTCCTCGATGGCGTTGAGGTTCTCGCGCTGGAGGTTCTCGATGAGCGCGAGTTCGAGGACGGCGCGGTCATCGGCCTGGCGGACGATGATGGGGACGGTTTTAAGGCCGGCAAGCTGCGCGGCGCGCCAGCGGCGCTCACCGGCGATGAGTTCGAAGTCATCACCGCGCGGGCGGACGATGAGCGGGGAGAGGATGCCTTGCGCCTTGATGGAATCCGCCAGCTCGCGGAGGGCGTCCTCGGCGAAGTCCTTGCGCGGCTGGAAGCTACAGGGGTGGACGCGCGCAATGGCCATCGGGCGGACCAACTCGCCCGGAGCGGGGGCGGCGGCGGGCACCGGCGGCAGCGCAGGTGTGACGGGGGCCGCGGGCGCGGCGGGTGCAGGCGGGGCGGAGGCGGGTGCGGGTTTCGCAACGGCTCCGCCTCCCAGCAACGCGCTCAGACCGCGTCCCAAGGCAGGTTTCGACATGCCGGGGAGAGTGGAAAAGCGCGGCGGGGTTGTCGAGCGGGGAGTGTGGCCCGGCGGACGGAATGCATCCGACAAATCGTGGTTGCAGGGAAGAACGGCTCTGGTAGGTTACCCGGCATCAGCCAGTTCACCCAAAGCGTCGTCGCCAAAACCCTAGCTCGACAGATGAAGGCAGAGGCCCCCCTTCCACCCCCCGGTCAGCGCAGCGCGTTCACCCTCATCGAACTGCTGGTGGTCATTGCGATCATTGCGATTCTGGCTGGCATGCTTTTGCCCGCGCTCTCGAAAGCCAAGATGAAGGCCACGGGAGCCGCGTGCCTGAACAGCCAGAAGCAGCTCCCGCTCGCGTTCATGGTCTATGCGGGCGACCACGACGACCGGATGGTGCCCAACGCGGCTGGCGGCGGCTACTGGCCCGGGGCGATGGACACGACCGG
Organism: uncultured Klebsiella sp.; assembly: GCA_964578245.1. Classification (GTDB taxonomy): domain Bacteria; phylum Verrucomicrobiota; class Verrucomicrobiia; order Limisphaerales; family SXTU01; genus SXTU01. The sequence goes on along the minus strand of CAZOCL010000309.1, from coordinate 6,692 downwards.
CGCGGTGCTGGGGCCGCCGCCAACTTTCACCGGACTCTCCACGGATACCGCGCTGGATTATGTCCAGCGGGGACTGGCCGCCGGGCTCTTGTTCCGGTATGCCAACAACCCAGGGGCCTACCATTGTCCCGGTGACAAACGAACCGGCCGGACGCCCGGTTTTGGGTGGGGCTACGACAGTTACTCGAAGGCCAACGGCATGAATGGCGGCGGGTGGGGGGCGCAACAAGCCTACCTCCGGATGGTCGAAGTGAACCAGCCGGTGGATTCATTGCTGTTCCTGGAAGAGTCCGATCCACGCGGCTACAACTGGGGCACCTGGGTGTTGAATTCGGCATTGGAAAGCCCGATTGGCTGGGTGGACCCGTTCGCCGTCTATCATTCAGCCGCGAGCAGCCTTTCCTTCGCTGACGGCCATGCCGAAATGCGCCGCTGGCAGGATCCCGGTGTGGTCGCGGCCGCTACGGCCTCGGGCAATGGCGTCGCCTCCTTCTACTGGACCCTGGGCCCCAACGGCACGAACAACGTGGATTTCGTGTGGATGTATGAGCACTACCGGTTCAGGAACTGGAGCCCGCTGTAACTTTTGAATGGTCCGCGCCTGGACCGCCCGCTTGGCTGACTCAGTCAGTGCTGGATCACCCGGCGCGTTGACGCACCCCTTGTCCGGCATTAGCGTCCGGCGCATGATTAACTTGGCTGAAATCCAGCCCGTCGTCCGCCCGCCTCGGCCTCCGGCACAGGTGGATGCACTCGCGGCCGAAATCCGCGCCCTCAAGCGCCAGCTCAACGCCGTGATCCTGGCGCACAACTACCAGGTGCCGGAGATTCAGGATGTGGCGGATTTCGTGGGCGATTCGCTCGGTCTCTCCCAGCAGGCGGCCAGCACCAGCGCGGATGTGATCGTCTTCTGCGGCGTCCATTTCATGGCGGAAACGGCAAAGATTCTGAACCCCGGCAAGATCGTGGTGCTGCCGGACATGGATGCCGGCTGTTCGCTCGAAGCAAGCTGCCCTGCCCCAAAGCTCGCCGCGCTACAGGCGACGAATCCGAACTTCTACACCATCGCCTACATCAACTGCTCGGCGGCGGTGAAGGCACTCAGCGATGTGATCGTCACCAGCGGCAACGCGCTCAAGATCGTGAACGCCGCGCCGAAAGACCGCGACCTGCTCTTCGTGCCGGACGAGAACCTCGGCCAGTGGGTGATGGAGCAGACGGGCCGGCCGATGACGCTCTGGCGCGGCAACTGTTACGCGCACGTGGAGTTTCAGCGCGACAACATCCTCCGTGCCCGGGCGGCGTATCCCGACGCGGAGATCATCGTTCATCCGGAAAGCCTGCGCGAGGTGCGCGAGCTGGCGGACGTGGTCTGCTCGACGGAGAAGATGATCACGCACTGCAAGGCCAGCCCCGCGAAGCGCTTCGTCATCGTGACCGAATCGGGGATCATCCACCGGATGCAGAAGGAGTGCCCGGGCAAAGAGTTCCTCTGCGCGCCGGTGTATGACGTGATGCGGATGCCCACCGACAACTGCCGGTGCAGCGAGTGCCGCTACATGAAGATGAACACGCTGGAGAAGCTGCGTGACTGCATGAAGCACCTCGCGCCGCGGCTGGAACTGCCGGCCGAGATCATCGCAAAGGCCCGCGCGCCGATCGAGCGTATGCTGGAGATTTCGGCACGTCCTTGAGTGGTGCCCGCGAAACACGCGAAATGACGCGAAAAGAGAAGGCTTCGCTGGAGGCAGGGAACGGCAGCGAGCGGAGCGCGGCGTTTACGCCGCAGAAAGCTGCGGCTGGAACAGTGCGCTTGAACCACCCTGGGCGTGCTCCCGTTTCTGCGGCCTGAAGGCCGCGCTCCTCCGCATCGATGCCTTGGCCGTTCGCCGCTTTGGCGTGTTTAGCGGGCCACCTTCAGGCTTCCTTCACGATGGACAGGAACTGCTTCATCGCGGGGGAGAGCACTTTGTTCTTCTTCATCAGCGCGGCCAGCGGACGGTGGAACTCCTCGCCTTCGAACGGCACCTGCACCAGCGTGGCCTTGGACACTTCCTGCGCGATGGTCGCCTGTGGCAGGATGGACACGCCGGCATCAATCTCCACCGCGCGCTTCACGGTCTCGACGTTGTCGAACTCCATGACCGTCTGCACGGAGATGTTGTGCTCCTTGAAGATGCGGTCAATGGCTTTGCGCGTCGGGATGTCCGGCTCGAAGCTGATGAACTTCTGGCCGTTGAGCGCGGGGAGCGGCAGCACCTTGAGCTTGGCGAAGGGATGTTGCGGGTGGCACACCAGCACCATGCGGTCCTTGCGCAGCGGCACGATCTCCAGGCGCGGGTCCTTGTTTGGATACGCCACGAGGCCGAGGTCCACCACGTTGCCGAGCACGTCGTCATACACCTGGTTGGCACGGCGATACTCGACGTGGATCTTCACGGTCGGATAGGCCTTGAGGAACCGCTTCATGTAAGGCGGCAGATCGTGCAGGCCGATGCTGTAGATGGTCGCCACACGGATGGTGCCGGAGACGATGTCGCGGACCTCTTGCAGCTTGTTCTGGAGTTCCTCGTAGGTCTGGATGATGCGCTTGCTGTAGTCATAGAGGATCTCGCCCTCGCGGGTGAGGCGGAACTTCTTCTTGCTCCGCTCGATGAGCATGGCCTTGAACTGCCGCTCCAGCGCGCTGATCTGCTGGCTCACGGCGGACTGGGTGACGCCGTTGATTTGCGCGGCCTTGGTGAAACTCTCCGTCTCGCTGAGATCGCAGAACACCTTGAGGCTGGACATTTGCATGGGCCAATCAAAGCCCAAAGCCAAGGACGCGTCAACGCGCGTCCCTGCCAATCGCGCGGACCCCGCTCACGGCGCGAACTTCTGGATGCGCTGGTTTGAGGCGTCCACGACGTAGAGATGGCCCCGGCTGTCGGTGGCCATCCCGTGCGGCAGGTGGAACTGCCCCGGTCCGCTGCCATCGCTGCCGACCGTGAGCAGATACCTGCCCTCGGGCGTGAAGAGCTGGACGCGGTTGTTGGTCGCGCCCACCCAGATGCGGCCCAGGCGATCCATCCAGATGGCGATCGGCCCCAACTCCGGAGTGCGATCGGTCCTGGGGCGGCCACCAAAACCGCCGGGGCCCTCGGAGTTGTCGCCCCACGCGGCCAGTGGTTTGCCCGTTGGGTCGAGCAATTGGATGCGCCCGCCCGCGGCCTCGGTGGTGTAGAGATTTCCCTGCCGGTCGAAGGCGAGGAAATGAGGTCCGCCGAAGCGTGAGCCGGCCTTGCCCCCGCCGCCGAACTGCCCCGGCGCGCTGCCATACATGCCGAACTTCGCGAGCAGCTTGCCCTCGGGCGAGAGCTTCAGCACCCGGTGGTTGCACTGGTCCGCGACCCACACCGCGCCGTCCGGCCCGATCACCATGCCGCCGGGCTGGTTGAATTCATTGTCCGCCGCGCCTTTCTTGCCGCCCCACTCGGTGATGCGCTTGCCGTCGGTCTCATGCACCGCCACGCGATGCTGCGTCATCGAACTGACGTAGCAGCGTCCGTTGCGATCCACCGCGATGCCGCCGGGATTCTTAAACACGGGGAACTGGCCGAGGAACTTTCCCTCCGAGGTGAAACGCTGCACCCGGTTCGCGTTGAACTCAGCGATGAAAACCTCGTCCCGCGGGCCGATGGCAATGCCGATGGGCGAGGTGAACTCCCCCGCATTGGTGCCCTTGCGCCCCCATTCGAGCAGGAACTTCGGCGGAGTGAGCAGCTCCTTCTCCGAGGGAGGGCGCTCCGCCTGCCGCGCGGCGCAGCCAGCCATGAGCAACACGGCGAGGACACATGTGAGCAACCGGGGGCGCATGTTGCCGAAGCTAGAACCAGCGGCTAGGCTGGCAAGGTGTTTTCGCCCGTAGTCGCAGGCCTTGGCCTGCGCATTAATCCGCAGCTTGAAGGTTGCGACTACTTGGCCGGGTCGTAGTTCAGCCACGGTCCCAGCCAGCGTTCGACCTCGGCCAGCGGCATGGACTTCCGCTGCGCGAGGTCGGCCATCTGGTCGCGGTCGAGCTTGCCCACGGCGAAATACTTCGCGTCCGGGTGGCCAAAATAGAAGCCGCTCACGCTCGCACCCGGCCACATGGCGAAGCTTTCGGTGAGCGAGATGCCGGCGTTCTTCTCCACGTCGAGCAGCGACCAGAGCAGGCCCTTCTCGGTGTGGTCGGGACAAGCCGGATAGCCCGGCGCGGGACGGATGCCGCGATACGCCTCGTCAATGAGCTGCTGCGTGGTGAGGTTCTCCTGCTTGCCAAAGCCCCACTCGTCGCGCGTGCGCTTGTGCATGAACTCGGCAAACGCCTCCGCCAGGCGGTCGGCGATGGCCTCAATCATGATGGCGTTGTAATCGTCGTTCGCCTTCTTGTAGGCATCGGCCAGCGCCTTGGTCTCCTCGCCAGCGGTGACCGCGAAGCCGCCGAGGTAATCTGTCTGGCCCTTCGGCGCAACGAAATCGGCGAGACACCAGTTCGGCGAGCCATCCGTCTTGTCCGATTGCTGCCGCAGGAAATGGAACGTAGTGCGGACGGTCTGCCGCGTCTCATCCGTGTAAACCTCCACGTCGTCGCCCAAACGGTTCGCCGGGAAGAGTCCGTAAACGCAGCGCGGTGTGAGCAGCTTCTCGCGGATCACCTTGGCCAGCATCTCCTGCGCATCGGCAAAGAGTTTGCGGGCCTCCTCACCGTGCTTCTCGTGATTCAGGATGGCCGGATAAACGCCGCGCAGTTCCCAAGTGTGGAAGAACGGCGTCCAGTCAATGAACTGGGCGATGGTTTCCAATGACACCGGTAGGAGACGATGTGAGGAGTCTCCATCTGAATTAGCAGCCGAAGAAGTGAGACTCCTCACGTCGTCTCCCACTCGCGAAGACAGCACCCGCACCCCCGTAAACTCCGGCTTCGGCAGGTCACCGAACTTGAGCTTCGGCGCGTTGGCACGAGCCGCGGCGAGGGAAATGAGCTTCACTTGCTGTCCGGCGTGCTGCTGGCGGACGCGCTCGTATTCCTCACGATGCGCCTTCACGAACGCATCCTTGCCGTCCTTGCTCAGGAGGCTGGTAGTCACGGGCACGGCGCGCGAAGCGTCGAGGACGTGCACGACCGGCTGGCTGTAGTGCGGGGCGATCTTGATGGCTGTGTGCGCCTTGCTCGTGGTCGCGCCGCCGATGAGCAGCGGGAGCTTGAAGCCCAGCCGCTCCATCTCGCGGGCGACGTGCTGCATCTCGTCCAGCGACGGCGTGATGAGGCCGCTCAAGCCGATGAGGTCCGCCTTCTCCTCCACCGCGCGGTCGAGAATCTTCTGGCACGGGACCATCACGCCCATGTCGATGACCTCGTAGTTATTACAAGCGAGCACGACGCCCACGATGTTCTTGCCAATGTCGTGGACGTCGCCCTTCACGGTCGCGAGGACGATCTTGCCCTGGGCCTTCACGGCCTCGCCGCGTGCGGCCATCGCAGCCTTCTCGGCCTCCATGAATGGCGTGAGATACGCCACGGCCTTCTTCATCACGCGGGCGGACTTGACCACCTGCGGGAGGAACATCTTCCCCGCGCCGAAGAGATCACCGACCACGCTCATGCCGGCCATGAGTGGCCCCTCGATGACGAGCAACGGCTTGCCGAGCTTGAGGCGTGCCTCCTCGGTGTCGGTGTCAATGTAGAGGTCAATGCCCTTCACGAGCGCGTGCGAGAGCCGTTCCTCGACCGTGCCCTTGCGCCATTCCTCCTCGACCTTCTTGTCGGACGCGGTCGTGCCGGCGCTGGCGGCTTTGAGCTTCTCGCCGTGGTTGACGAGCCGCTCGGTCGCATCGGGACGGCGGTTCAGCAACGCGTCTTCGACCAGTTCCTTCAGCTCTGGCTCGATCTCCTCATACACTTCGAGCATACCGGCGTTGACGATGCCCATGTCCATGCCCGCCTTGATGGCGTGGTAGAGGAACGCGCTGTGCATCGCCTCGCGGACGGGGTTGTTGCCGCGGAAGCTGAAGGAAACGTTCGACACGCCGCCGCTGACCTTGGCATGCGGGAGGTTCTGCTTGATCCAGCGCGTGGCCTCGATGAAGTCCACCGCGTAATTGTTATGCTCCTCGATGCCCGTGGCGACGGTGAGGATGTTCGGGTCAAAGATGATGTCCTCGGGCGGGATGCCGACTTCATCCACGAGAATCCGGTAGGCGCGCTCGCAGATGCGGATCTTCTCGGCGAAGGTCGCCGCCTGGCCATTCTCGTCGAAGGCCATCACCACGACGGCCGCGCCGTATTTGAGCACCTTGCGCGCGTGCTCGCGGAACAAGTCCTCGCCTCCCTTGAGCGAGATGGAGTTCACGATGCCCTTGCCCTGCAGGCATTTCAGGCCGGCTTCGATGACCTCCCACTTCGAGGAGTCCACCATGAAGGGTGCCTTGGCCACCTCCGGTTCGCTGCCGAGGAGTTGCAGGAAGCGCGTCATCGCCGCGACGCCATCAATCATCCCCTCGTCCATGCAGATGTCGATGACGTTGGCCCCGTTCTCGACCTGCTGGCGCGCGATGGCCACGGCCTCGTCGTATTTCCCTTCCTTGATGAGCTTCGCAAACTTGGGCGAGCCGGCGACGTTCGTGCGCTCGCCGATCATCATGAACTGGCCGATCTGCTGGGTGAAGGGCTG
>CAZOCL010000308.1:0-8043 GCA_964578245.1 uncultured Klebsiella sp. | reverse complement strand
GAAGACGTTGCCGTCCTGGTCAATCTGCTGGTTGAGCGTCTGGCTCCAGCGGTCGTTGAAGTTGATGAAGTCCGGCGCGTGCTTGCCCACGTAGCCGCTGCCCTTGCGCTCCGGCACGTCCACGTTCAGGCGCTGGCCGTGGATGTTTCCGATGATGAGCTTGCCGTGATATTCCTTCGGCCAGCTTCCGCCGAGGTAGCACATCAGGCCTGCGTGCGCGTGGCCGCCACCGGCGGAGTCGGAGCGCGCGTTGCCGCCATGCGGGGTGCCGCCGAGATAGTGCCGGTGGTCGGCGATGGTCTTGAGGTCGTCGTAGATGTAAGGCGTGATCGGCTGCTTGCCGGGCTTGGCGAAGTCCTGCGTGAAATAGTCGGGCACGATGCGCCGGGCCTCTTCCAGGCTGGGCGTGTAGTGCTGGCCGCCCTGCCGCTGATAGCGCCCGCCCTGGATCATGTGGAAGAGGTGCGGGATCACGCACGCCTCGATGAAGCAGTGGCCGTATTCGTTGAAGTCCACGCCCCACGGATTGCTCGTGCCCTCGGCAAAGACTTCAAAACGCTTCTTCGTGGGATGAAAGCGCCACACGCCGGCGTTGATGAACTGGCGTTCCGTATCCGGCGCGCCCACCACTTTGACGTGCGAGTGCGTGAACACACCGTGGCAGCCGTAGAGCCAGCCGTCCGGCCCCCAGGTGAAAGTATTGAGCATCTCGTGCGTGTCCTGCCACGCGAAGCCTTCGAGCAGCTTCACCGGCGCACCGGCGGGCTGCGGCCCGGCATCCGTCTCCTTCACGGGGATGTGCATCAGCCACGGAACCGCGCCCACGTAGATGCCGCCGAAGCCCCACTCGATGCCGCTGGCCATGTTCAGGCCTTCCATGAAAACCGTGCGCTTGTCGAACTTCCCGTCGCCGTTGGTGTCCTCGAAGACGAGGATGCGGTCGGTGCCCATGCCTTCGGGCGCCCGCTGCGGGTAGGTGTAATTTTCAATCACCCAGAGCCGCCCGCGATCATCAATACAGAATGCGATGGGCTGCTTCACGTCCGGCTCGCCCGCGAAGAGCGTGGCTTTGAAACCGGGCGGCAAGGTCATCGCCTTCACGGCTTCCTCGGGAGTCAGCCCGGCAAACTTCACGTCATCCTGCGGGAGCGGGTTGGGCTTCCCACCGGGAGCCGTGGCGGCCACGGCGGCGAAGGCGGGCTTGTCCTTGTAGAGCTTGAAGTCGTCGAAGTTCACATGCCCCCAGCCGCCGGAGTTGTCGTCCACGATGCGGATGAAGATTTCCTTGTCCTTCTGCGCCGCCAGATCCACGACCACCGGTGACATCGTCTCCGTGTTCTGACCGCGCGCGGTGAAGAAGACCTTGCCGTCGTCCTTGGTCACCAGTTCGACGCGTGTCTCCGCCAGGTTGCCGCCACCGAGGACAAAGGCCGCCCACGGCTGTGTGACTTTGAACGGCGCGCTGGTCAGCGTGCCCTTGGGCGCGTCACCAAACTTCTCGTAGCCACCGAACCAGAAGTCGCCGATGTGGTTGGCCACCTTGCCTTCGCCAAACTTGCGGTTCTGGTTGATCGGGCCTTTGGTCGGCTGGCCTTTGGCGATGTCGCCCGTCGCTGTCCAGTCTTTGAGATCGCCCGTCTCGAAGTCGGTGTTGAGTGGCTTGCCATCGGCTCCAACGGGCAGCACGCCGCCGCCAGGGAGTAGCGCGTTGGGCTTGGCATTGACTGTAGCCGCAGCGATCGGCGTCCCTGTGCGCGTGACGATGTCCGCCGGCTTCACCTCCTGCTTGCCCGCGTCGGCGAAAAGCACCTTTGGCTGCGCGGCGTCCCACTCTTCCTTGGTGCCCTGACGTTGCGTGTGCAGCAGCACAAACGTGCCCTTCTTGTTGCCCACAACCACGTCGGGGACCTTGTCGCCATTGATGTCGCCGGCCACGACTTGTGTGCCCACGCCCACGTCGCTGGCAATGAGGTGCGGCACGAAGTCCACGGACTTGTCGGCCTTGCGGACGATCTTGAAGAAGTAGGTGACGGGGTCGGCATCGGCCTCGATGTCACCCTTGGGGCCATGGGCCCAGAAGCGCTTGCCGGTGACGATGTCCTTGATGCCATCACCGTCCATGTCCACGAGATCAATAGCGTGAAGCTGCGCGAACTTGAGGCCATAGCGGTTCTCGCTGGCCTCCTTGTTCATGATCGTGTGGCTGCGGAACTTGATCTCGCCGCCCTCGCGATACTGCTCGAACCACGCCAGGCCGAACCCATGCGCCGCGAGGCTGGTGATGACGTCGGGAAGCCCGTCGCCATTGACATCGTAGGCATACATCTGCGACCCGCCGGTGCCGAAGAACTCCTTGTGGAACTTCCACTGCGGATCGCCTTCGAGTGAAGCGGGCTGCTCCCACCAGCCACCCTTTTCCAGGATGTCCATCCGTCCGTCGCCGTTCACGTCGCCGACGCCGAGGCCGTGGGTGAAGCGCTGCGAATTGCCCTTGGGGCTGACCGGGTGGAAAGTCCACTTCGCCGTCGGGTTCTTCCAGTCAGGCTGCGCATAGCCGAAGAAACCGCCGGAGTTGCAGACGATGACCGGTTTGCCCGTGCCGAGCAGATCGGCCCAGGTAGGCGATTCGTTGTCCACGGTGTCATAGACCTTGTGGCGCTTCCACGGGGTCGGCGAGCTGAGGCCGTCCTTGCCGGGGTTCTCGAACCACGAGGCGTCCGCGCCGGGGAAACCGAAGACCAGGATGTCCAGCCAGCCATCGCCGTTGAAGTCGCAGGTGTAGGCGAAGAAGTTGTCCGAGTATTTGTTGTTCACCCCGAGGCCGCCCTCGAAGCCCTCGATGACCTTCTCGGTGCCGTCGGCCTGCTTGCGCTTGAAGGTCTCCTTGGCGGGATAAAACTCATGCCGCGTTTTGAAGTCCGGCCCTTCCCACCAATAGGGACCCGAGATGATGTCGTTGTGTCCGTCCTTGTTCAGGTCGGCAAAGGTCGCGCCCTCGCTCCAGAACTTGTCCGTGAGCTGGATCTTCTTCCACGAGTGAATCGGGTAGTCGGCGGCAGCCGCGGTGACGACGGAGGCCGACAGCGCGAGCAGCGCGCACCAGGCGGGAGCGGAGAGACGGGACTTCATGAAGGTTGGTTTGATTCGGTGAGCAGACGGGAGCCTAGGCGCAGCGCTTCAGCGGGCAGCATGAGAACTTGCGCATTTGATATGAGAAATTTTACGGGCCGGTTCTGACTACCGCAGACGCGGCCGCGCGGAAGAAAGAAACCGGCTTCATGCCGCAGTTGTCGCAAGCGGAGGGAGGTGGGTCAAGCGGATAGCCGGAGAGGCTTGTGGTGATCCGGCTACGAGCGGAGCGCGGCGTTCACGCCGCAGAAGGCTACGACTGGAAAAGTGCGCTCAAACCGGCCTGACATGCTCATGCTTCTGCGGCCTGAAGGCAGCGCTCCTCGCCGTCGGGATTCGTTTGCTTCGGAGTTCGGCTTGAACCGGTTCAGGGAACGCCCGCGCTCCGGCCAGTTCAGAGCAGCTTGGCGAAGGCTTCGAGGGATTTCGCGAATTTGTCCGGGGCGAAGTCCGGCACGGATTGGGCGAGGGCGAAGAGCTCCTTCAACCCGGGTTCGAGCTTGGCGAGCGCGGCCTTGTCGAGCGGGGCGGTGAGGCGATCGAGGGCGAGGACAAGGCGCTCCGCACGACGGGCGTGTTGGAGTTGAGGGAGCTTGGCGTCGGAAAACTCGGCATGCGTCCGGGCGAGGCGCTGGAGGGTCTGACGGGTGAGTTCGGAGCTCCATTCCAGATCGGCGGCACGGCGGGCCAGAGTGTCGGCGGCAGGATGGACCGAAGCGGGCGTCGAGGCGGACTTGAGCGCCGGCAGCGCGGAGTCGAGCCCATCCAGCTTCTGCAGGAGCCACAGAGTGCCGGACCACGGAGCCGTGAGCTTCTCACCGGGGTTCGCCTCGCGGCTGAGTTGCGCGCTCATCTCGCGCAGCGCCACGGCCTGGCCGACGAGCCAGGCCTTCGGGCCATGCCAGTCGCCCTTCTCGCGCCAATGCTTGGGCTCGGCGACGGCCTGACCATCGAGTTCGAAGCGGAGTTCCGGATGGCCGGCCGAGAGGAGCGCGGGCTCCACCACTTGGTGGCAGGCTACGCAACTGTTCGCGCGGACGTAGAGGTGGTTGAGTTCGCGCAGGCCCAGCAGCACACGGTCACGGTGGCTGAAATCCGGCCGGGTGTGGGCACGAACCCACGGCTCCGCAGGCCCATGGCAGCTTTCACACGAAACGCCTTCAGCAGCCTTGGTGATTTCGTTGAGGAAGGCGGACTTGGGCACGCCTTGAAACGGCGCGTGGCAGGTGGTGCAACGGGAACTGGTCGTCGCATCCGGTATCTTCAACGAGGCGGCGATCTGCGCCGAGCGGGCGTTGACGAGCGTGTTGTAGGTGCGGGAGTGGATGTCCTGCTTCTGCCAGATGCTGGTCTGCTGGCGGAGTTCGCCCGCGCCCCCATGGCACATGGAAGTGGCGCAGCTAGGCGAACCGGTGAAGCGCGCGGTTGAATCGGCGGCGGTGAGGGAGGCCGCGGTGAGCCAGACGAGCAGCAAGGCCCCTCGCGCTGGGCGCGGCAGGAGTCGTCCTATTCCCGAGGCGGCGTGGCTCATTGATTGGCGGGCGAAGTCTCGCGTTCGGGCGAAAATGAATGCAAGCGCGGATTTGTAAAGCGACTTAACAGAAAAAATCTTGGCAATGGGCGCAGGAAGCGAACAATGGCCGCGTCAGTCGAACCCCGCGGCCACCCGCGGTCGCAGGACTCACGGACATGCAACGCATCATCGAGCACATCCAATCGACGCTCGGAGGCAACGCGGGACTGGCCTTGGGTTATTTCCTGCTGGCCGTGCTGGCGGTTCAACTGGTCCTGATGGCTTACTCGGCGGCGGCCCGGCTGGCGCATGAGCGGCGGCAGCGCAAGCTCGACCAGGAGCGGCTGGAAACCCTCGTGATGGCGGCCAAGTATCGCTACAAAGAGGCGCAGGAAGTCATCCAAGGCTGGAATGGCTACCGCAAATTCAAGGTCGCGCAAAAATCAGACGAGTGCGAAGACGTGTGTTCGTTCTACCTTGTCCCCCACGACCGCAAACCGTTGCCGCCCTACAAGCCGGGCCAGTATCTGACCTTCAGCCTCGACATCCCAGGCCGCGACAAGCCGGTCGTGCGCTGTTATTCGCTGTCCGACAGCCCGACGCGGCAGGACTTCTACCGGGTGACGATCAAGCGGGAGAAAGCCCCGCCGGACAAGCCCGGCGTGCCGCATGGCATCGCCTCCGGGTTTTTCAGCGACCACGTCAAGGAAGGCGACATCCTCAACGTCAAGGCGCCGACCGGGCACTTCTACCTGGACATGACCAAAACCACGCCCATCTGCCTGCTCGCAGGTGGCGTGGGCCTGACTCCGATGCTGAGCATGGCCAAGGCGGTGGCGGAAAGCGGCATGCGCCGCGAGGTGTGGCTCTTCTTCGGCTGCCGCAGCTCGGTCGAACACATGCTGGCGGAGGATCTCTCCAAGCTGAAAGGGCACGAAAACGTCCGCGTGGTGATCTGCTACAGCCGCCCGGGCAAATCCGACTTGAAGGGCGAGCACTTCCACCACGAAGGCCGCGTCACCGTTGAACTGCTCAAGGAGACGCTCCCCTCCAATAACTACGAGTTCTTCATGTGCGGCAATGGTGCGTTCATGAAGACGCTCAACGATGGCCTCGAAGCCTGGGGTGTCCCGGAGAAGGACATCCATTATGAGGCGTTCGGCCCGGCCACGGTGAAGAAAAAAGCCGCGCCCGCCGCCGCCACGGCCATCACGGCCGGTCCCGCGTGCAAGATCGTCTTCGCCAAGTCCGGCAAGGAACTCGAGTGGAACCCGGCCCAGGCCAACCTGCTCGACTTCGCCCTGGACAACGGCCTGCGCATCGAGTCCGGCTGCCGGGCCGGCAGTTGCGGCGTCTGCTCCGTGGCGATCAAGTCGGGCGCGGTGGATTACGTCAAGCCGCCCGACGCAGCCCCCGAAGGCGGCTCCTGCCTCACCTGTATCTGCCGCCCGAAGGGCGATCTCGTCCTCGACGCCTGACGCGCATGGATACAGTTCACTTCGTCATCGACAAGCCCGAGCGCTGGGACAGCTCGTTCGACCCGGACATGTCCGAGACGGACGTAAACCGCCTGATGGAGATCCGTCCGTTCAGCGAAATGGACCTGAACAAGTTTTCCAAGCGCACTCCGCTGCGCGGCATCCTCAAGAATGACGCCCGCATCCGCCGCTTCAAGAACGGGGAAATCATCGTGCGCGCGGGCGACTATGGCTCCTCGGCCTTTCTCGTCCTGTCCGGCAATGCGCGCGTGGTGCTGAACCCCGGCCTGCCCGCCGCCATGCTGGGGCGGCGCAAATCCCGGTCCAAATCCCTCTTCCAAATTGTCGCCCAGCTTTGGACCAACCCGAGCGATCCCGAGGTCCGCACCCCGGAGGAACTCGAGCAGGATTCCAGCGTCAAGGTGAGCGCCCGGCAGCGCGGCGTGTTTCTCCAGGACGTGCCGCGCATCCTGGACGAGCACAAGACCGCCACGATGTCTCCGGGAGATTTCTTCGGGGAGATCGCCGCCCTGAGCCGCTCGACGCGCACCGCGACGATCTTCGCGGTCGGCGATGCGACCGAACTGCTGGAAGTCCGCTGGCAGGGTCTGCGCGACTTGCTGCGATTCGATGACCGGCTGCGGCACCACATTGACCGCATTTATCGCGAGCGCACCCTGGCGACGCACCTGCGCGAGATCCCCATCTTCAAGCGGCTCAATGACGAGCAGCTCAAGCGGGTCATCGAGCAGACGCAGTTCGGCACTTACGGTGACTACGACTGGTCCGGAGATTACAAGCGCCTCGCCAAGGAAGGCTCCACGGAACGGGAAACCATCATTGCGCAGGAGGGCGACTACCCGAACGGCGTCGTGCTCATCCGCTCGGGCTTCGCGCGGCTGAGCCAGAAGTTCGGCCACGGCCATCGCACGCTGAACTACCTCGGCGCGGGCTGCGAGTTCGGCCTGCGCGAGATCGCGCACAACTGGGCGCACAAGGAAGCGGTCCCCTTCCAGCACTCGCTGCGGGTCATCGGCTACACGCACGTCATCGTGGTGCCGACGGCGGTGATGGAGGAAGTGGTGCTCCCCACGGTGCCGAAGGAACAGCTGCCCGAAGCCTTCACCTCGGAAGAACTGGCGGGCACCGAGCAGTCCAGCACGGCGCGCAAGCTGGACGCGGGCGCGAAGATCGGCCCGGAGCTGATGGAGTTCCTCACGGAGAACCGTTTCTTCAACGGTTCGTCCACCATGGTCATTGACCTGGAGCGCTGCACGCGCTGCGACGACTGCGTGCGGGCCTGCGCCACCACCAACGAGAACAACCCGCGCTTCCTCCGCCACGGCCACACGAGTGGACGCATCATGGTGGCCAACTCCTGCATGCACTGCGCTGACCCGGTGTGCCTCATCGGCTGCCCGACCGGGGCGATCCATCGCGGCGAAGTGGGTGGCGAAGTCATCGTCAACCAGGCCACCTGCATCGGGTGCAGCATCTGCTCGAACAACTGCCCCTACGAGGCCATCCGCATGGTGGAGATCCGCGAGGAGGACGGGGCCTTCATGGTGGACAAGGACATGCGCCCCATCGTCAAGGCGACGAAGTGCGACCTCTGTTCCGACCAGATCGGCGGCCCGGCCTGTGAGCGCTCCTGCCCGCACGGCGCGCTCAAGCGCATGGACATGAACAACCTCGACGCCTTTGCGCGGTGGCTCCAGCGATGAAAGGCTTTCTCCGCCGCCGTTTGCTCTGGGGCAGCCTGCTGGTGGCGGCCAGCGTGGCGGTCGCCTCCGCCTATGTGGTCTGGGCGGGCGCGACCACGCGTTCCGCCTACCTGAGCGGGTGGCTGCTCTTTGCCTTGATGGTGGTGCTCACCGGCTACAACTGGTTCAAGAAGATCCCCTACCTGCCGCTGGGCCGCTC
>CAZOCL010000307.1:0-8094 GCA_964578245.1 uncultured Klebsiella sp. | reverse complement strand
GTGAGCTTGCTGCCGGGGCCGGCGGCGAGCATGAGCAGGCCCATGATGCTCTTGCCGTTGATCTTTTCGCCGTCCTTTTCGAGGAAGATATCGCACTGATAGCGGCTGGCGATCTTGACAAACATCGCGGCCGGCCGGGCGTGAATGCCGACCTTGTTGCCGACGATCAGCTCCCGGGTGATTACCCCGTCGCCGATCTTGTCTTTCGCTGCGCTCATCTGGCGCGCAAGGGTGGTCCAACCATCATCGTATGGAAAGTGTTTTCACAGGCGGATTTTACAGCCCGGCCGGCGCGGTGGCCATCTGGGCCATCAGGCGGGCGTTGAGTTCCTTGGCCGGATTGTGGCCGGCCCGCCGCAGCTTGGCGTGCAGGGCCGCGACTTCGATGAGCCGGGCGAGATCGCGTCCAGGGCGCACCGGGATGGTGACATGGGGGATGCGAATCCCGAGGATTTCCTCGAATTCCTCCTCCATGCCGAGGCGGTCGATGTCCTTCACGTCGTCCCATGCCTTGAGCGTCACAATGAGGTCAATGCGCTTCTCGCTGCGGATGCTCTTCGCGCCGAACATCGCGGCCACGTTCACGATGCCGATGCCGCGGATTTCCATGTGGTTGCGCGTCAGCTCGGAGCTGGTGCCCAGCAACTCCCGCCCGTCCACCAGGGTCACCTTGGTCATGTCATCGGACACCAGGCTGTAGCCGCGCTCGATGAGGGCCAGGATGCTCTCGCTCTTGCCGATGCCGCTGTCACCCCGGATGAGCACGCCGACGCCGTGGATGTCCACCATGCTGCCCATCTCGCTGGAGCGCGGCGCGAAGAGCTGCTCCAGCGCGAGCGTGGCCTGGTTGATGAACTTCATCGTGATGAGCGAGGAGCGGAGGATGGGGATGTTCTTCGCCTCGGCGGCACGGAGGCAGTCGCGGTCCGGGGAGAGGTCGCGGCAGAAGACGATGCCGGGCAGTTTGTAGCCGAAGAGCATGTCGTAGCGCTGTTGGCGGACGTCGCGGAGGAGGGTCTTGAGATACGTCACCTCGGCATGGCCCATCACCTGCATGCGGTGCCGGGCGAAATACTTCGTGTGGCCGGCCAGCGCGAGGCCGGGCCGGTTCACCGTGGGCTCACGGATGACGCGCTTGAGCCCGATGGCACCGCCGACCAGCTTGAGGTCCAGCTTGGCGGCCTGATCGGTGTAGAACCGCTCGACGGAGATGGTTTCGCGGGGCATGGCGTGACGTTGAACTGTCGGGAGAGTGTGTCACGGGGATCGCGCTTCGCCAAGGGCGGTGTGACAAGCCAGCAATGCTAGGAGACGAGGCGAGACTCTCAATCTGCCAGAGGCAAGGCCGGAGACTCCTGACGTCGTCGCCTACGGGTTGGCAAGCTGGTCCGCCTTCGTGGCGAGCGCGAAGTCCTTCTCCGTCAGGCCGCCCGCGTCGTGCGTCGTGAGCGCAAGCCTCACCTTGTTCCAGCGGATGTCGATGTCGGGATGATGGTTTGCCTTCTCCGCTGCACGCGCGACGGCATTGACGAACTTCATTGCCACGACGAAGTCCGCGAACTCGAAGGTGCGGGAGATCACGGACGCCTTGCGCCTCCAGAGGGGGACGGAGGGGAGCGCGGCTTTAACCTGTGCGGGTGTGAGTTTGCTCATGACTTACCCATGCCACAGATCGGGATGCTGGTCACGTCAAAGTGCCGGGCGGGCCCGTTCTACGCCTAGTCCGCGCTCGACACTGTTTGCGGCTCCCGATACTACGACCCCATGAACGCACTTATGAAGTTGTCCCCGTTGTGGCTTGCCTTGTGTCTGGCGCTCCCGCTCGTCGCGGCGGAGCAGGGCAGGGGAGTTCCGCTCTTTGACGGCAAGACATTCAGCGGCTGGGAGGGCGACACGAACAAGACGTTCCACATCCAGGACGGCGCCATTGTGGGCGGGAGCATGAGTGCGACTGTCCCGCGCAACGAGTTCCTTGCGACCACGCGGCAATACACGAACTTCGTCCTCCGGCTGGAGTTCAAGCTGCTCGGCGGCCCCAAGGCCAACGGCGGCGTGCAAATCCGCACGCAGCGCATCCCCAACCACCACGAGGTCAGCGGCTATCAGGCGGACATGGGCGACGGCTGGTGGGGCTGCGTTTACGATGAGTCCCGGCGGAACAAAGTGATGGCGAAGGCCGATCCCGCGCTGACGGAGAAGCTGGTGAAGCGCGACGACTGGAACACCTACGAAATCCGGTGCGAGGGCAAACGCATCCGGCTCGCGATCAATGGCACGCAGACGGTGGATTACACGGAGGAGGACCCCAAGATTCCCCAGTTCGGCATCATCGCGGTGCAGATCCACGGTGGGCCGCCGAGCGAGGCGTGGTATCGGAAGCTGGTGATCGAGGAACTGCCCTGAGTCTTCGGCGGCGCGCGGCGTTTACGCCGCTTCACCGTTCGAACACCGAATAGGCCGAAAGTTCAGGGACCGGCCACGTTGAAGCGGCATGAATGCCGCGCGCCTTTACGGGCCAGCCGCCAGCTTGCGCACCACCCAGCCGGCAGCGGCAAAGCCAAACGTGCCGGTCACGAAGGTCGCGGAGCCATAGCCCCACTCGCAGTTCAGTCGCGGGGCGCCTTCGGGTCCGTCCTCAACCGCACAGTCCGCCAGAACGGGGGACACCGGTGTTTCCGGAGAGAACACGCAGGCGATCCCCAAGCGCTTCCCGCTCGGCGGGAAGCCGTGCTCGTTCCTGAGCCGTTTGCGCACCTGGGCCATCAGGCGGTCGTGCGTTGCGTCCGCGAGGTCGGCGACCCGCACGGCAGTCGCGTCCATCCGGCCACCGGCGGCCCCACAGGAGATGACGGGCAGTTTCCGGTCACGGCATAGAGCCAGCAGCCGGCACTTGTTCGCCACCGAATCAATGGCATCCACCACGCAGATGAACTCCGGAGCCAGCAGTCGTTCAGCGCTTTGCTCGGTGAAGAATTCGGGGACCGCGGTCACGCGGCACGCCGGGTTGATCAGCCGCGCTCGGTCGGCCATCACATCGACCTTGGCCCGGCCTACGGTGCCGTCGAGGGCGTGGATCTGGCGGTTGATGTTCGTGACGCAGATCTCGTCGAGGTCGATCAAGGTCAGCGCCCCTACGCCAGAACGAGCGAGCGCCTCCACCGTCCACGACCCCACGCCGCCGATCCCGACGACGCAGACATGCGCGGCACTAAGGCGGGCGAGCCCATCCTCACCGCAAAGCCGGGCGATGCCACCAAAGCGTTGGGCGTCAGGATTCATTTGCGGCTGGGAAACGGGAAGGACCGGTCGGATGCGTAACCACCGACAGGCCGGCTCACTTGAACTGCGCGCGGGCGCGCTTCTCGATGGTGGACTTGGCGTCCGCCAGTGTCTTCTCGCTCGCGAGTTTCCGTTCGGCCCCCTGCGCGACATAGGACTCGGCACTGGCGACGGAGCGCTTTCGCAAACCCACTTCGGTAAGCGCGCGGTCCCGGACGCCGTCTGCAATGCTCCGCTGAACCTTCAATTGGTCCCGCTCTTGCGCGAGTTTGATGATGCTGTTCCAGGCGTCGCTGGTCTCCTTTTCCATGGTCTTCCGCGACTGCTCCAGGTCCTTCACCTTCGTGTTCAGCTCGGCGAGCTGCTTTTCCTTGCTCGCCTTGGCCTCGGTGTGTTTGACATCGGCCAGCTTCAATTGCTCATCCGCCTTGACGCGTGCTTCCTTGGTTTCGCGTTCGGTCTTCTCAAAGGTGGTTTGCGCGGTCTTGGCGGCGGCGGTTTTGAGCGTGAGTTCGGCGGCCAGGCGGTCGAGTTCGCGCTTCTTGGCAGCTTCATCGGGCAGCAGCCGGTCACGCTTCGCCCGCGCTTCCTCGGCGGCACGGGTCTTGGCGGACAGGTCAGCATTCGCTTTGTCGACAGCGCTCTTGGCTTCGGCGATCAGTTGAGGGGTGATGGTCTTGTCCGTTGCGGCCTTGCGGGTCTGATCTGTGTAGGTGGCGACCAGCTTGTCCGTTAGCAGCTTGGTCGTATCCACCAGCTTCCTGGCCTCATCACGGGCAGTGGCGGCCTTCGCCAGATCTGCCTGAACGCTTTTCAACGCGGCTTCCGCTTTGCTCCGGCCAGCCTCGGATTGTTCCGCCGCCGTAACGGCTGCCTTGCGCGCGGTCTCGGCGACTTTCACGCGGGTGGTTTCCTCCACCTTGACCTGCTCCAGCCGACGGCGGGAGATGGCGAGCGCGGTCTCGGCGGCGGCCACGTCGGCGCTCAATTTAGCATGCGACTTGTCGCGATTCTGAATCGCTGCGAACCACTCCTGGGAGCGCTGTGTAAACGCGGCCTTCTGCTTGTCATGCTGCGTCTTCAGCTTTTCGGTTTCAGCGATCTTGACGTCGTGCGCTTCGCCGACCTTTCGGGCGGCCTCGCGGGCGGACTCGGCTTTTGCCTCGGCGTCCTTGAGTTCGTTCCTGGCCCGGTTCAGCGCTTCCTGATAATCTCCGAGCTTGGCCATGGCGCTCTTGAGCGAGCGCTCGGCCTCGGTCACGGCGTCGAGTTCCGTGCGGATCTTCCGGTCCTCGTCCGCCTCGACGCGCGCCCGCTTGTCGTTCTCTGCTACCACCAGATTGCGCACGGCTTCCGCCTTGGACTTCCATTCGCGCTCGGTGGCGGCATCCACCTTCGCCACTTCGGCGTGCATCGAGTTCGGCCCCACCCGCAAGGCTGCGGAGAAGAGGTTGGTGCCGCTGCCCTGCTTCAGTTCGACGAGTTCCTGGGCGGGAACGCGATAGCCGCGCAACGTTGCGTCTTCCATCGTCAGGCCGTCGGCGACCATTTGAAACTTCTTCACCAGCAGCACGGAACCGTCGCTGGACTTCACCCTGAAGTTGGGCGAACCCGGCGAGGGTTCCCGGAGGATCACGGCCACGACTTCGTAGGTGGCATCGAAGAACTTCAGGCCAAACAGCACGGAACTGAGCTTCACCCGGCCCCGGTCGAGACCCTTGAACTCGCCGTCCACGAAATCGCCATTCACCAGCAGCACGCCGGCGCGGCCAGCCTCAATCTTGGCGGCACGTTGCGCCGAGAGGTTCTGGAAGATGATGCGGGCGACGTTGACCGTGGAGAGGTTGAATTCCTTCTGCGCGCCGCCGAATTGCAGCGCGGTGTCATCGGCGGAGACGAGCGGCGCGGCGAGGAAGGAGCCATCCCACGTCACGACTCCGCGATCCAGACCCAGTCGGCGCTCGCCCGGGGAGGGGGCGCTGGACTCGTTGGGCGGATACAGGCGGCTGGCCGGGATCACCCCGAGCGGCGTGGAGGGGCTGCTCCACTTGAGCTTCGCCATCGCAGGCGGCTTGGCCGAGTAATACTCGATGGTGAGCGGGTAGAACTGTCCGGCGTTGAGCGCGATGGGCTGGCTCACCACCGTGGTGGACTGCTGCCGCCACTCGTCAATGATCTGCCGGTCCCCGAGCCAGACACGCACGCCGTCATCGGCCTCGACATGAAAGGTGTAGGTCTCCGCATGTTGGGCCTGCACCTGGCCGGTCCAGCGGACGGAGAAGTCCTCCGTCGGCACGCCCGGGGCGGCGGGCTTGTCCGCCCAGTCAAAATTGACCTGGGCGTCGAGGCGCTTGAGCACTTCGGCCGTGCAGTCGGGTCGGGAGAAATAAGCGCCGAGCAGCCCATGCTGGGGCTTTCGAGTGGTGGGCTCGGTGGGACGCGACGGGGTCAGCACGTCCGCCGGGATGGGGACTTTGCGCTGGGAGGCACTGCTCCAGAGCAGCCGCATCTTGGCCTCGTTGCCCGTGCTGAAGTGCTCGATGCGGAGGTCGTATTTCTGGCCCGCAGTGAGGGGGACGACGGTGCTGTAGAACTCGCCGGGCCGGTCGCGCCATTGGTCCAGGATGAGCTGGCCGTCCAGCCACAGGCGCACGCCCCCGCCCGCCTCGACATGAAACGTGTAGCTCTCGGTGAACTGCGCAGCGACCTGACCGCTCCAGCGAATGCTGAAACTCTGCGCCGGCACATCCGGGACCGGTGCGTTTCCACCCCAGTTGAAATCGAGCTGCGGGTCCACACGGGTGAATGCGCTGCTGCTGTCGAGTTCCGTGCGGCGGAAGTAGGCGGCGAGCAGGCCGTGGGTCGGCACCGGGTCGGTCGGCTTGGTGCCGATGGCGGCATGGAGCTGGTTGCGGGGCACGATGCTCTTCGGGATGCCAGGGCCGGTCCAGGAGACACGTAGCCGGGCGGGGCCGAGATTGTCGTAGTATTCGAGGCGCAGGTCGTAGCGCTGGCCGGCGGTCAGCTCCATTTCGCCCGAGATCTCGGCACCGTCCGCCACGCGCCAGGCATCACAGACCAGCCGGTCGGCAATCCATAGGCGCGCACCATCGTCGGCGTCGAGGTGGAAGGTGAACTTGCCGGAGACGGGCGCTTCAAGCTGTCCGGCCCAGCGTGCGCTGAAGTAGTCCTTCTGCACCCCGGCGATCGGTTCGCCCAGTTCCCAGTCGAAGTTGATGGATTCATCGAGCCGGTGGACGGCCCGGCCACTCAGGTCCACGCGCTCATAATAAGTGCCCAGGAGGCCATTCCCGCGACCCTTCATCAGCGCGGCGACCTCGGGGGGAAGACTGCTGGTGGCCCCGCTGGTGAACGTGGCCTGTTCCACGTTGGCGAGCGGGAACTTCTGCTGCTCGCCGTTGAAGAGCGTGATCTTCACCCCGGCCGGGGCGTCGAGCTGCACGGTGCCCTCGAGGAACTTGCCGTCCTTCGTGCGGAGGGAGCCGGCGTGGGCGGCGAGCGTGGTCGCGCAGAGGAGAAGATAGAGAAGGGCTAATCGAGGCACCGTGTGGCGGTTCGACTTCCCCGGACGAGTCGAACCGGGATTTGCGTTATCGGCGGCAGCATTCACCAGAGCAGATTCGGATTAAGAGTAGCAGCGCAGGTCGTCTTCAAAATCTGGATCACCATGAGCTTCCGTCACTATCACCGCTGATACAGCGGAATGTAGTGATACGGCATCGCCAGGATCATCGTGTAAACCGCCGTGCAGAACGTCGGGCCCACGCCGCCGCGGCCGCGCGCTTCCCAGTAGGCCACGTCGCCCTGCTTCACCACCTGCGACATCAGCATGTCCTTCACCTTGGGATACCATTTGCTCCAGGCCTCGCCACCGACCATGTATTGGGCGGAGGCAGCGTAGAAATTCCCGTAGGTGAACCACTCGTGGTCTTCACGGAGGTTCTCGAAGAGGTAAGTGGAGCCTTTCTTGACCATCGGGTCCTCGTAGAGGCCGCAGACCTGGAGCGAGTAGATCGCCGCCGCCGTGCGGGCGAACCCGGGGTCGCGCTGCGGCTGGTAGCAGAAGCCGCCGGTGCGCTCATCCTGGCAGCGCTTCACGTAGCCGACCGCTTCATCAATCGTCCGCTGCGGCACTTCAAGGCCGCCGTTCTTCGCCGCGCGCAGGGCCACGAGCGAGAGCACGGTCACGGAGATGTCAGCATCCTTGGCGATGGGACGATAGCGCCAGCCGCCTTCATGGCCCGGCTCGCTGGCCTGGGCACTGATGATGACCTTCACGGCCTTGTCGAGCTTCGCCCGCATGGTCGGGGACTTGGTCTGGCCGTAAAGCTCCGCCAGCGCGATGGTGGCGATGCCGTGGGAATACATGTATTGGCCGTCGCTGCGGATGTTGTAGAGGCCGTCGGGACCGATGGCTTCGAGCAGGTAATTCATCCCCGCCGTGACATTCTTCCCATACTCACCCTCGCCGGGGAGCTGGCCGGCGGCTTGAAAGGCCATCAGCGTATAGCCGGTCATGGCAATTTGCCGTTTGGTCTCCTCGCCATTAAAGCCCCACGCCCCGGAGGGCTGCTGCTTTGAGGCGAGAAACTTCAATCCGCCCTTGATGACCGCTTCGGTCTTCGCGTCCACGACCACCGTGTCCTTGGGGCGCACAGGAGACCCGGCCGGGGCGGCGGCAGTGGCAAATTGGGTGAGGGCGGCCAGCCAGGCCGTTGCGAGCGCGAGTTTCAAGAGGTGTTTCAAGTTGTTCTGACCCTAGCAGCCGACGCTGGGGGGTTCACGGGAAATTCA
>CAZOCL010000306.1:0-8141 GCA_964578245.1 uncultured Klebsiella sp. | reverse complement strand
TCGGGCTGTTCCCGAATCCATTTGATGTCAATCACGCGGCCTGTTGTAAGGAACGGGGGGAGGAGCGGCAAGGCGCGAGTGCAGGGGAAGTGATCAGTATTCAGTTTTCAGTTTTCAGTAAACAGTCCCGATCACGTCCCCTGATCCCCTGATTACTGGATACTGGATACTGATTACTTCCCTCAATCCGACTTTCCCCTCGACCTCGCCCGGCCTGCCCGAAACACTCCGCGCCGCTTGATGAAACCGGCGCATCTCATACTGCTGCTGCTGTTCAACGTCTTCTGGGCCGTTTCGCTTTCGGCGATTCAGGCGCTCAAGGCGCATCTGGACTCTGGCGGGATTGCCACGCTGCGCTTCGGCGGAGCGGCGTTGAGCATGGTGCTGGTCTGGCCCTGGCTGCCCGGCAAGACGCCGCGTGGGCGCGACCTGGGGATGTGCGCGTTGATGGGTTTGATCGTCTTCACTCTGGGCCACCGGCTGCAAGTGTATGGCAATCTGCTCGGCTCGGCGGGCAATTCCTCCGTGCTCATGGCGGTGGAGCCGCTGCTGACGGCAGTGGCGGCGGCGATCTTCCTCCGCGAACACATCGCGCCGCAGCGCTGGGTGGGGTTCAGTTTGGGGATCGTAGGCGTCGCGCTGCTGAACCGCGTGTGGGCGGATGACTTCAAGTGGGCCGGGCTGACTGCGAGCGGGGTGTTTATCGTCTCGTTCCTCAGCGAAGCGGCCTACTCGATCATGGGCAAGCCGCTGATGGAGCGTGTGGGCCCGATGAAGATCCTGGCCGTTTCGCTGGTCGCGGGCACGCTGGCGAACCTGGCCATTGATGGACCGACGACCTTCGCGGCTGCGGCGAAGATGCCGGCGAGTGCTTGGGGATGGGTGGCCTATCTCTCCATCCTCTGCACCAGCCTCGGCTACGGGCTGTGGCTGGTGGTCATCCGCGAGACGGACGTGAACCTCACGGCGATGACTATTCTGGCGCAGCCAGTCGCGGGCGTCCCGGTCGCGGTGTTTTGGCTCGGCGAACGGCTGCACGCCGGCCACTTCTGGGGCAGCCTCGCCATCGTCATTGGACTGGGGATTGGGCTCTACACGAAGCCACGTCCCAGTCCTGCTCCCGGTCCGGTGGCCGGCAATTGAACTGGCGGCTTACTTCGCCAGCCCCTTGATTCCCTGGATCAGCACCAGGAGCCCGATGGCCAGCATCACCGAGGAACTGACATACGGTGCCCGGCGCGCGAACTCGCCGAATCCCTTGAACCGTTTGCTCGCCTCGCGGACCGACAGCGCGGCAAGCGTTCCCACGGACACCAAGGTCAGCGCGAGCCCCAGGCTGAAGGCGAGCACGATGGCGAAGCCGAGCGTGAACTCCTTCACTTGCAGGCAGACGAGCAGGATCGCGAACGCCGAAGGGCAAGGGAGCAGCCCGCCCGTGAGCCCAAACAGCACAATCTGCCCCGTGGTGACCTGGCGGTTCTTGAATCGTGATTCAAGGTCTTGAGCGTGCGCCCGCTCGTGGGCGTCCTGATACGCTTCCTGACCGGGAGCCGGGGTTCCCACGCCGTCGTGGTGATGCTCGTGACTTCCCGGTCCGTGATGATGATGGTCTTCGACGAATTCCGCATCGTAGGCGTGCGTGTGGCCACCATGGGATTGCGTGAGGTTTACCGAAAACTCATGCGGTTCCGGCAGCTCCTCGGTGGCTTCGAGATAGTCCTCCAACGGCTCGAACGCGAAGGTTTGCTTCACTCCGCCGGGCCGCGTCGTCACCAGCCCAATCTCCTCCGCGCGTGGTGTTGGCTGGGGTTTGCGCGCGTGGTCGAAGAAGTAGAGCCGGAAGCGTGGCGGGACGCCGGTCTCGAACACGCTGATTTCCAGCCAGCCATGCCCGGTGTCGATCATCGTGCCGCCATGCGGGCCGTGCGCGCCTGCGAGATGTTCGTGATCGGCAGCTTCCCGTTGCTCCTTCCACACGCGTAGCAACATCCAGCCGGCCAGCGCCATGACGATCGCTCCAGTGGCGGCCTGAAAATACGGTTCCAGCTCCTCGACGTTGAGCGTGCCTGCGTAGCGCAGCCCGACGAAGGCGAGCACCCAGATGATGGCGGTGTGCGACAGCGTGGCCGACAAACCCAGCAACACCGCCTGCGCGACCGTGCCCCGGATCGCGATGATGAACGCCGCCATGATGGTCTTGCTGTGCCCGGGCTCCATCCCGTGCAATGCCCCGAGCACTACCGCGGCGGGGATGAAGAGCCACGCGTGGCCCTGCTGCAGATAATCTTGGAACGATGGCATAAGGGACAGCTTTCCAGCCCGATCCTGCGCTACTGGAGCCCCACAGACTTCCAGACGCCGGGCGTCCCCGTGACCGCCTCAGTCCAGAAGACACGATAGCCACCGGCCACTGCGACCACGCGCGGGTAGGCGGCGTTGATGCCTTTGACGGAAAGCTGCTTGGCGGCGTTCCACGTCTTGCCGCCGTTGGAGGAAGTGGCGGCGAACACCGCGCTTTCGCCATCCCCGACGCGATCCCAGACGGCGGCTAGGCTTTGCGCACCACCGCTGGCGAGGTCGCCGCGACGGGCGTCGGCATCACCAATGCGTTGCGGAGCGGACCACGACTGGCCCTGATCGCTGGAAAAGAGATGATACGCGCCACCCTGGCCGGTCAGGCCGGTCCAGACGAGGGCGTGAATCGTCGAACCGCGCAACGCGAGCCCACCGCCGACGTGCGGACAGCCGGCAAAATCCCAATTGAACCTCCCGACGCGGGCGGGGTCGCCCCAATGGCCGCCGCCGTCATTTGAGGAGATCAACGCCATGTCGCGCGGGCTCTTCTCGCGGTAGAGCGTGTGGACGGAACCGTCCGCGCCGAGGGCAAGCGTGTTCCAGCAGCACTCGCAGGTGTCCGATTTGAGCGTGACGTTCTTGGCCCACGACTTGCCGCCGTCTTTTGACTGCGCATAGCGCAACCCCTGCTTGCCGTCGCGGCTGTCCAGCCAGACCAGATGGAACGTGCCGCTGGAGTCAACGGCCGCGTCCAGATAGCTGTGGCCGGTGTCGAGCTGGTCGTCGGCGGGATTGGGGCCGGGCTTCCAGGTCGCGCCGCCGTCCTCGGACAACGCGGTGGCAATGGGCCCGTTGCCAAACGTGCCACTGCCGGCGGTGCACCAGAACGCGGCGAGCTTCGATCCGTGGCCGACAATCTGCGCATCCGCGCCGCGGTGTGGAGAGCGGGCGGGGGTTGCCCCTGCGTCCACTCGGACAGGTGTGGACCAGGTCATGCCCGCGTCCGTGGAGCGCGAGTGGAGGATCACCGGCGTCTTCGAGTTGGTGTCGTAGTTGGCCAGCAACAGGTGGATCGCTTTGCCGTCCACCACCACGTCAAGGCTCTCGACCCCCGAGCGGACGACCGCGCTCTTGCCCTTGCCGTGTCCACCTGTGCCGTGGCCTTCATGGCTGGCCGCCGCGTTCGTGGTGGCGCTCGGCGGGGCAGGAGAGACTGGCGGGGCGGATGGCGGAGTGGCTGGCGCAGGCGGGGCGGGCGGCTTCGGGCTGCAGGCACCCAGAATCAGAGACGCAACGGAGACGGCGGCAAAGCGGGAGAGAGAGCGAACGGACATTGAGTTGGATGTTTGAAACCCTGCCTTCAGGCGACTGGCCACTAGTCGCCTGAAGGCGGAACTCCGAACGATGGCCGCGCCCGCCGGAGCACTGAGGCTCCGGCGGGTGCGGACGAGAATCACAGACTACTTCTTCGCGGCGGGCTTGAACTCTTCGTGGCAGGCCTTGCAGTTCACGGCGGCCTTGAACTTGTCGGCAGCTCCGGCTTCGCCCTTGTCGAGCGCGGCGGTGGCGTCCACCAGGGCGGCGCACAGCTTCTTCCACTTGGCTTTGTCACCCTGCGGGGGTTTCGCGGCGGCCATGGCGGTGTAGGCGGCGAGCATGCCCTTGATTTCTTCCTTGGAGGCCTGGCCGGCGCCCGCCTTCTTGCAGACGGGGTCGGTGCCCTTCGGAGCCTTGTTGTATTTCTGCATCGCGTCCTTGATGGGGCCCGGGGCGTCGGCGGCGATCAGGCCGGTGACGCACAAGCCAAAGGCGACGCCGAGAACGGCGGCGGCGCGGAGCGCGGTCTTCGTGGTTTCTTTCATTGTGTGTGGGGTGCTGCTGTATGTATTTGGTGCTGCTGGTCCCGGAGTGGCCGCGGCGCTAGGCGGCGCGGTTGGCCGGTCAAACGGTTGATAGACGCCTTTGCCTGCCATTGCCATTCGATTCGGCGATGGAGCGCGGTCCGCCAGACCGTTGACGGGTTCGGTGTCCTGCACGGTTTGGCTGCCAATTCCCAGGCAGAACCCCCGATGCATCCACAGCCCGGTCCACGCAGGAGCAGACGGGTTTGAAACAGTTGCGAAATCTCCGCCCGAGCCTACGTTTGTCTATGAAAACCATCGACATGGCCTCCTTCAGCGACCGGGCTCCAGCCGAGCGTTTGCAGCATCGCTTTGAACGAGCCGGCATTCCCGCAGTCGTGCACGACGAAGCCAAGCTGCAGCGTTTCTGTTTCCTCTCGCCCGACCTCGCGGCCTACAAGGTCGAGGTGCCGCGACATGAGTTCGAGCATGCGCGCAACCTCCTCACCGAGTGGGACAAGACCGAAGACGTCCTCCACGACGCCGTGCGGTGCCCGTCCTGCGGCTCGCCCCGCGTCGAATACCCGCAGTTCACGCGCAAGTTTGTCACCCCCATGCTCATCGAGATGGGCGTGATGGTCGGGGCCTTCCCGCGTGAGTTCTACTGCGAGAGCTGCCAGTTCACCTGGCCGGAGCACGAGCGCGTGGAGCCGGAGCGCGACATCCTTGGCTGGCAAATCGAGAAGAAATCTCCGTAGCTTGGCGAGCCATGAGTTGCGCGGTCGTTGGGTGCCTGGCTTTCAGGGCGGGAAGCCGATGGCCAGCTTCACGGCGGAGTATTCCGCGTGAATCTTCCCTTCTCGCGTGCGAATGATGAGATCCGGCTCCGTCCACGTCTGCCCGCGAAACCACTCCGGCAAATCCGTCGCGCGCATCATGCCGAAGAGACCGATCAAGGGAGCCTCGCCCTCGCGGAAAACCACCGGTCGTCGCCGCACGATGACCAGACCTGCCTCCCGCGCACCCGCCTCCACCCGTGCCAACTGCGCTGGCTCAATCGGAAACACGCACGCGAAGAAACCGCCAGCGCCGAGATGCCGTGCCGCCGTGGCGCAGTAGTCCGCCACCGTGCCGCGCAACTCGAAGCGGCAGGCGAGCTTCTGCGGATGCTCGCTCTCCACGCCCGTGCCCGCCGGGAAATAAGGCGGGCTCCCGGTGATGAGGTCGAACTGCCCCTCGGTTTTCAGCAGGTCCAGGCTGCGGAAGTCCCCCTCGCGGATTTCGTAGCGTTCCTCGACCCCGTTGAACTGCGCTGACTTCCGCGCCAACGCCACGCTGGCCGCCTGCGCCTCCACCGTCACGAGCCGCGCGCCGGGCAAGCGCCACGCCACGATCATCCCCACGGTGCCGATGCCGCTCCCGAGGTCCAGAGCCGTCCGCGCGGTCGGGCACCACGTCGTGCCATACCATGCGGTGAGGATGTCATCGGTGGAGAAGCGGTGGCCGTCGCGCAGTTGGAAGAGACGGAAGTGCCCGCTGATCGCGTCGAGCGTTTCCGTCGCTTCCATCACGACGCCGGCAGCAAGGCCCGGCGGCACCGGCCCGGGCTTGGCCCAGCCTTTGAAGTGAGAATCGGACATTGAACTGCGCGTCTTGGCCGAAGAGCGATTCAAAACCGGTGCGCCGAGGCCGTCGTCGGGTTCAGGTGCATCTGGATGACGTTTGGCGCAGCCACCTCGCGCTTCGGCAGCGCGAGGTTGATCTTCGTTCCCTGCTCATCCACCGGGTCCGCCCACACTTGAAACCGCGTCAGCCGCGCTGCGCCGTAGATCGTGGCAAACGCCGTGTCCGTCGCGTCCAGCCCGCTGGCGATGAAGATGCGGCCCTTGCGCTGGATATTGTCGTGCGGGTCGAACACCTGCCAGCCGCCCTCCAGCCACACCTCCGCATACGCATGAAAATCCATCGGCAGCCCGTCCTCCGGCACCTCGATGTCCGGCAGATAGGCCACGGAGTAACGCGCCGGCATGTTGAACGCGCGGCACAGCGCGATCACCACATGCGCCATGTCGCGGCAGACGCCCTTGCGCCGCAACACCGTGTCCATCGCCGACCAGTCGGGGAAGCTGGAGCCGAGCTGGTATTCCACGTTCTTGTGGACCCAGTCGCAAATCGCCCGGGCGCGCTCCCAGCCGGCCGGAACCTTGCCGAAATTCTCCCACGCGAAGTTCAGCAGTTCATCCGTCTCCGCGTAGCGGCTGGGCAATGTGTAGCGCAGCAGTTCCGGCGCGAGTTCCTGCGGCGGGATCTGGCGCGCATTCGGGCGCATCGCATCCAGTTCCCCGGATACCGTGACCTGCGCATCGTAGCGGATCACATTCTCACCGGGCGCGAACAGGATGCGCTGGCAGCGGTTGCCGAACGTGTCCGTGAACTCCCCGGTCACCCGCGCGGTGACCGCCTGAAACTCCTCCCCCGCCAGCATGTGCTTCTTGTGCGGCGGCGGCTGCACGATGAAGACCGCCGCCGTCTCCGTCACGGTGGCGTAACTCAACTGACAACCGACTTTGACGCGATACATGGCCTGAAAGAATGCTTAGGTTGCCGCTGGCGGCTGCTCGCTCTTGCGGAACGGATACCGCCACTGGGCCACATAACCCTTGGGCACCGGATGCCCCTGCACCCCGTAGCCGCTGGGCCAGCGATCCGTCGGTAGAAAGTAAGTGCCGAACAGCCGGTCCAGCAATGGGAAGTGAATGGCAAAGTTCACGTCCACCGCCTCGTCCTCGATGCCGTGGTGCCAGTGGTGAAACCGCGGTGTGACCAGGAACTTTTCAATGACCGGAAACCGCCAGCCCAGATTAGCATGGACGAAGGTCGAGTAGAGATAGACCAGGAAGATGTAGCTGTTCATGGCCGCCGGGGTGAACCCCAGCACGAACATCGGCATGGCGGTCGCTCCCCGCAGGGCGATGATCTCCAGGAAGTGCATGCGCGCCCCGGCCATCCAGTCCATGGACTGCGCCGAGTGATGCACCGCGTGGAACTTCCACAGCCACGGCACCCGGTGGAACGCGCGATGCAGCCAGTATTGCACCACGTCCGTCAGGAACATGATCGCCACGAGCTGCACCAGGAAGGGCAGGGCACCCACCCAGGTCCGCAGGCCGGTGAGCGGGGCGACCGCCAGGATGGACTTGGCGGGGATGAACGTCAGGAAGGTCAGCACCTGCACCATGAGGCTGCTGACCAGATAGTAGAACAGGTCCTCGCGCCACTCGCTCCGGAAGACCGGCTGCTGCGTCCACTGGGCGAACAGCCGTTCCAGCGGCACGAACAGAAACCCCGTGAACAGCGTGTTCAATACGAAGAAATCCAGCCCGAAGAAGATGGGCGTGGGATCGGGGACCAGCATCTCCGCCTGTGAACCGCCCAGCAGCACTGCCACCAGGGTCACGATCACCCCGCAGGTGCCGAAGGTCTTGCTGGGCCGCAACACCAGGCTGATCGTGGACAGCGCGAAGGCCGCCAGCAGCAGGAGGTGCAAGCCGAAGCGGAACCAGAGGTTGCCGTGCAGCGCCCGGGTTTCCGGTATGGCGAACAAGCCGGGTGCCCGCAGCGACAGCACCAGCGCCAGCCCGGCGACGCCCAGCACCAGACCGAGCACCCCGCTGATCCACCCGCTGCCAAACGCTCTCAGTGCCTCCGGCGCTTCGAGCTCGCCGCGCAGCTTTTGCCTAGTCTCACGGATGGGGTTCATCGCGTCGGCCCTTACGTGCCGTCAACCGCGGGGTTACTCCTTCTTCACCGCCGCCTTCACCTCGATATGCAAATCCTTCAACTGCCGTGCCGAAACCGCCGACGGCGAGTCCGTCATCAGGCACACGCCTTTCGCAGTCTTCGGGAAGGCGATCACGTCGCGGATGCTCGGCGTGCCGCAGAGGATCGCAATGAGGCGGTCGAAGCCCAGCGCGATGCCGCCGTGCGGGGGCGCGCCATACTTGA
>CAZOCL010000305.1:0-8141 GCA_964578245.1 uncultured Klebsiella sp. | reverse complement strand
CGCGGCCAGTGGTCGCGGCTGTTCATGTTGTTGAGCTTGGGCGTGCGGCCAAACTCACCCCACACCACCACCGCCACATCCCGTTCCAGCCCGCGCTCCCGCAAGTCCGTGAGCAGCGCGGAGAGGCCCTGATCCAGCAGCGGAAACTCCTCGCGGGCGCTGGGGAAGTTCATGCCGTCGCCGCCGTGCCAGTCCCAGCGGCTGAAGTTCAGCGAGACTACGCGCGCACCGGCCTCCACGAGGCGGCGGGCGACGAGAAAGTTGCGGATCATCCGCGGCGCGCCGTCGCGCAGATACTGGTCGTTGTTCACGCCGTAACGTTCGGCGACCTTCGGATGCTCCTTCGAGAGATCAAGCGCGGCGGTGAGCTTCGAGTCCGAGAGAATGCCCAGCGCCTGCTGGTTGTAGCTGTCCAGGCCGTCCATCTGGCCGGTCGCATCGGCATCCCGGCGGAACTGGTCCACCGCGCCCCGCAGCCGGTCGCGGTCCTGCAGACGGTCCAGTGTGATGCCCTGCAAAGTCAGATTCTGCACCTTCGCATTGGGGTCCTTCGCCACGAGCTGCATCGGCGAATGCGCGTGGCCGAGGAAGCCGCCTTCACCCGGCTCGCCCCAGGTGCGGTTGCCGGTGGGATACATCAGCGAGAGATGCGCCGGTGCGCCCGCCACGGAGCCCTGCACCTTCGAGACCCACCCGCCGAAACTCGGCCAGCCGCCGGCCGGCGCGGTGCGCTTCTCCTTTTGCGTGCGGCCCGTCATGCACTGGAAGCAGTCGTGCGCGCCATCGGAATCCGCCAGCGAACGGATGATGGCAAACTGGTCGGCCATCTTCGCCAGCCGCGGGAACAGCTCGCAAATCTCCATGCCCGGCACGTTCGTCGAGATGGGCCGGAACTCGCCGCGGACCTCGCGCGGGGCATTGGGCTTCATGTCGAACATGTCAATGTGCGACGGCCCGCCGGGCAGATAGATGTTGATCACCGCCTTATGCGACCGCCTGGTGCCGGCCTGCGCCTCCAGCTTCAGCAACTGGGCGAGCGAGAGCCCGCCAGCCGCCATGCCGCCGATCTTGAGAAACTCACGGCGGGCAATGCCGTCACAGTGGGCATTGCCGGCGATTCGCTGGCCAAAGAAATTGATCATAATCCGCTCCTGTCTCAGACGCAGCGGAGCGCGCAACTATTCCGGGGAATGTTGACCAATACGAGGGTGCCAACGCGTTTTCTAAAACCTCGAGGAAGTTGACGCGAATTGCGCGAATTGGCGCGAATTCTTGGTCCCGCTTCATTCGCGATAATTCGTGGAATTCGCGTCACTGACTTTTGCCCGTCACCCGACGATTCCGAATTACCCCGGGCCCGCGCACGTCTGCTTACCACGCTGTTGAGCAGGAGTTGAATTTTACTCCGTTTGTTGCGACGAAGTTCGCCAACGGCCAGGCATTGATGAAGTCACCAAATCTATTCTCGGTCCGGAAGGCAGCGTTCACGCTGATCGAACTGCTCGTGGTTATCGCCATCATCGCCATCCTGGCGGGGATGCTCCTGCCCGCCCTGGCGCGCGCGAAGGAGAAGGGCAAGATGACCAAGTGCCTGAGCAACATGCGGCAGATCGGCCTGGCCTGCACCCTCTATGCCGGCGACTACGAAAAGTATCCCCTGCATGAGGTGGCGGCGGGCGCACCCGTATCCTCCACGCCGGTGGCCAACCAGTCGCGCTATGCCGCGGTCTATTACTCCACCAAGTGGCTCGACTTCATCGATCCCTACTTCGGCAGCAATGCCGCGGTGGTGATCTGCCCCAGCGACAACGGCAAGCTGCCCACCGATCCCACCACGTTCAAGATCACCGGCCCGCCGCTGACCTACGGGATGAACGTGTATTCCTTCTCGCTTGGAGCGACCTCCCCCCAGCCACGCCCGGAGAACATCCTTTCGCCTTCGAGTAAATACTTCATCGGCGAAACGGTCGGCCAGGTGGGGCTGTGCCACATCGGACTGTGGTCGTTTGCGGCCTCCGGGCTCTTGCGGCACGGTGGCGGTAAAGACGTGACGGCAGGAGGCGTAACCCAGAACAAGGGTGCCAACTATACCTACTTCGATGGACACGCCGATTACGTCCTGTGCTCATGGGACACCTCGCTGGCCACCTGGCAAACCCCTGCCTTCGTCCAGGCCAATGCACCGGACTGGGCCACCTGGATTCCCTGACGGATGAAACGATCCTGGTTCCTTCGTGGTCTGGCCGTGCTCAGTTGCGTCCTGGCGCTTTGCGGTGGTTGCCGCCGGAAACGTCCGCCGGCGGATCCCTCGTCTGTTCCTCCATCCACTTCAACCGAGCCGCAGACCCCGGTTCCCAATCTGCCGTCCACCGCCCAGCCAAAGGTTGGTCAGGCCATGCCGCCGATGACGACGGAGATGATGCTCAAGTTCGAAGCCCGCTTCGGCCGCCCGCCCACGAACTACAGCGAACTCACGCGGCTCCAGTCCGAGCCGCCGAGGAAGTAGCGCCGATTCGCAAGTTGGAGTAGCCGCGAAAGGGCGCAAAGAGCGCAAAGGGATAGAAATTCGTGGGCCAGCCAATCGTGGCTCCCCTGCTTCATCCTGCCAGTGATCGGCACTTCCCCAAGGCCGTCTCCTCCAGGGATTTTCTTTGTGTCCTCTGCGCCCTTTCGCGGCCAATTTCAACCTCTCACCCGCGCCCGGCGTCATCGCTCTGTTCCGCGTTGCGGGCCGTCTCCGCGTCCGACTTCGCCGCGTCGCGTTCGAGGAACTGCACCACTTTCCAGAAGGCAAACCCAACGGTGCTCAGTGCCATCACTGCCCACACCGTGCCCACCGCCATGTCGTGCTGCCGGTCCGAGGCCACGCCCCGCATCGCCAGCACAAAGCCAGCGAGCGTCCCCACCGTGAGCACCACGGTGAACCCGACCGCCAGCTTCACTGGTGGCTTGCGTCCCTCCATGAGCGCGCGGAAGAACACCCGCTCGATCACATACCACGACGCCCCGGTCACCACCACGAACGCCAGCAGCGTCCACAGCGACAACTGGAAATGCACTGTCGGGTTGACCGACTTGATGGATTCGACAAATCCGGCGGTAAGCCCGAGGCTGCCCGCCCCGGCCCATTGCAGCAGCCGCAGGAAGTCGTGCTCGGATTTGGGCGTAGGTGGCGTCGTCACGCGTTGAACTTAGCGCGCGGGCGGCGGCTGTCCAATCTAACCCAACTTGGCGGATTGGGACGGCCTGTTTTCTCGGGCCGGGGCTGCGGGTGGTGCCCTGCCCCCGCGCGTCATGGTTCAATTCGCCGCCGGATTTTCTGGCGGAGGCGTTGCCTTGCCCTCCGCGAGGGCGATCTTGGCCAGGATCGTCTCCGCGAGACTGGGGTAAAGCTGGCGGATGCAATCGGGGCAGATGCTGTGTGACACCTCGCCCAGTCCATGCTTCACAATGTAGGAATCCACCGCATCCCAGTAACCCTTGTCGTCGCGGATTTTCTTGCAAGAGGCACACACGGGCAGCAGCCCGCGCAAGGTCTTCACGTTCTCCAGCGCGGCCCGGAGCTGCCGGATGAGCCGCTCGCGCTCCTCCTCCAACTGCCGTCGCGGCGTGATGTCCCGGAAGACCACCACCACTCCGGCCACCTCGCCGGTGGCCTCCCGGATGCGCGCCGCCGTGTAGTCAATCGGCGTGCTGGGCCCGCTGCGCGGCCACAGCCAGGTCCGATTGGCCCAGTCGATCACCAGGCCCTTGCGCACCGCCTCCGCAAACGGCCCGTGCGTGCCGCCCGTGACCACCTCGGCGGAGAGCACCATCACGTTGTCCAGGTGCTGCCCCTGCGCCTCCGCCCGCGTCCACCCCGTGATGCTTTCAGCCAGCGGGTTCATGAACCGCACCAGCCCGTCCGTGTCCGTGGCGATGACCGCCTCGCCGATGCTGGTCAGCGCGGTGGCAAACCACTTGTCCTGCTCCGCGAGCCGGTTCTCCAGCGCGTGCTTGTGGAGGGCCATCTCAATCCCAATGCGCAACTCCCGCTCCACCAGTGGCTTGACGATGTAGCCGTAGGGGCCGGTCACCTTGGCGCGCTGGAGCGTGGCGCTGTCCGAGTGAGCCGTCAGGTAGATGACCGGGATGTGCAGCTCCTCGCGAATTCGCGTGGCCGCCTCAACTCCGTCCATTCCGCCCCAGAGGACGATGTCCATGAGCACCAAGTCCGGGCGAAGCTCCGTGGCTTTCTCAATGGCCTCCTCGCCGACCACGGCGATGGCCGGCACTTCATAGCCGAGCTTCTCCAAGGTGGACTGAATGTCCTGGGCGATGATCCCCTCGTCTTCCACGACCAAAATGCGCGCCAGACTCATGATGAAAGCGGGTGACTGTCAGGTTTCGCAGCGATGAAAGTAAGTGCATATCCCGTGCCATGGACCCGCCTTATCTCCAGTTTGGCGCGCAATTGCGCCGTCAGCGTGCTGACCAGTTGCAGGCCCAGCGTTTCGGAGTTGAGCGGATCCAACTGCGGCGGCAGGCCGACCCCGTTGTCGCCCACCATCAGGCAGACGGTGCCCGCGGCCTCGGCCCGCAGCCGGATGCGGATCTCGCCCGCACGCCCATCCGGGAAGGCGTATTTCAAGGCATTGGATACCAATTCGTTGAGCAACAGCGCGCATGGGATAGCTTGGTGAATGTCTATCCGAACCCGCTCCATGTCCAGTCGCACGCGGATAATAGCCGGGTCGGTGCCAAAGGCGCGCAGCAGGCTGTCCGTAAGACTCTCGGCGTAGGTGGCAAAATCCAGGTCCGACAGGCTGTTGGACTGGTAAAGCTTTTCGTGGACCAGGGCCATGGACTGAACCCGGGCGCAGCTTTCCTCGAAGGCGGCGATGGTTTCGGGGGCCTTCATGCTCCGTGACTGGAGCCGCAGCAGGCTGGAGACGATCTGGAGATTGTTCTTCACGCGGTGGTGAATTTCCTTGAGCAGCACCTCCTTCTCGCGCAACGCGGCGTGCATGCGTTCCTCGACGCGTTTGCGCTCCGTGATGTCCAGCAGCGTGCCGATCACCGCCGGCTGGCCGCCGTAGTCCGCGCGGCCGCCATGCACCTCCACCTGCACCACGGCCCCGGACCGGTGGAGCATGCGCAACTGGTAGCGGATGCTCGGCACCTCACCGGAGAGCCGCTTGCGGATGTTCTCCGCCGCCAGCGCGCGGTCCTCCGGGACGATGAACTCATAGAGCGACACCGAGGTCAGTTCTGCAGCCGAACGGCCGAAGATCTCCTCCATGCGCGGATTCACATAAACGAACCGGTCGCCCTGCAGAATATAGATGCCGGTGATGGACTGCTCCACGAGGATGCGGAACTTGCTCTCGGCCTCCTCCAACTCGAGGTTGCGCTTCTCCAGCTTGCTTACCAGCCGGTCGCTATACTGCCGCAGCACATCCGCCTCGTGCAGTTCCAGGGCCGGAGCCCCGTCGGGCGGCGTGAGACGCGGTCGGGACGTGACGCGGTCCAGCGTCTCCTTGATAAGATCAATGGACGCGGGCTTGCGCAGAAACGCATCCGCGCCCAGGTCCAGCGAGAGCTTTTCGTCGCTGGCCGTGGTGTAGGTGGCGGTGTGGAAGATGAAGGGCAGCGCGCAGAACCGCTCGTGCCGCCGGAGTTCATAGCACAGCCGGTAGCCGTCCATGCGCGGCATGAGAATATCGGAGATGATGACGTCCACCGGCTCCTGCTCGAGCAGGGCGAGGGCTTCCAGCCCATCCGCCGCCTCGAGCACGCGGTGACCGTCGAATTCGAGCGCCCGGCGCAACAACTTGCGGATGGCGGGACTGTCATCACTGACGAGGATGGTCATGCGTCACGCTCCTTGGGTGGTCCGGCGGGAGGTTCCGCCAGAAAGGTCAGGGTAAACTGGGTGCCCGCGGCGCGGCTGACCTCGATGCTGCCGCGCAACTGACGGGCGAGCGTGTGAACCAGTTGCAGGCCGAGCGTTTCGGCCTTGTCAGGCGCATAATCCACCGGCAGGCCCACGCCATTGTCACTGACCACCAGGGACACCTGCCCGGCAGCGTCCCGGTGCATCCGGAGGCGGATCTCGCCGCTGCGCCCGTTCGGGAAGGCGTATTTCAGCGCGTTGGAGACGAGTTCATTAAGAATGAGCGCGCAGGGGATGGCCTGATTGATGTCGAGGCTCACTCGCTCAACGTCGAGCTGGAGACAGATGACGGAGGGATCGGTGCCAAACGCGCTCATCAGGCTGTCGGTGAGGCTGGGCGCGTAGGTGGCAAAGTCGAGTTCCGAGAGGTCGCTGGACTGGTAAAGCTTTTCATGCACCAGCGCCATGGATTGCACCCGGATGCAACTCTCCTCAAAGGCGGCCAGGGCGTCTGCGTTCTTCAGGCTGTGCGCCTGAAGTCGCAGGAGGCTGGAGACCACCTGAAGGTTGTTCTTCACCCGGTGGTGGATTTCCTTGAGCAGCACCTCCTTTTCCCGCAGCGAAGCGCGGATCTGCTTTTCCGCCTGCTTGCGCTCGGCGATGCGCCGCTCAAGATCGGTGTTCATGGCCTGGATCTGCTGGCCGGCACGGTCAATTTCGGCCTGTCGCCGTTGCAGCGCCTCAGCCATGTGATCGAACGTCTGCGCGAGCTGGTTCAAGTCGGCCTCCCCCTTAAGCCCGGTGCGCACACTCAGGTCCCCGGCCGCCAGCCGCTGCGCGGACTCCGTCAGCACGCGGACCGGCCGCAGCAGATATTGCCGCGCGTAGAGGCGCGCCGCCCCCAGCGCCAGGACGGCCGTGAGCACCATGAGGCCCAGATTCCGAAGCAACGTCTTGTTGGCGCTCGCGTAGGCCACTTCTTTGGTGACGCCCACGGCGAGGAACAGCCCGGCGTCACCCGTGGTGCGCAACGGGGCAAACGCGTAGAGCCGGCGGACGCCGTCCAGGCCGGGCAGTTCGGCCGTGCCTTCCTGTTCAGTGACCATGGTCTGGAACAACACCGATTCCCCCACCGCCTGGCCCAGCCAGCCTTGGGAATTGGGCGAATAGCTCAGGACGTGGCCGGCCCGGTCCAGCACCAGCAGGCTGAACTCTTTGGGCAGCGGCATCTCGGCGGCCAGCCGGCCGATCAAGCTGATGTCCACCGTGGCAAACAGAATCCGCGTCAGGGCGGCTTTCCCCCGGCGGACGGGATGCGCGAAGGTAAGCGTGGCCTGGTTGGTCAGCCGGCCCGGCTCATACTCCCCGACGACAAACTCACCCTTGCGAATCACCTCCCGGTAATAGCTGGTGCCCGAGAAGTCCGGCCGGCCACTCACCGGCTGGGCGCTGGCGAAGAGCCGGCCGTTGGTTTCCAGGAGGCCGAAATTCACATACTGCGGCTGGAGCAGCAGCATGTTCTTGAAATTGCTCGTCCAGAAGAGCGCATTCGTGCTGTTGATGGCGGACAAGTCTGCCAGTGCCGCCAGCATCTGGCGGGTATTGTCGAACAGCCGGTCCTGCTTCGCCGCCGCCAGACGCGCCTGCAAGGCGGCCTGCTCCTTTGCCTGTTCAATCCCGGCCCGCCGCTGCTCAAACCCGGTGTGAATCGCCAGGCCCAAGGCCGGCAGAATGGTGAGCAGCAGCAGGAGCGTCAGGTGGAAGGCAAACCGGTCCGGAGCCGGCCTTGCTGGCGGTGGCGCCACGGCCGCAGGCGGAACTGTAGTCGCGTTAGGCTGGGTGCTCATGCAGGTGGACGACCGCTCGCCCGCCACAAACTCAGGCAGCTCACCCGGTGGTCACCTCGGAGTTTCATCGCGCGATGGGCTCGTCCTCAATCTTCGCAGCCATGAATGAAAGCGCAAATTCCGTGCCCGTCTCCCGGCGAACCTCCAAATGACCGCGCAATTGGCGCACGAGCGTGCGCACCAGATGAAGGCCCAGCGTTTCCGTCGGCTCCAGTTCCAGGCCGGCGGGAACGCCCACGCCATTGTCGCCCACCACAATCCTGACGGTGCCACCCGGGTCGGTGCGGAGGCGCACCCAGATCTCACCAGCCCGTCCGTCGGGGAAGGCATATTTCAGCGCATTGGAGACCAGTTCGTTGAGCACCAGCGCGCAGGGAATGGCCTGGTTGATGTCGAGGCGGACCTTGTCCATGTCCAGC
>CAZOCL010000304.1:0-8155 GCA_964578245.1 uncultured Klebsiella sp. | reverse complement strand
TGCAGACGTGGCGAAGTCGGCGTTGCCTGACGCCGTGCAAACGCGGCAGACGTTGCTGCGGATGCGCAAGGAACGCGAGTTGTCCCGGGGCAAGCTGGCCGCGCTCTTGGGCGTGGATATTTCAACTCTGCGACGCTGGGAAGACGGGAAGCGGCGGCCATGCGCCCCGGCACGGCGGGCTGTGCAATTAGTGGAGAGGGCTTATTTCCGGCCGGAAGATTTTCCAAGGGAACCGTTGCTCAGTGTCTTGGGCGCGCTACAGCCGGATCTGCGGGAGAGCCTTGGGAGGATGCGGGAGCGGGGGGAGAAGGTAACGACCCCGGTAGAGCTAGGTTGATATTTGGAATTGCTGCTAGCCTCGAATTGAGTGGCTTCCATAAGCTCGGGGCCACACCACTGAATGAGCGATTGGACCAGAGCGCGGCTGGAGCAGATGATCAAAGAAGGGATCGAGGAGAGTCTCTCACTCGACTACAAAAGGGCTGCCTCCCTCGGCACCACGAATGAACGACGAGTTGAAATCACGAAGGATGTTTCGTCATTCGCAAATTCAACAGGTGGTATCCTGATTTACGGAATCAGCGAGTTCAGGGAGGAAGCAAAGGAACATCTTCCCGAGCGCTTCGACCCCGTCAGAAGGACAGATTTCTCCAAGGAGTGGCTTGAACAAGTCATCCAAACGATTCAGCCCCTGCTATGTGGTGGAGGTGCCGCAGTCCCATACCGCCCACATGGCTCGCGACCATCGCTACCATAAGCGTTTCAATTTCACCACGGCGATGATGGAGGATTATGAAGTCCGGGACGTGATGAACCGCCGCACGCATCCGAAAATTCGAGGATCAATTTACGTCAATCGTCAATGTGACAGGCTGAAGCCGGGCGGTGTTGTGCTGGTTCGAATTGAAAACGTTGGCTCTGTGCTAGCCAGACATGTGATGGTCGAAATCGAGCTTCCTATTGAGATGAATGGTTGGATCGGTGTTGACCCACCCTTTTGGGTGAAAAGGACGGAAGACGGACAATGTCATCATTTCCGCCTAACTCTCGAACAAGGGGAAGGCCCAATCTTCCCCGGCTCCGATGTCATTCTCAAACGGAAATTGAGCATGGGAGTGAAAATCCGCGACGAACAAGGAAATGTTCCACGCTCTACGCGGCACGTCGGCGTAAGCATCTTCGCGGACGAAATGCCGCCGATTCGAGCCAAACTGGAGTCCGCGCCGGTTATTCTCGGCTGGACTCCGGTCACTGAGCCCGCTCAAGGATTGAATGCGACATGAAAGAGCGATTTCAAACCGCGCAGTGTTCGCACTGTTACGAGTTTCAGCAGGTTCGCATGGATTATAATCCTCGCTATTCGCACTGCCAGAAATGCCACCAGCCGATGCTGGTCGGTGCGGATGCGACTTGGGTTGAATTCCTGTTGGCTGGATTGTGGGGATTCGTGCTGATTCAGATCGCCCCTCACTCGATGGGATCGCAGTTGCTGACTCACTTCCCGGCCTTTGGCGCAGCTTGGGTAATTATCCGAATCAACCACCATCACAATCTCAAGACCGCCATGGACCCGTCGTTTGCTGTCGGAGCCTTCCTTATTGGCGCTCTGATTTCACTGGCTTGCGCATTGCCGCTCGTGTTCGTTTGGGAGGCAGTATCGAAGTTGTTAAAGTAAGGCTTGTTCAAGCGCGGCGAGCAGCCAGTTCCTCGAATACTTCCAACAGGTCCAACACTTCACGCTCACCGCGATTTAACTGCCAGCACGCGGCGTCACGGGCGGCGGCGTAGGCGAACGCGGCGCAGTCCCACGACCGGCCCGGCCCGACGTAATAGTCGGATTCACGCCGCACCAGCCATGCGGCCAGCCGACACGGACGGCCCGCGCCTTGCCGGAGCAGGTAGTCAATCACTTGCTGACGGTCGTGCGGCGTCGGACGCGGTTCTACCGGAACGAGCGGCAGGGAGTCAGGCGGCACTTCCTGCCAGCCGGGACAGGGCGGACGGTTCAGCCATGCGAGCAGTTCGGACTTGTAGGCCTTGAGTGTTTCCGCGAAATCCGGCGGGCAACGATTCGCCGGAGTCACCGCGAGTTTGTCGCCCTTGGGTTCCAGCCGTAGCCCGCGTCGGCTCGCTTCATTGAAAAGGTCTTGAGCGGTCATAAAAGCAATTCGGCAGGTTCTCCCTTCCCAGCGGGGGATTCTGAGCCGTGACAGCGTGACAAACCAATGGTTGCAGGGGTTTCGTGAGTTTCCGAAGCGTGACAGGCGGTTGCGGTGTCACGGCTTGAAAGGCCGGTTTCGTCCACGCCCGCTTGCGTTGTCACGCTGTCACGCTTCGATTCCTCCCCGGCGGGCAGGTAACGCTGAAATGCCTCGGTGAAGTCGGCGGCTTCGTAGCCCTTGGCCCGTTCGTTTGGCATGCGGATTGTCCGGGAGCTGATACCGAAATCACGCAGTCGGCGGGCAAGCCATGTCTCGGTAATGGCTTTGCCCCGGTGCGCTTCCGGCCAAGGGCGGTCGGTCATGGCGCACAAGCTCTCAACGATTGACCTAGAGAACAGCCGCCCCGTCTGAGCTTCCGCGAAGACCCGCCGGATGTCTGCGAGCAACATTGCCCCGATGCCTTGTGAATCGGTATCCGTGTTGGTCGCAAGCTTGGCAAACGCTGCGGCAGCGCGCTGTGGCCAGTCACCGCCCGCGATGGTGGCAACGGCGAACAACGGACGCCAGTTGTCGGACAGCCGGTTGAAGGCGGTGGATGGCAGGGCCGGGTCGCAGCCTTCCAATGCGGCGAGGCTGTCAGCGCACCAGCGGGCAAGCTTACGGCAAAGCTCCTGTTCTTTCGCCGGACGGCGGGAGTCAAACCGCTGGCGCAACTCGCCGGGCTTGGCGCGTTCAAGCCGGATGACAATACTCCGGTCGTGGAGCGTGCCGGGCAACGCGCCGATGCCACACAGGACAGCAGGGCCGAAGACGTTGAACGCACGGACCTCGTTGCCCTCGCCTTCGCAGCGCAACGCCTGCCCGCCGCGCCGGTGTCCCGCATTCAGCATTCCACGCAATTCCTCGTTGTCGCGCAGCCAAGCGTCGCATTCGTCCGCCAGCAGGGTCGGCTTGCTGCGCTCAACAATCCGAAACAGGACGGCCACGCTCAGATTTTCCGTCGGCAGCGGGCGCGGCACCAGCTCGGTGAGCACGTCGCGCAGAGTCGTTTTGCCGCAACCCTTCTCCGGGGACGAAATGTTCAGGCGCGGCGAGCACTGAAACGCTTTAAAGCAATGGGTGTGCGCCGCCCAAAGCGCGAGCGCATCGGCAGCACCGTCCGGCAATGCGGCGTAGCGGGTGAATGTCGCCGAGCACTCAGCCAGCACTTCGCCGCCGATCACCGGCTCTGGCCATGCCTCCACGTCCGCCAAGCTCACGGCGCTGCCTTGCAAGCTGTCCGCAGTTTTCGGGCGGAGTTTTGCCACCTCTTTCCGCAGAGTGGTGACGCTGACGTTCAATTTCTCAGCTTCCTGAACGGCGCAGCGGTCAAACTCCAGCGGAGACAGTGCGGCCAGCGCGGCCAGTGCTTCATCGTCCGCCCCGGCACTCCCCTCTTGGGCCGGAGCGGGAGAATTCCCCGGCGCGGTCGCCGCAAGCGTCGCCTGCGGTTCTGTAGGCACGAAGTCCGGCGCGGAATTGACCAGAGCGCGAAGTTCAGCAGCGGTCCCGCCAGCGGCAAACCAGTCGGCGGCATCCTTCACAGGTTGGCCGTTGCAGTCGGGAAGCTCGATGGACTTCACGCACTTCGCAATACCGTGAAGCGCGGTGGCGACCACGAGGGCGTGCTTGCGGCCGGGCTGATCTTTGTCCGCGATGACGACAACGCGCTTCGCGTCGCGCAACGTCTCGGTGTGTTCGGACTGCCACTTGCCCGCGCCCATCGGGTTGCACGTCGCGGCAAAGCCGTGCCGCGCGAGCATCTCCACGTCCTTCTCACCCTCGCAAACGAACACGGTGCGACCAGCGGCGAGCGCGGCCTTAACATCCGGCAGACGGTAAAGCACCCGTCGCACGCCTTCCAAACTCCAAACCCATGCACCCGGCTTCGCGGTGTCGGGCCGACGCTGGCGGAAGGTCTTCGGCGTAAAACGGACGCACTCGAAAAGGAGTTGCCCGTCTTCGTCGGTGTAGCGGTAAGTCGTGTCTATACGCGGGTGGATGGGGGCAACGCTCGCAGGTCGCGGCGGGAACAGATCCGCCAGCTTCAAGCCGAGCGCGCCGACGATATTCTCAGTGGCGCAGCCCGCGTGACATTTGAGCAGCACGCACCCTTCCACACCTGTGGAGATAGAGAGGGAGGCGTTCTTGTCCTCGTGCCCGCAGCACCGCGCCATCCAGCCGGTGCCGCTCTTGCGGGGAATAAGGCCGCGTGAGTCGAGCAGGGAAATGAATTCAACGGCGGTCATGGCTGGCCCTTTCGTTGTCGAGCACGGTTTGGAGCCGGGCTTGCCATGAGGCAAAGCGCCAGAAGATGGCCGCAGGCACCCAGAGGAGCACTAGCGCGATGTGGATCAATGCGACGCGCGGAGAAGAGTTCACGCGCCAGCCTTTCTCTCCGGGTGAAGGGCGCGTTCGATGGCCTCGCCCTCACGAACAGCGGCTCGCGCCCCGTTCAGGGCTTCGTGGAAGCAGAATTCAAATTCGGCGCTCCCCTCTTTGCCTGCCAGCACCCAGCCGTGTGCAGCACTGCCAGCGCCCTTGGCCCAATCAAGGTTGAAGGTCATTCGGGCAAGGCGGCGGGCAAGTTTCCGGTTGTGCTTGCTCACGATTGCACCTCCGTTTCCGCACTCGCCGAATTCTGCTCGGTGAGCAGGTGGTTTGTGTCACCACCCTCCGTGTGCCGCTCAAGCCATGCGAAAAGACTGTCCGCGCAAATCAGGCGCAGACCACGCTTCGCGCCGCGCCGTTTCAGGGAGACGCTTTTCACGGGAGGGCAAAAACCGTTGTCCTTATTTGGCAATAGCAGCGCGTTCAGCGCCCCTCTGGACATGCCAGTGACAGGACAGCGTCCGCCGGGTGGAGGCAGACGGAGGAAACGGGGAGTTTGCCCCGCCATGATGGCGCTGACCAACACCTCGCGCCCCGTCTCAGATTTGCGGCTCACTGCCGAGGCCGCTTTCGGGGCAATGACTGCTTGGGCATTGCCGCCCTTGGTGACACGTAGAACATTCATGCGCCACCAAGGATGGGCACACACAAGCAACCCGCCGCATCCCCAGCAGAACAGGAGATTTGCTGGGAACCTTAGTGCCTCGGAAGG
Organism: uncultured Klebsiella sp.; assembly: GCA_964578245.1. Taxonomy (GTDB): domain Bacteria; phylum Verrucomicrobiota; class Verrucomicrobiia; order Limisphaerales; family SXTU01; genus SXTU01. The sequence goes on along the minus strand of CAZOCL010000304.1, from coordinate 2,851 downwards.
GCTTCTCCGCGCAATTCCCCTTCATGCAGCGGGCGCGGCAATCTTCTTCCGCGCGCCGGACAAGCCCTCAAACGCGGACTCTAGCTGCTGTTTGATTCCGTCCTTCTCAGAACCGGGCAGCCTAGAACTGGCGTCGCCGCTACGGTCGAAACGTTGCCTATCCCGGTTAGCTCGACTTTTTCCGAGCGGGCGCAATTCCTCGGAGTCCTCTGGTTTGCCGCTGGAGTCGTCCAAGACTTTCAGCCACGCGATTTCAAACCAATCCTTCCAAGTCTCCGGGGAGAAGGGTTTTGCTTTCTGTGCGCGTCGTTCCCATTCCGCTGGTAGCCTGACGAAAAAGGTATGCGTAGAGCTGCGCTGGCTCTCAATCGCGCTGATAAGTTCCACCGCCTTCCGTGTCGCCGGGCTTTTGATTCGAGGAGTTTTCAAATTCAGGAGATCAGCCGAGATGACAGGCACAGCACCCAACTCAATGCTCTTGGCAATTTCTTTATCGTCATCGCGAAAGCCCTTCATGCTGCTCGTGAGCATTGGCCAAAGAATCCGTTTTCGCGCGACGGGGACAAGCCGTTGAGGAGAGGTCTTTGCAATTCGGCTGAGTTCGATTGTCGCGTCGGTCGCCAAGTCTGCCAGGACATCGAGCGCAACGCGGGATTGCTTCTTGGAGAGTTGTTTCAGGAAACCGACAAGTTTCTTGGCTGCTCTGGTCATCACTTCAGGAGCGTAGTCCACCCATGTTGAATCGGGTTTGGGATAGAATAGGAAGAGATACGGGTCTGAGGCGGTCAACAGCGCCCATACAAACCCGTGCAACTCCGACGCACCCGGCCCCGGTCTGTTGTCTGCCATCCACTGATGCTTCGCAGCAATGGCTGACGAATCAGTTAGCATCTGCAAGCCGGGGTTATGCTCAGGTCCGCTGCGGTCTGCTGCTTTGGTGATCCGATTCCGGCTCTTGTCAGTGGGCCGTGGTGCGCTCTGGCGTCCTTCTGCTGTTGGTGGAGACTTTGATTTATCGGGCATGGAGCGAGTTCGTTCGAGATTTGGTCTTCGGCGAGAACGGGTAGTCAGTTCACCACGTCGGGCAGCTTGTTGACCGCCGCGCGTTTGGCGTCGTCGGCGATGTGCGTGTAAACGCGGGACACCGCCTCGCTCTCGTGGCCGATAAGGTCCATGACGACGGAATCGCTCGCCCCGGCGGACTTCATAAGGCTCGTGGCACTGTGCCGCAACGAATGAAAGCTGACGCGATTAAGATCGCGCTTCCCATCGCGGCCCTTGCCCGTGCTGGCATGGTCGCGAGGTTGCGCCAGTCCGGCCTTGACCATGACGGCGTAAAACTGCCCCGACAATGCACTCGACGGCTTCCCGTGCAACGTCGGGCAAAGGGGCGCATCGGGATCATCGCCAGCCAGTGTCGCCAGATGCTTCGCCAGCGGTTCGGCAATGGGAATCACCTGCTCCCGTCCAGTCTTCTGCGTTTGCAGGCTGATGAAGCTCTGCAACAGGTCAACCTCCCGCCACGTCAGCGAAGCGCAGTCCTGCAAACGCTGGCCGGAGTAGAGGCCCAGCAGGACCATCGTGCGCCAGTCGCCCTCCGCCACAGTGAGGAGCGACTTGATTTCCGCCAGCGTGAAGGCGCGACGCTTGGACGCTGCCGCTTCGTTGAATTCGACGTGCTCCGCCGGGCTGAATTCCAGTTGCCGTTTGGCAACGGCGCTGCCGAAAGCACCCTTCAAGACCTTCACGCACTTGTTGATAGTCGAAGGTGCGACGCGCCCGGCCAAATGCGCCTTGAACTGCTCGACGTGAACCGGCTGAACCGTGGAAAGCGGACGGTCGGCGCGTGCGCCCAAGAATTTCGCGAACAGGTCCACGATGCGCTTGTATTCGATTTTGGTGGCCTTGCTGGCGTCCGTTTTGCCCGCCAGCCATGTATCCAGCCAAAGCTTCACGGTGAAGGTCGTAAGCTCACCACCGGCCATCCTGACAAACTCCTCGACGATGGGGCGAAGAGTCTTCTCCGCCGTGTCCGCCACCAACGGCCCATGCTTGGGATTCTCGGCGACGCTGGCCTTGATCTCGCGAATGAGGCTCTGCGCCTTTTCGTTGGAAAGCTTGTTTTCGCGTGCGAGGCGGGATGCTCGTTCGATGGCCGTGCAAATCGCGCTGGCGACGGCGCGGTTGCCCGTGCCAGCGGAACGAAAGCGACGGAAACCTTCGGGGTCGTAGTAGGCGCAAAACCAGCAAGGCTTGCCCGGTTGGCGATGGATGGATGACATGGCATAACGTCATCGCATAACGTGTCGCCAATGTCCAGCATGTTCCTAAAGCCTGTTAATGTTGGTTTTTATGGTGATTTGAAAACGTCGAAGGGTTGAAAACGTCGTGCGGGTTCGAGTCCCGCCACCGGCACCACGTTTTTGTGGCTTTTATTGAAGCCTTTGACTTTTGGAGACACTTTAGGGACAAACTCCGGTATAAAACCGAAGGCTGATTCCGTCAGTGGTCGAGCTGCGGCGAGACCATCAGCTCACCGTCAGCAGCAAAGCTGATGAAACCTTGGTCAAAGGCGGCGTCAAGGTGCGGTGCAAGCAGCAGGCCATTGTAAACGTCCAGACGCTCGGCGTCGGTTTCGCAGGCCGCCCATGGTTCAATGTGGCTGGCAAGCAGAGCCGAAGCAGGAACGGCTCGAATGGGCACCGCTCATCCCGATCCCGGAGGCAAAGTGAAGCCACCGCTTCGCACCGGCCTCAGCCACTCTGTCCCATCACCAACGGGGCGGATTCCCCCCACTTGCCCGCGAACACAAACTGGTCCAGGGGCTTTCGTGCCCGCGGCGACAGGTCAC
>CAZOCL010000303.1:0-8157 GCA_964578245.1 uncultured Klebsiella sp. | reverse complement strand
CCCCGCCAGGTAATCACACACCGCCCGCGGCCAGCCCTCCGTCCCGGCCTGCTTGCGCGTCCACTCGTCGTTGGCCTCCGGATGCTTCAGTAGATGCTGAAACAGCTCCTCCAGCATTTTCGTCGCGCGGACATGCGGTTCGTGGACCGCGTCGCTGTAATAGAGGTTTTGGTAGAGGTATTTCCGCAGTTCCAAGTTCAGCTTCCGTCGCGCGTCGCTGTAGCGGATCAGCGGTCGGGACTGGAGGCGGACCTCGTCGGCTGACGTCACCCCGCTGGCGGAGATGCGACCCTCGCTGGTCTCAACGACGTCCCGGACGTGGTCGTCAATCAGACAGCGGATGATGAAGTAGCGGCGGCATTCGTCCGGCAACGCGCCGTGCTCGCGCTTGATGCGGCGCGCCGCCTCGGCCCACAGCGTGACATCGCGGCGGAGCTTCGTTTCTGAGAGCAGGCCGGCGTCGAGGCCATCGTCGAGGTCATGGCTGTAATAGGCGATCTCGTCGGCGAGGTTGGCAACCTGCGCTTCGAGGGAGGAATTCTTCGCGTCGAACCCGGGGCGCTTGCTGGGATGGCCACCGGAGGGAGCATGCTTCACGAGTCCTTCGCGGACCTCCTCCGTAAGATTCAGGCCGGGAAAGCCGGGATATTTCTGTTCCAGTTCCTCGACGATTCTCAGGCTCTGGCGGTTGTGCTCGAAGCCGCCATGCCGGCGCATGAGCCGGTCGAGCGTCTCCTCACCCGTGTGGCCGAAAGGCGAGTGACCGAGATCGTGCGCCAGCGCGATAGCCTCGGTGAGATCCTCGTTAAGCCGCAACGCCCGCGCGATATTCCGCGCGATGCCGGCGACCTCCATCGTATGCGTGAGCCGTGTGCGTAGATGATCACCGGTGCCGTTGAGGAAGACCTGCGTCTTGTATTCCAGCCGGCGGAACGCGCGCGAGTGGATGACGCGGTCACGGTCGCGCTGGTAATGCGTGCGCCACTCGGGCGGCGGCTCGGCGTGCTTGCGCCCGCGCGTGTCGGCGGAGAACTGCGCGAACGGTGCGAGGAACTGGCGCTCGCGGGCTTCAAGTTCAGCGCGGGTGCAGGGCATGGCTTACTGCGAAAACAGTTGAAGGGTTAAAGCGTCGAAAGGTTGAACCGTCTTGCCCAGGCGCGCATTGGAGTAATTGTAGCCACTCTTCAACCTTTTACCCTGCAACCAGTCTTCCTTTCAACCTGCCAACCTAGTTCGCCAGCAGCTCCTGCACCACGATCCCGCGCAGCTCGAAGAGTCGCCGGATCGTATCCTCGATCAAGTTATTCGGACAACTCGCGCCGGCGGTGATGCCCACGGTGAGATCACCGGCGGGCAGCCAGTCGGGCGTCGTCTCCTCGAGGTGCGTGTGCTGGTTCCAGTGCCGGATGAGCCCGGCAGACTCCATCTTCGCCGCGTTCTTGATGAAGTAGGTCGGCAGCACTTTCTCGCCCATCTCGGCAAGGTGCGAGGTGTTGGACGAGTTGTAGCCGCCCACCACCAGCAGCAGGTCGAGCCGCGTCTGCAGCAGCTTCTCCAGCGCATCCTGCCGGTCCTGCGTCGCGCCGCAGATCGTGTCGAAGAAACGGAAGTGCTCCTCGAGCCCGGCCGAGCCGTATTTCTTTTCCATCGCGGCCTTGAAGCGCCGCTGCACTTCCTCGGTCTCGCCGCGCAGCATGGTGGTTTGATTCGCCACACCCACCGCGAGCAAGTGCTCATCGGGGTCGAAGCCGGGCGAATGCGCGCCTTTGAACTTCTCCAGGAATTCCGCCTTGTTGCCGCCGTTCAGGATGTAGTCGCAGACGTAGTCCGTCTCCGCGAGGTTGAACACGACGAGGTAGTGGCCGGTGCCGTAGGCCGTGGCCTGCGAGGTGGTGGCTTTGGTCTCCTCGTGCTTGGCCTTGCCGTGGATGATGCTGGTGACGCTCTCCTTCGAGTATTGGCGGACGCGCTTCCACACGCTCATCACGTCGCCGCAAGTGGTGTCCACGAGCAGGCAGCCCTTCTCCTCCAGCTTGCGGCGCGTGGCCACCTCGGTGCCAAAGGCCGGGATGATCACCACGTCCTCGCGCTGGAGCACGGCCAGTTCCACATCGGTCGGCTTGTTCGCGAGCATGCGGATGCCGAGGTTGCGGATCTGGTCGTTCACCTCGGGGTTGTGAATGATCTCACCGAGCAGGTAGATCGGCTTCTCCGGCGGGAACGAGCGGCGGGCCGCGTAGGCCAGGTCAATCGCGCGCTCGACGCCGTAGCAAAAGCCGAACTCCTTCGCGAGCTTGATGGTCAGGCCGGGCGCGGAGAGCTGGTTGCCATTGGCGCGGATGCGCTCGACCAGCGTGCTGCGGTAATGCGACTCCACCTGCGCCTGCACGGCGGACATGATGTCAGGGCGGCGGAGGTTGATTTTCTGCGGCGGCGCGGCGGGCGCAATCGTTGACATAACGAGGCTAGTCTAGCGCAGGACGGGGCAAGGTCGAGCCTTGGTTTTGGCAGCTCAGCCGATTCCGAAGTTGTGCCCGCGAAACAGGCTAAAGGCCGAGAAAGGGTTCTTCGCTGTTTTCGGTGGAACCGGGAGGCGGGCAGGGAAATCCCAAGCTCCAAGTCCCAAGCTCCAAAGAAACTCCAAAGCCCAAATTCCAATTGTTTAGCGTGGCACCCCGCCAGCACTTCCGCCCTGATTCGGACCTTGGCCAAAGGCTGGTCCGGTCCGGCTGGCCAGTGCCATGCGACCCCTCCCTTTGAAATTTGGAGTTTGGAGCTTGTTTGGAATTTGGAACTTGGGATTTGGAGCTGCTCCCACACCCATCCCACTGAAAACAGCGGAGAACCCGGCGAAGCGTCTGGAGTGCGGTGGATTTCAGCACCGCTTTTTGTTGCACGCACGAAGCCCGGCCCAGCCACGACCCGAAAAACGGCGCTGAGAGACGCGCACAGTCCAAGGCCCCTCGCAGACTCCGCCCTTTACCCGTTGCGGCAAAGCGTTAGAGTGCTGTTGTGAAAGGCCGCTCCGTCGCTGCACTCAAGCGTGAGGAAGCCCGCCAGCGCATGGCTGCGCTGGCCCGGGCGAGCCGGAGCCGCCGCGCCGCGCTGGTGGAGCAACGGCGGGCGTCATTGGTCGGCAACGGCTCCAACTGGCGTGTCACGAATCTCGCCGCAGTGCTCAAAGCCATGGGTTAAGCCGCCGTCGGCCTCACGTTCATGCGCCATTCGCTGAACCAGTTTGCCGCCGTCTTCCGCGTCCGCGACTCCAAGGGCCTGCCCTACGTGCTTATCGGCGGACAGGCCGTGAATTTCTGGGCAGAAACCTACCTGCCACAAGAGCCTGCGCTCTCCGCTTGGCTGCCGTTCACAAGCGAGGACATTGATTTTTACGGCGGTTGCGACGATGTCCGGAGTCTCGCCAATCAACTGGGCCTCCGCGCGCTATTGCCGCCTCGGGTGACACTGACCGTGCTCGCCGGCACCGTGCCGTTCCGGATCGGCGACATTACCACGAACATCGAGGTGGTCAGGTCAGTGCCAGGAGTGCCGGTGGCGAAACTGGCCGCCTGGTCGGTCACGGCTGAACGCGAAGGGGCCGTCATCCGCGTGCTCGATCCTATATCGCTGCTCTGTTGCAAGACGGAACTCGCCCTCACCCTGCCACAGGACTCCCGACGGGACGTAGTCCACCTCCGCATCATGGTGCTATGCACGCGCGCCTTCCTGCGCGAGACGTTGCGCGGCGTTTCGACCGGCGAACTGCCCGTGCGTGGCTGGCTCGGTGCAATCGAACGGGTCTTGAAGCTCGCCGAGTCGCGGCGAGGCCGCCAGGCGGCACGGAAGCTCGACCTCGACTGGGCGGCTGCGCTGCCCGGGGCGGAGATCGCCGTCAGTGAAGCACCGAAGGTGGTCCGTTTCCGCTCAGGCCGGCTGGTGGAATGGCGCAGGAAACTGAAAGCGGCGAGGTAGCTCGACCTTTCCACGTCGAATGCAGGAGCGCCCTCTGGCGCGCGGAAGACTCGACATTGGAAGGTCGAGCCACGGGCACGCCGTCAGACATTCCCGAAGCGCTCGTTCATGCGCCGCAGCCGCTCGACCAGCACCTTCATCACATGCGTGGCGAAGAAGGGGTTTTGCTGCACGAGGAAATGGAAGCGCCGCTGGCCGAGCGCGGGGCGCTCTCAATCATCGCCATCTCCCCCAGCAACGCGCCCGCGTGCGCCGTCTCCACCACCTTGCCCCCGACCAGGATGTCTACCGTGCCGTCCACGAGGACAAACATCTCGCTGCCCACCTCACCGGCTTTGAACAGTGCATCGCCCGCGGCGAGGGTGACCGGGTTTGAATCTTGGCGGAAGAGGTCGGCAGGATTCATTGGGCGGATGGTAAGGGGAGGAACGATGTCCTTCAAGCCATGACCGTGCGGGCGCGCAGCCTTGAGTGGCCGCCGCTCCAGCAGGATTCCTTGCTATGAAACCTGTGCTTCCAATGCGTTGATCGTCTGAATTGGATCGAGGTTACGTATTCCCCGGAATCGTTCCAGAACGCTCTCGCTCCATTGCCCGCGTGAGCCGGAAGGACTTCATGGTCAACACCGGCGGCCGTCAACCGCCCAGAAGGTGTATGTCGGGCAGGCGCCGCCGCCGCCGTAGGTGGAAACTGTCTATGTGTCGCCCGGTCCCGGCTATGTATGGGTGGCTGGCAAATGGGAATGTCAGGGCCGCTGGGTCTGGGTGGGCGGACACCCGGTCTATCCACCGCGACCGGGTGTGGTGCCGCTTGACGGGCCGTGCGGCACCTCTACGCTTTTGCTGTGCCCGGGGCTCGATTCCGCATTTCTGATTTGCCCGACGAACCGGGAGCGCCAACCATCCCCCTACACCGGCTTACGCTGGTGTTGGGGCTGGTCTTGCTGCTCGTCGGTCTGAATGGGATCTCCGACTACTTCCAGCTCAACGGGCCGCCAATGTCCGAACTCCACGAGTTGAAACTCAGTTTCATCACCAATGTGGTGGTTGAACCTGAAGCGCCGGGCAGCGAACGCATTGAACGCATCCGGCTGGAAACCGCGGACGGAGCAAAGGTCGTGTATCGCGCCAGGTTTCCCTTTTCGAGCGAGGTCCGGAATCTGGACCAGCGTTACGGCTTGCTGCTGGACCGATCGAACACAGTCTGGGGTGTTACTGCCGAAGGCGCAGTGCTGGAGCGTGATTACTTCGCCGAACGCAACATCGAGGCGAAGAGCGCGGGCAAATTCTGCGGCGGTCTCCTGGTCTTGGTCGGCGGCCTGCTGTTTTTCCCCGCGTTGCTGGCCGAAGTGCAAGTGCGAACCGGCAGGATCGCTGCGGCCCAGGAGATTCACTCCGTCCCAACGAGCAAGGTGGTTTTGGTAGGGAGCCTGCTTGGTTATCTGGGCTTGTTTGGGTTTATCATTGCTCCCTGGCTCAGATCAATTCTGCCTCGTGGCCTGGTCGGTCTGATCTGGGTCTTCAGTGCCGGTTTGCTGGGAATGGCAATCGTCGGATACTTTAAGAAGCAGTCGGTCCGAAAGTAGGTGCGTAACCAAGGAGAGTGGTCAGGTGGGGGGCTTTGCTTCGCGATCGAGCAACACACACTGAGAATCCAGTTTGCGCGCCAGCGCCAAGTAGCTGGCACTTTCGGCCTTTCTCCCCAGCCCGGCCTCAGCAAGGCCGATGTAACAGGCATCGAGCGCCTTGCCGCGCTTGTCTGGATTTTGCGCAAACGCCTGATGGAGCATTGTGAGGGCCTCCTCATATTCGCCAACCTCCACCAAAGCGCCGCCCCGAGTGCTTTTGACGTAATACGCTGCCCGCGTCAGTTCCAAAGCCAGACGTGAACAGGCGTCCGCTTCGGCCAGCAGATCAGGATCGCGAGTCAGAAGATCTCCATCGGCAACGTTGTTGAAGATCAAACCCCGCACTTCCGGATAAATGTAATAACGACCCAGCAGGCGAATGTAGGCGCGTCGTGATTCCGGCAGACGGGAAAGCTCCCTCAGCATGGCGGCTTCCATCATTGCCAATTCGTAGGAAATCGGATGCTTTTCCAAGCCTTCCTGCGCCCAGCGCAAAGCGTCCGCGAACCGCCCCTCATGATAGTCCGCTTCACATTTCTTGTAGAAGTAGTGCAATACGTGACCTTCAATCTCTTGCGAAGTCAGTCGCCACGTCTTCCAGAGCGCGAGCCCGTCGCTGGGCGACTTGCCGTGACGAGTGTCATAGACCGCCGGCCAGAGGCTAAAGAACAGGAGTGCAATATTCACCGCCGTGAACATGCCCGCCGGGCGCAATCCCGCCAAGATTTCGCCGGCCTTGAACTGGTCCAGACCTGCATCTATTCCGTAGACACCAACCCCGAGCAACACGGCATTTACGAGCGGCCCACCGAGCACGCAGGCCGTCTGGCGAAGCCGATAGAACCTCGTCCACGGAGTGGCTGAATGAGCACACCCGCCATACGGGATGGCGCGAATTTCCCAGCGGAGACCGAACCACTTCTTCACCGTCACAACGGGGCCTTTTCCTATCTCGATTCCGAAGGGGCGCAACCCAGCAATGGCAGCCAGCAGAACGTGTCCAACCTCATGCGCGACGGTGGAAATGAAGAAGAGGACTTGGATGAGCGCTGCGTTGAGCAACAACACACCCATGCTGCTGGATGGATACCGGAAGCATAGGAAGAGCCCAAACGCGCTCAGCCCAACGATACATAGGAACAGCGTCCGGTAGATTCCCTTCTCCTCCTTCGGATGACATAACGGGCAGGCCAGCCAGGAGCCTGATCCGAACGCCCGGGGCACCCGGCGGAACATTTTCTCGCAGGGGGACTCCAGGTCGCATCGATCACATTTCACATTATGATTCCTCGTGGCTGGGCATGGATCAACGCTTCAAGGCCGCGGCCAGTTCCTCCGGAGTGAGATGGATGTTCACCGACACCCCAGTATCCCCCAGGACCTTCTCCGCAATCAACCGCGAGACAGGTGCCAATCCGCTAAAATGATCGGCACCTACGAGCGGATGAAACTGAACCAACGGATTGCGAGACAAGCGGGACATGGCCACCAGTTCCCCGATGTTTGACTCACTGGTGCCTTCCAGCACGAACGTCGGATTGCGGATCGAGTGCAGCCATTTGGCCGGGGACCGAAGCAACTCTTCCTGTAAGTTGAAGAGCCGGAATGGCAGGTTCTTTTGTCCGTAGCCCCGGATGTCGCCGACGGGACCGAAGGCGAACACCGCGCGAAAACGGTTCGTATATTCAGCGACGAGCAACGCCAGGGTCCCACCGGTGCTGTGCCCGCCGAGATAAATCCGTTTCGGATCAACGTAGTCTTGTTGCGCCAGAAAATCGGCCGCCGCAACGATGTCGTTGACCTCGCCATAGAAGCCTTCACGCTGGCCCGGGTTCGTGTTTCCTCCCCGCATGGAGGGATACATCATGAGCACGCCGGCCAGACGGAAGGCGCTCGCGGACTGGTCATTCTGCTTGGGCCCCGGCTGCCAGGCGATTTCTCCGATGCTGCTGTCGAAGCCGCCGAAAATCCAGATGATGGCAGGATGCTTCTTCCCGTCACCCGGTGCGACGCTGACATAGGCGGCCAGTTCGCCGGCTGGCGACTTATACTTCACACCCCGAAAGAGCGCCGGTGGCGGTTCGGGAACGGCCTCGCCACCCGCAAGCCGCGAGACCAAACGCGTAGTGAAACCCAGCCGTGCTTCGGCTAGGCTCTTTTGGGGAGCGACGGCCGTGGGAGAATCTGCGGAGCGGGCCATCCCGAGCATCGCCAGCCAGGCGAAGGCGAGCAGCCAAAAAAGCTGAGTGCCCAACGCCCTCATGCCTTCTGCACTTCCTTCCCCCACGCGTCCTTCAGCGTGATGGTGCGGTTGAAGACCAGCTTCTCCGCCGTGCTGTCCTTGTCCAAGCAGAAGTAGGCCAGACGCTCGAACTGGTAGCGGGCCGCCGATGTGGCTTCTTTTAGGGACGGCTCCAGCTTGGCGGTGATGACTTCGAGGCTCTTCGGGTTGAGCACGGTCTTGAAGTCGCGGCCATCAGCTTCCGGCTCGGCCTCGGTGAAGAGGCGGTCGTAGAGGCGCACTTCGGCGTCCACGGCGTGCGCGGCGCTGACCCAGTGGA
>CAZOCL010000302.1:0-8226 GCA_964578245.1 uncultured Klebsiella sp. | reverse complement strand
TCGTCGCCTCCATCTACCAGGCGATGGGCATAGATTTGGAAACCACGATGCTGCCCGGGCCGGGCGGAAGGCCGATCCGCTTCATCGAGGCCGAGCCGATTAGGGAACTGTTCTCGTGAGTCGGCGGGTGCAACCTCGTGAGCGGCGTTGACTCAACTGGTAGGCATCGCACCCGTCTATGGCTCTCAACCTCAAGCAAGTTAAACAACACGCGAAGAAATACGTAGAGCTTGAGGCGCGCACCACAGTCTTAAGCGTCCGCTTCGTGAAGCGGTATCGACTCTTTGGCCGCGGTGATGTTGTGCTTTTTGTCCGCACGGCCGACAAGAAAGATCCCGATTGGTGGGTTGTCGGCGGCTCGACCCTGATGAACCTCTGCAGCACGCGGATGTTCCCCGAGGCGGATGTTGTTTATTCACTCCACCACGGACTCATGCTGCGAATGGCGGACCGTAACTACGACGAATCAAAGGTTGCTCCGGAGGAGATTGGCTACGACGCGTTCATTTCTCATGCGAGCGAAGACAAGGAGAAGTTCGTCAAGCCGCTCGCCAGCGCACTTACGCGCATGAACTATCGCGTGTGGTATGACGAGTTTGAGCTGCGAGTTGGCGACAGTTTGCGAGAGTCCATCGACAAGGGCCTCGTGAACTCACGTTTCGGAATTGTCGTTTTGTCACCGGCATTCTTCTCCAAGAACTGGCCCCAATACGAACTGAACGGCCTGACGGCCCGCGAGATGGACGGACACAAGGTCATTTTGCCGGTCTGGCACAGGGTTAACCGCGATGATGTGCTCGCATACAGCCCGACACTTGCCGACAAGGTTGCGCTTTCCTCAGGACGACTGAGCCTCAAGAAGATTGCAGAAGCTTTAAGGGAGGTATTCGACTCCGAATGACCGCAATGCCTGACCGTGCGCCGCAGCAGGGTGACGCTGAACAAGCAGAACCGCCCTCGGCACACGCACGCTCTCTCCCTCACCCCGGCCCTCTCCCGCTGGGAGAGGGAGCCACCTCGACCGCTTTTCGAACATCCGAACGCCCCGGTTTCACCATGCGCAGACTACGTTTCCCCCTCTCCCAGCGGGAGAGGGCCGGGGTGAGGGAGAGCGGCCACGCATTGCCCACGCCGTGTGAATCCAAGCCGTTGAACCTGCTCTGTCCTGCCGCCTTCCCCAATCCCAACGGGATTGCGGCCCAAAGCCCAGGGTTGCGAGGCACGAGCTACCCTGGGTGGTTGCCCGGTAATTCTTCAACCCCAACGGGGTTGTGTCATGTCCCCGACACCAAGCCGCAACCCCGTTGGGGTTGGCACCGTTCGGGTCGCTTTCCCAGGGTAGCTCGTTCCTCGCAACCCTGGGCTGGTGGCCGGAATCCCGTTGGGATTCAACGCCGGGAGTTCGCCGAACTCGCCGCTATATTGAAAAACACCGCTCCGCTCCGCCTCCTTCCTCTCCTCTCCGCCCTTCTCCTCTCTCTCCTCTCCCTCCGCGCCGCGCCGCCCGCCGTCACCACCATTGACGTCCGTGGCCTCCAAATCGGCCAGACCACCGCCCTCACCCTCACCGGCACCGACCTCCTGCCGAACCCGCGCCTGCTCACCACCGCGCGCATCGCCAGGCAGTCGCTCAAGGACGGCGCGAAGCCCGAGCGCATCACCCTCGACATCGAGCTGGCCCCCGGCACCTCGCCCGGCCTGCACAACTGGTGGCTCGTCACCGACCACGGCGTCTCCGCCAAGGGCGTGCTCGCCACGGACCACCTCCCGCAAAAGCCCTTCGCCGACAAAGTGGATTCGCTCCCCGTCGCCCTCCATGGCACGATCTCCGGCAGCCAGGTGCGCGAAGTCACCTTCCCCGGCAAGGCCGGCCAGGAACTCATCTGCGAGGTCGAAGCCCAGCGCCTCGACGGCAAGCTTCGCCCCGTGCTCAAGCTGCACGGACCCGGCAACACGCTTCTCAAATGGACCCAGCCGATGCTCGCCCTGCGCGGCGACACCCGTCTCGAACTCAAACTCCCCGCCGACGGCGAGTATCGCCTGCAACTGCACGACCTCCAGTTCGCCGCGCCCGGCAACTCGAACTACTTCCGCCTCAAGCTCGGCCAGTGGTCCTACGCGGACCTCGCCTTCCCCGCCACCGTCCAGCGCGGCGCATCCGCCGAGGTGCAATTGGTCGGGCGCAACGGCGAGTCGCGCACCGTGAGCCTGCCCGCGCTCGGCAGCGCCGCCGCCGTCCCCGCGCCGTGGGCCGATGCCAAATCCGCCAGCGGCCCGCAGGCCGTCGTGTGGTTGAGCGATCTTCCGGAGCTGGTCGAGCATCGCACCGGCACCGCGCCACAGGCCTTGCCCGCGCTGCCCGTCGCCGTGAACGGCCGGCTCACCCTGCCCGGCGAGACCGATGCCTACACCCTCACCGTCACGCCCGAGACCGAGGTGGACATCGAAGTCTTCGCGGACTCGCTCGGCTCGCCGATTGATGCCGAACTGGAACTGCGCGACCTCAAGGGCGCGCGCCTTGCCCTCAACGACGACTTCAACAACCGCCCCGACCCGCGCCTCACCTACAAGGTGCCCAAGGACGTGACCAACCTGGTCGCCGTGGTGCGCGACGTGAATGGGAACAGCGGCCCGCGCTGCCTCTACCGCCTGCAGGTCAGCCTGAAGTCCACGAACACCGCCGGCTTCACCCTCCTCGCCCTCGAAGACAGCCACACGCTGGCCGCTGGCCGTGCGGGCGTCCTCAAGATCGAGGCCCGGCGGGAAGGCTACGATGGCCCCATCGAACTCGCCTTCGATGCGCTGCCCGCCGGGGTGAAGCTCGCCGGCCAGACCATCCTCGCCAAGGCCACCGCCACGCTGCTCACGCTGCTCGCCGGCGACCAGCCGCAGCCGGCCCTCATCACCTCCCTGCATGGCAAGGCGAAGGACCGCGACGTGCTCGCGCGCAGCGAGAGCGCGAGCCTCGGCAAGTTCCAGCCGTGGCTGGAGAACGACCTTGCTCTGGCCGGTTCACCGAAGTCGGAAATCGAGTTCGCCGTCGCGTGGGGCAAGGACGCCGCCACCAACGCCATCCCGCTCGGCGGCAAGCTGTCCCTGCCCGTGACCTGCACGCGTCCGCCCGGCCACGACGGCCCGGTGCGCCTCACGCTGCTCACCAGTCAGGCGCGCCTCTTCCTGAACAACGCGGTGGACCCCGCCCGAGTGTTGCGCGAGGAGAAGGCCGTGCTCATCGAGGAGGACAAGAAAGCGCAGGCCGCCTTCGATGCCATCGCCACCGCCACGAACGCCCTGACCGCCGCGCAGAAGGAACTCACCGCCGCCAAGGACGAGGCCGCCAAAGCCACGGCGGCGAAGAAGGTCGAAGCCGCCGAAACCGCGCTCACCACCGCGAAGCAGGCCGCGGCCGACGCGTCGCAGAAGGCGAAGAACGACGTTGAGTTCGTGCTGGTCGTGCCCGCTGAACTGGCGGACCTGCCGCACCAGCTCGCCTTCAAGGCCGAACTGCTCAAGCGCGACCGCCGCACGGTGACCGCCGTGGCCTACACCCCCGTGCGCGAGTTCCCCGTGCTGAATCCGCTCGCGCTGAAGCTCGCCGCGCTCGCCCCCGTGAAGCTCGACGCCAAGACCGGCGCAACGCTAGACGTCGTCGGCCACGTCGAACGCCTTGGTGGCGCAAAGGGCGACGTGACCGTGGCGCTCACGGGCCTCCCCGCCGGTGTGACCGCCCCCGCGACCGCCGTGGTCAAGGACGGTGCGACCGAGTTCAAGTTCGCGCTGAAATTCCCCGTGGGCTTCAAGCCTGGTGATTTCACCGGCCTGAAATTGTCCGCCAGCGCCAAGCCCTTCAGTGCCGCCACCGTGAAGAGCCGTGATTTGGACTTCGCTGTGCAAGCCCTCGCGCCCGAACCGCCGCCGGTGAAGCAGGCGGAGGCGAAGAGGTGATGAACCCGATTTAGACCACAGAGACGCGATGAACACAGAGCAGAAGGCAACGCAGGGTCTAATGGAACCTCGCATCACCCTCATCACCCTGGGCGTCTCTGACCTGCCACGCGCCGTGCGGTTTTATCGCGATGGTCTTGGCTGGCCTACGACCTACACGGAGGGCGGCGAGGTGGCCTTCTTCAATACCGCAGGCACCCGCCTGTCGCTCTATCCGCTGGAACATCTCGCGGCGGACATTGGCCCGGACGTCTCGCCCGCCCGCGCCGGCTTCAGCGGCATCACGCTGGCGCACAACGTCCGCACCAAGGCCGAAGTGGCGGAGGCGCTCGCGTTTGCCGAGCGCGCGGGCGGACGTATCGTCAAGCCATCTCAAGAAGCCTCCTGGGGCGGACAGAGCGGTTACTTTTGCGATCCGGATGGCCATTACTGGGAAGTGGCTTGGAACCCTTTTTCGCCGCTAGATGCGAATGGATTTATGAATCTCACGCCATCATGAAACGCTTGTTCACTCTGCTCTGCGCACTGCTGGCCGCACTGAGCACCTTCGCCGCGCCAGCGCCGGCCCCCGACCCCATCGTCGGCGACCTCACTGTCACGCCCGCCTCCATCACGCTCGTCCACGCCCAGCGCCCCCATTCCCTCATCGTGATGGCGCGGAGCAAGGGCGGTTACGATGTGGACTTCACCAGCGCCGCCACCTTCCGCAGCAGCAATGAGAAGGTCGTGAGTGTCAGCCCGACTGGCTGGGTGCAGCCCGTCGCGAACGGCACTGCTACCCTCACCGTGCAGGCCTCCGGCAAGACCGCGAAGGTCACCGTGAACGTCCAACTCCCCGCCGAGCCGACCTCGGCCAGCTTCCGGCAGGACGTGATGCCCGTGCTCTCCAAGGGCGGCTGCAACGCGGGTGCCTGCCACGGCTACTCCCTCGGCAAGAACGGTTTTAAGCTCACCTTGCGTGGTGCGGACGCGGACAAGGATTACCCCGCGCTCACCGATGAGTTCATGGAGCGTCGCATCAATCGCCACAATCCCGCCGCCAGCCTCCTCCTGCTCAAGGCGCTCGGCGATCTGCCGCACGAGGGCGGTGTGCGCTTCGACCACCGCGGGCTGCTCCACGAGACCGTGCGCCGCTGGATCGCCGAGGGCGCGCGGGACGACGCACCCACGCTGCCCACGCTCGTGTCCGTCACCATCTACCCGGAGAAGGTCGTCGCCATGCCGCGCGCGCGGCAGCAGTTCCAGCTCGTCGCGAAATACAGCGACGGCTCCCTGCGCGACGTGTCCCGCACCGGCATCTTCACCGTGAACACCGAGCGCGTCGCCCGCGTGGACGAGGCCGGGCTGGTTGCCGCGACGGACCTGGGCGAGACCGCCATCGTCGCGCGCTACGAAGGCATCTTCGCCGTGGCCAACTTCATCGTGCTGCCGCCGAACAAAGGCTTCCAGCCCACGCCCGTCCCCACGGACAACCTCGTGGACCGCCACATCATCACCAAGCTCAACGACCTCCGCATCCGTCCGTCGGAACTCACAGACGACGAGCATTTCCTGCGTCGCGCATCGGTGGACCTCATCGGCGTGCAGCCCAAGCCGGAGGAGGTGCTGGCCTTTGTCGCGGACACCGCAGCGGACAAGCGCGAGAAAGCCATCGGCGTGCTGATGAAACGGAACGAGTTCGTGGACTGGTGGTCGCTCAAGTGGGGCGATCTCTTGCAGAACTCGCGCAACACGCTGAGCGATCCCGCGGTCTATGCCTTCCGCGAGTGGATTCGCGCCGCTGTGGCGCGCAACGTGCCGATGGATGAGTTCGCCCGCGAGCTGCTCACCGCGCGCGGGAGTTTTAACGACCATCCGGCTGCCGCCTACTTCGCCGTGAGCAAGGACACGGACGACACGTTGCAGCGCTCCACGCAGGTCTTCGCCGGCGTGCGGATGCTCTGCGCGAAGTGCCACCCGCATCCGTTCGAGCAGTGGACGCAGGCGGATTACTACGGCGTCCACAGCTTCTTCAACCAGGTCGCCACGAAGCCCGACCCGCGCCAGACCGGCGTGCAGAACGCCAAGACCGTGCTCGTGAATCTCACGACCGGCTCCTCGACCAACCCGCGCACGAACAAGCCCCAGCCCCCGCGCTATCTCGGCGGCAGCGAGCCCAAGCTCGAGGCGGGCGTGGACAAGCGCGAGGATTACGCGCGCTGGCTCACGTCGCCGGACAACCCGCACTTCGCCCGCAGCCTCGTGAACCGCGTGTGGAGCTACTTCTTCCATCGCGGCATCATGGACCCGGTGGACGACCTGCGCTCGACCAGCCCGCCGATCAACGCGCCGCTGCTCGAAGCGCTGACCAAGGATTTCGTGGAGCAAAAGTTCGATCTGCGCCACCTCATGCAGGTCATCGTCTCGTCGCGCGCCTACCAGCGCAGCTCGACGCCCAACGACACGAACGGCCACGACGACGCGAACTTCTCCCACGCCATCCCGCGCCGCCTGCCTGCCGAGGCGATGCTCGATTCACTCGTGCAGGCGACCGGGGTGAAGGAAAACTTCGGCGGCGCTCCGGCGGGCTTCAACGCCGCGCAGTTGCCGGACGGCAATGTGCAGAGCGACTTCCTCACGCTCTTCGGCAAGCCGCAGCGCATGGAGGCGTGCGAGTGCGAGCGCGACCTCGGCGCGAACATGCTGCAGGCGCTCCACTTCATCAATGGCAAGTCCATCCTTGACCGGGTCACGAGCGGCACTGGCCGTCCGGCGCTGCTCATCCAGCAGAAGCTCGACGACGACAAGCTCATCGAGCAGCTCTACCTGTGGTCCCTGGCGCGCAAGCCCGTGGCAAAGGAAGTGGCGATGGCGAAGAAATTCATGGCCGCCTACGCCGACAAGCGCGCCGAGGCCGCGCAGGACTTCATGTGGGGCCTCCTCAACAGCCGCGACTTCACGCTGCTGCACTGAATTGAAACCACGAATGGACACGAACAGACACGAATGGGGAGGGCGCAAGCGCCTGCTGCAGTATAGCGCCGCCTCGATTGGGTATTGGTGTGACGTGAAAGCACGGGCGTGTTGTTCGTATGCGCGCGTTCCCCTCACCCCGGCCCTCTCCCTTGGGGAGAGAGAGAAACGCAGTCCGCGTCACGTGGATCAGCCAGTGCGCGTTGCTCCGAGGCTGGCTGACTGGCTCCCTCTCCCCAAGGGAGAGGGCCGGGGTGAGGGGGAAGGGGCCAAGCGTAGCACAAACCACCTTCCACCAGTCATCAGCCGCTCTCAGGACAAGCTCCCCATTCGTGTTCATTCGTGTCCATTCGTGGTTCTCCTCTTCCTCGTCCTGCTGAGTGCCACGCCAGCCCACGCCGCGGATGTGAGCTATCAGCGGGAGGTCTGGCCCATCTTCAAGCGGCACTGTCTGGGCTGCCACACGGAGGGGAAGGCCAAGGGCGGCCTGCGGCTCGATGACATTGCCGCGCTCAAGAAGGGCGGGAAGCACGGCGCGCTCTTCCTCGCGGGCAAGCCGGACCAGAGTCTCCTCGTCAAGCAGGTCACGGGTGACCCGCCGGAGATGCCGGAGAACGAACCGCCGCTCACCGCCGAGAAGGTGAAGATCCTGCGCGACTGGATCGCCCAGGGCGCGAAGATCGACGCCGCTCCCAAGGTCGAGCGCCCGCTCGTGGTCATCCCCGCGACCTACGCTTTCGCGCCGTCGGTTAACAGCGTGAGCCTCAGCCCGGACGGCAAGATCGCCGCCGTCGCTGTCCGCAGCGAAGTGATCCTCTTCAATGTGGAGGACGACACCGCTCCGCGCCGGCTCGCGACGGACTTCGACCTCATCACGCACGTTGAGTTCAGCCCGGATGGCAAGCGCCTCGCCGCCGCTGGCGGTTCGCCGCAGCAGTTTGGCGGCGTGATTTTCTTCGATCCCGCCGATGGCAAACGCCAGTCCTCACGGCGCGTAGGCAACGATACGTTGTTCAAGGGCAACTTCTCACCCGACGGCCAGACCATTGCGCTCGGCGGCTCCGGTGGCGCGATCCACCTCATCCCGGTGGACGCGAAGGCCGAGGTGAAAGCCATCGACTTGCATAGTGACTGGGTGATGGCCGTGGCTTACACGCCGGACGGCAAGCAGCTTGTCAGCGGCAGCCGCGACAAGACCACGAAGGTCAGCAGCGTCGAGAGCCTCCGGCTGCTCCGCTCGATTGACCAGTCCGCGGACACCATCAACGCCGTGGCCGCCGATGCGCTCACCGCGATCTCCGCCGGCAACGCGCGCACGCTGAACGGCTT
>CAZOCL010000301.1:0-8302 GCA_964578245.1 uncultured Klebsiella sp. | reverse complement strand
GGCGTTTACTGACCCTGCTTCACCCAAGCTCGCCGGTGGCAGCCAGTCTGCCACCGGCGCGTTTGCTTTCGTCGGCCCAATGCCGTATTAGCTCCCGCGCATGACGGAACCGGTGGTCAGCATCCACAACCTCTCGAAGGTCTACCAGCAGGGCGATATCCAGGTGACGGCGCTGAACGGCGTCTCGCTGGACATCGGGGCAGGGGAATTCCTCACGCTCATGGGGCCGTCCGGCTCGGGAAAATCCACTTTGCTGCACATCATCGCCGGGGTGGATCGCCCCACCGGCGGCCAGTGCCTGGTGCAGGGCATCGATGTCGGCAAGCTGGGTGAATCCGCCCTCGCCGACTGGCGTAACCAGAACGTCGGCTTTGTATTTCAATCCTTCAATTTGATCCCCGTGCTGACTGCGTTCGAGAATGTGGAACTCCCGCTGCTGCTGACCCGGCTCGGCGGCAGCGAGCGGAAACGCCTGGTGACCACCGCGCTGGAACTGGTGGGCCTGGCTGACCGGTCCCACCATCTGCCAAGGCAGTTGTCCGGTGGCCAGGAGCAGCGCGTTGCCATCGCTCGGGCGCTGGTGACAGACCCCAGGCTGATCGTTGCCGACGAGCCCACGGGGAATCTGGACGCTCAATCCGCGCAGGACGTGCTGGGAATCCTGCGCACGCTGAGCCGGGATGCAGGCAAGACCGTCATCATGGTGACCCACGATCCCAAGGCCGCCGCGTTTGGCTCGCGCTCGGTGCATTTGGAAAAGGGTGAGCTGACCAACTGACTGCGAATTTCTCAACCAAAGATGCAAACGGAGGAACACGGATGGGGCAGGGCAGGGTGGGGAATAGTCCTTGTCCGGTTATGAGCATCGCCGGGTTCATCACCAAGAATGCGCTGAGGAACAAGCGACGGGCGCTGCTCTGCGTGATGAGCGTGGCAGTGAGCCTGTTTCTCCTCGTCATGCTCCAGGTGGTTCTGCGCGAGATGACCGTTCCACCCGAGGACATTGGCGCGGCCTTGCGCGTTATCGTCCGCAACAAGATTTCCCTCGCGAATCTGCTGCCCGCCCGGCAACGGCAGGTGCTCGAAAAGATTCCAGGCGTCGAAGCCGTTACTCCATTCACCTTCTACGGGGGCCAGTTTCGCAACGAAAAGTTCATGACCTTTGCCCAGTTTGCCCTGGACCCGGCCACCATGCCGGCGTTGGTCGCCGAGATGAAGACCCCGGCCCACCAGCACGAGGCCTGGGTCAAGAACATGCGCGGCTGCATCGTCGGCAAAGTCACCGCTCAGAAGTATGGGATGAAGATTGGTGATCGGCTGCCCTTTACTGGGACAATCTGGCCTTGTGACTTGGAACTGACCGTGATGGGTTTTTATGAGGGCACGATCGACGACCGGAACGTGTTCTTCCACCAGAAGTATCTGGACGAAGCCTCCGGCAGCACCGGGCAGATCGGCACCTGGTGGGTGAAGGTCCGGAGCATCGATGACATGCCGCTCGTAGTGGACGCTATCAACAAGGCCTTCGAAAACACCTCCGCTGAAGTCCGTGCGGAGACGGAACGGGCCTTCCAAATGAGCATGGTGTCCATGTGGGGCAATATCAAAATCCTCATCGGCTCGATCTCAACCGTCGTGGTGTTCACCTTGGTGCTGGTATCCGCCAGCACCATGAGCATGGCGATCCGAGAACGCTTCCGGGAACTCGCCGTGCTCAAGGCCTTGGGCTTTCAGCGCTGGGAACTGTTCGGCTTCATCCTGGCGGAGAGCTTTGGACTGGCGATGGCGGGCGCGCTGATTGGAGTTGGCGGTGCCTGGTTGATCTTTACGCACACGCGGATTGCAAGTCTTTCTCTGGGGCTAGCTTCGGTGCTCTTTGTGTGGACTGCAGTTCGATTGTTGACTCGGAAACAGCCGGAATGGATGGATGGATTCTTAGCCTTGTTGGCCTGCCTTGTTTTCGGTTTGCTCGGCATGGTCCTCTTTAATTTTGATGGCATCTCCAAGATGACGAACGGGTTTTTCGTTACTTTTGAAGTAACGGAAAGAATCATCGGCCTCAGCACAATGGTGGCCGCTGGCCTTGGGTTGTTGGCCACCTTGGCTCCGGCTGTTGCCGCAGCTCGCATGAGTGTTGTGGAAGGGCTAAAGACCTTGGATTGAAGGGTTTCAGCGGGATGTCTTAATTAAACATAACATACATTGTGCACTTGTTTCTTCTCAATCCGTCTGGCCTTTAAGCGGGCACCTATGAAGTTGGCTCCATTTGCAAAATCAACCCTGAAAAGTAAAACCGGCGGCGGGTAATTTCCTTCAAAACGCAAACTGCGTCGCCCCTCCGGGCACCAGCCACTTGTTCGTCATGTTCGAGAAGTCGCGCCACTCCACATGGCCGTCCACGAAGGTGACATTCTCTCCCGCCGGGATGGGCCCCTTCATGTGCGCCGGGTGATCGCTGAAGCCACCGGCGGGCGTGAAGATGTAAGTCGTGTAGGTGGGCGGTCCCTGGCTGGGCGTGATATCCACGATAAGTTCGCTGTCCGACGGCGATTTGCCATTGCTGCCCTGCGTGTCAATCTGAAGGAACTGCGCCGGGATGCTGCCAGCGGCCCGTGGGACCAGGAACACATAGCCCACACAACGCAGCGTCGGGTTGCCGTTGTTCGCGCCGTAGTTCCACCAGTTGAGAATGTTCTCCGCCTTGATGAATGAGGGGCAGTAATAGAACGCAGGGTCCACCGGACCGTAGGCGGCCATGGTGGTGCCGACGGAGGTGTGCATGTCCCAGGCCCAGTTGCCGCCGGCAGAAGGCCAGATGGGGAACTTGTTCGCGTAGTCGTCGGCATAGAGCAGCAACGCGAGGCCGTGCTGTCGCTCGTTGTTCTTGCAGCGTGAACGGAAGCCCTGCTCCTTCGCCTTGCCCAGCGCCGGCAACAACATGCTGGCCAGGATGGCGATGATGGCGATCACCACGAGCAGCTCGATCAGGGTGAAGGCGGGTGAAGTGCGGGAGAGTGCTGGCCGCTGGGCCGCGCGCGCCGTCAGGATTTTGGTGAGTTCCATAAATTCCCTCTCGACGCATGTTGGGATAGACCTTTGGAGACA
This sequence comes from uncultured Klebsiella sp., assembly GCA_964578245.1. GTDB lineage: Bacteria > Verrucomicrobiota > Verrucomicrobiia > Limisphaerales > SXTU01 > SXTU01. The sequence goes on along the minus strand of CAZOCL010000301.1, from coordinate 5,197 downwards.
TCTGGTCAACGGCGATCTCCAGGAGCAGCGCAACGCAAACGTCTTCGAACTGCCTCGGCCGACGGCTTTCGTTTGCCACGTTCCCAAGCTTCCCTTAAAACCGCCGCATGCAATTCCGCCTCCCCTGGCCAGCGACGCTCTCATGCCTCGTCGCCCTGTCCACTTTCCTCAGCATTGGCTCCGCTCAACTTCCTCCCGGCGTCACTGATTCCCAAAAAGCAGGCGACATTCCCACGCCACCCGCCGAGTCCCTCAAGAAGCTCACGGTCCCGCCGGGCTTCCGTGCGCAGCTCTTTGCCGCCGAGCCGCAGGTGATGCAGCCCATCGCGATGGAGTTCGATGACCGCGGTCGGCTCTGGGTCGTTGAAAACTTCTCCTATCCCACGCTCAAGAAGAACAACGGCGTCACTAACCCCGCGCCGGATCGCATTCTCATCTTCACTGACCGTGACGGCACCGGGAAGAACGTGGAGCGCAAGGTGTTCCTCGACAACGGGCGCAACGTGACGAGCGTGCTGCCGGGCTTTGGCGGCGTGTGGGTATTGTCGCTGCCGGACCTGCTCTTCATCCCCGATGCCAACGGTGACGATGTGCCGGATGGCCCGCCGGTGGTGCATCTCACGGGGTGGAACATTCAAGCCGGGCACAACTTCGTGAACGGTCTGGCGTGGGGGCCGGATGGCTGGCTCTACGGGCGGCACGGCATCACGACAAAATCCAAAGTCGGCCGGCCCGGTGTGCCGGAGTCGGAAGTGGTGACGCTGGACTGCTCCATCTGGCGCTACCATCCGGTGACGAAGAAGTTCGAAACGGTCTGCCGCGGCACGACTAATCCTTGGGGCCTGGACTGGGACGAGAATGGGCAGGCGTTCTTCTCGAACAATGTCATCGGGCACTTCTGGCACGTCATCCCCGGCGGGTTCTACAAGCGCATGTTCGGCACGCACGACAATCCGAATCTCTACGAGCTGATGGAGAGCTGCTCTGATCATCTGCACTGGGCGGGAGCGAAGTGGAGCGAGGCACGCGGCGGGCCGACGCATGACGCGCTCGGTGGCGGGCATTCCCATTGCGGCCTGATGATTTACCAGGGCGACAACTTCCCGCCTGAGTGGCGTGGCCGGGCCTTCATGGGGAACATCCATGGCAACCGTGTCCTCTACGATGGCATCGAACGCAACGGCTCCGGCTACACCGCCAAGCACGGCGGCGCGTTCCTGATGGCGAACGACCCGTGGTTCCGCTCCACGGTGCAAATCTGTGGTCCCGACGGCAGCGTGTTCATCGCGGACTGGAATGACCTCGGTGAATGCCACGACAGCGACGGCTCGTATCGCAGCAGCGGGCGCATCTACAAGGTCACGTATGGGCCGGAGAAGGCGAAGACTGGCCCGGCGCTGAATCTCGCGGTGCTCCCGGATACGGAGCTGGTCAAACTGCTGAGCCATCCGAACGAGTGGCAGCGCCGCCATGCGCAGCGCCTGCTGCAAGAGCGGGCTGTGAAAGGCACGCTGGGACGGGTCACGGTCCCCCTGCTCCGCGGGTTGTTCGATGGCGCTCCGGATGTCCCGCGCCAGCTTCGCCTGCTCTGGGCTCTGCATACCGTGGGTGGCGTGGAAACGACCTTTCTCACCACACAACTCGACCATGCGAGCGAGCACATGCGCTGGTGGGCCATCCGCTTGTTGACGGAAGAAGGCAAGGTCTCCCCTGCCCTGTTGACGAAGTTTGTGACGATGGCGAAAGCCGACAAGTCCGCGTTCGTCCGTCTCGGGCTGGCCTCCGCGCTGCAACGCCTGCCAGTCGCCGACCGCTGGGAGCTGGCTACCGCCCTGCTCGCCCATGCTGAGGACGCCACGGATAAAGACCTCCCGCTGCTCACCTGGTATGGCATCGAACCCTCCATCGCGGCCGATCAGGGCAAGGCTGCGCTGCTGCTGGGCAAATGCCAGATTCCGCAGGTGCGGCAGTTCATCACGCGCCGGTTGACGGCGAAGTAACCGAGAGTGCACTCATCGCCGTCTATCCACTAAGATGTCACTGCGCGCCTTTGCCTTCTTGCTGCTCACAGTCGGTCTGCACTCTGCCGCCGCGCAGACTTACGCCACGAATGAATTCCTCCAAGTGCAGCGCGGCGAACTGCCAATAATCATCACCGCTCCCCACGGCGGCTCACTGGCGATCCCCGGTGTCCCCAAACGCCTCGGACCTGAGGTTGAGCGCACCAGCGGGAAGTTTGTCACCGGGCAGGATGGGCGAACCTTGGAACTGGCCACGGCCACGGCCAAGCGCGTCGAGGAGATCACGGGGAAGAAGCCTTACCTCGTGGCCATGAAGGCGCACCGGCAATACGTGGACCCGAACCGTCCGGAGAAGGAAGGGGTGGAACATGAGAAGGCGAGAGTGGTCCACGCCGCGTTCCACGGACAGGTGCGGGAGTTCGTGGACGAACTGCGGAAGCAGTTTCCGAACGGCGCGCTGCTGCTGGACATCCATGGCCAGGCGTCGAGCGCCGACACAATCTTCCGCGGCACGCAGAATGGCACCACGGTTATGAAGATGGTGGAGAAGCACGGAGCGGTCGCGTTCACCGGTGAGCAGAGCGTCCTCGGTTATCTTGCGACCAAAGGCATCAAAATCTCGCCGCCGAATACCCCTCCAGGCACGCCTCCGGAAACCAAGAGCTTCGGGGGCGGTTACGACGTCCGCACCTACGGCAGTCACATGACGAATGGCGTGGACGCCATCCAGCTTGAGTTCGGAGCATCGTTCCGCATGGATGCGAAGAAGCGTGAAGAGACGGCCAAAGCGCTTGCCGAGGCTATCAAGGCTTACACGGAGAAGTATCTGGCCCCCAGTAAGTAGTCGCAGGCTTCAGCCTGCGTGTCGGGCCAATGGATGACGCGCAACCTGAAGGTTGCGACTACGCCGGCAGCGCGAATTCCCTTTGCCACCCACCGCTTCTGCCTTTGAATCGCCGTCACATGGCTGTGACAACCCGCCAATTTGACTTCCTCATCCTCGGCAGCGGCATTGCGGGGCTGACCTTTGCCCTCAAGGTCGCGCCGCGCGGACGCGTGGCCATCGTCACCAAGAAGAGCCGTGCGGACTCGAACACCAACTGGGCGCAGGGCGGCATCGCCGCCGTCACCAGCCGCGAGGATTCCGTGGAGATGCATGTGCGCGACACCCTGGATGCCGGCGCGGGCCTGTGCCGGGAGGACATCGTCCGCACCATCATCGGCGAGGGACCGGAGCGAATCCAGGAGCTGATGGAACTCGGCACGAAGTTCAGCGAGCGCGAGCTGCCCGATGGCAACGGCAAGGAACTCGACCTCACGAAGGAAGGGGGCCATTCCAAACGCCGTGTGCTCCATGCGAAGGACGCCACTGGTGCGGAGATTGAGCGCGCCTTGCTCGATGCCATCGCGCGCCAGCCAAACATCACCGTGCTGGAAAACCACTTCGCCGTGGATCTCATCACCACGCAGAAGCTCGGCTATGTGGGCTCGAACCGCTGTCTCGGAATCTACGTGCTGAACAAGGCCAGCGGGCTCGTGGAAACTTTCGCAGCGCCCGTCATCGTCCTTGCGACTGGCGGCTGTGGGAAAGTCTATCTCTACACGACCAACCCCGACATCGCGACCGGCGATGGCGTGGCGATGGCGTATCGCGCCGGTGCCCCAGTGGCGAACATGGAGTTCATGCAGTTTCACCCGACGTGTCTCTTTCACCCGAAGGAGCGCACGCTGCTCATCACGGAAGCCGTGCGCGGGGAGGGCGGCTACCTGCTCGGTGCCGACGGCCAGCGCTTCATGCCGCGCTACGACACCCGGGCGGAACTCGCGCCGCGCGACATCGTGGCCCGGGCGATTGACAGCGAGATGAAGCGCACCGGCGCTGACAATATGTGGCTGGACATCACGCACAAGCCCGCGCGCTTCATCATCTCGCACTTCCCGACCATCTACGAGCGGTTGTTGCGGCTCGGCGTGGACATGACGAAGGAGCCCATCCCCGTCGTGCCTGCCGCGCACTATCAGTGCGGTGGCGTGGTGACGGATGTGAATGGTGTCACCGACATCGCCGGACTCTACGCCGTGGGCGAAGTCGCCTGCACCGGTCTGCACGGCGCGAACCGGCTCGCGAGCAATTCCCTGCTCGAAGCCCTCGTCTGTGCGCACCGTGCCGCACGGCGCGTCTTGGAGACTCCGCTGCCGCAGACCGAGGTGAACATTCCGCCATGGCAGTCCGGCAAAGCGCAGAATGCGGACGAACTCGTTGTCGTCTCGCACAACTGGGACGAAATCCGCCGCCTCATGTGGGACTACGTGGGGATCGTGCGGACGAACAAGCGCCTCCAGCGCGCCCAGGCCCGCATCGCCCTCCTGCAGGAGGAAATCCAGCAATACTACTGGGACTTCACCGTCACCAGCGACCTGCTGGAGCTGCGCAACATCGCGACCGTGGCGGAGCTGATCGTGGCCTGTGCGTTGCTAAGGCCCGAGAGTCGTGGGTTGCACTACAATTTGGATTTCCCGCAGGCAGACCCGGCGTGGGCACAGCGGGATACGGTGGTGCGGAAAGGTGGGTGAAGCAGTGCCTGCGTAGCGCAAGCCGCCGGCGTCCGCGCCGGCCGGTATCGTGCGAACGCGAGACGACACCTCGTAGCCCGAGCCGGCGCGGACGCCGGCAATACGGCAGGCCGGAGGCCTGCGCTACAGGCTCACGGTGTCCCCGAAATGCTCCACCCATTCAAGCGGTGCTGGAACCGCACCCCGCCATTGGTGCCGCCCATTGAAACGCTGCCACGCGAGGCACCGCCGACCACCACATTCAATTGCAGCGGCCCGGTGTAGTTCGTGCGCTGTGCGGTGAACTCCATCTGACGCGCGTGAAAGACCAGCTTCACCGGCAAGTTGGTCACTCCAGTCTGCGTCGTCAGGCCGGACTGGAAGCGCCAGATGATCTTGCCGCCGGGGTCGCCTTGCAGGTCCATCACCATCTCGCGCGGGCCGTAGAGTTTCAGGCCGATGGGGACGGCGGCCGCGAGCAGGAGCAGCAGGCCCACGCCGACGATCCAGCCGGTGTAGCTCTCTCGCTTCGGTGGGGTCTCAGTGGTCATTCAAACCGGTCGCGTCCGCACGCCGCCCCCCCCACCCCCCCCCCCTCCCCCCCCGGGGGGGGGGGAGAAAGG
>CAZOCL010000300.1:0-8315 GCA_964578245.1 uncultured Klebsiella sp. | reverse complement strand
TGGCGGCAGGCATCCTGCCTGCCGTAGAGCCGGGCGTCCCGCCCGGCGGACAAAATGCCGCGCAGTCAGGGCGGGCTACGAACTTCAGAAGTCGCCTGCGTGAGGTCGCGTCCGCTCCGGGCGGCGAGACGCCGCCCTCTACGGGAGGCAGGATGCCTGCCGCTACATGGGCAAACATTGCTCGCGCCAACACCGAACTTTTCCGTGACCACCACGTTCTACAGGTGTTTATTCGACTCATGAAAAGCCCCCTTCCTCCCCGCCCGTTTCACATCCACTCCCCACGCCGGGATTTCCTGCGGCAGGCTGCCTTTGCCTCCGCGCTGTTCACCTTGCCCGGCCTCTTCGCCGAGCAACTCACGCTCACGCCGCGCCAGACCGAGGGGCCGTTCTACCCTGACAAGCTCCCGCTCGACACCGACAACGACCTCGTGATCGTCAATGACTCGCTGACACCCGCCGTCGGCGAGATCACCTGGCTCAGTGGCCGGCTGCTCACCGCCAGCGGCACGCCCATCCGCAACGCGACCATCGAGATCTGGCAGTGCGATTCCACGGGCGTGTATCTCCACAGCCGGTCCAGCGGAGAGAAGGGGAAGCGCGATACGAACTTCCAGTGTTTCGGACGCTTCGTCACCGGCACCACCGGCGAGTATCAGTTCCGCACGATCAAGCCAGTGCCCTATCCCGGTCGCACGCCGCACATTCACCTGGCCGTGAAGCTCAAGGGGAAGAAGGAGCTCATCACGCAGTGCTACATCAAGGGCCACCCGGGCAATGAGAAGGACAACCTCTGGAAGGGCATCAAGGACCCGAAACAGCGCGACAACGTGACCGTGGACTTCGCGCCGCTCGCGGGCTCAAAGGCCGGCGAACTCGCCGCGAAGTTCGACGTGGTGATGGGGCTGACGCCGGAGCAGAGTTGAGCGGGGACGGTCTGCACCGCGGCGGCGAAGCGGGCGTGGCTGTTTCCTGCCCATCCAGGCGCGTATCCAGTTTCTGCACGCGTATCTCCAGATCGCACACGCAGGTGTTTTCCCCGCCGAATACGCCGGCGAGGACAGTCAGTCTCTCGGTTGAAAGCGGTCTGGAATCATCGCTAGGAAATTGTCCTAGGTGCCACCATCCGCCTGCCCAGACTTATTTAGGGTAGCCGCGACTTGCGACGCCCATGGTGCGGCCTATGGTGACCAGTGATGACGCCCGCCTACAGTCGAGGGTCCGGTGTGCCCTGGTGCCGCCGCCGTCCGGCTGCGAGCGCGAGCAAGCATCGCTTATGAAAAAGGCCCGCATACTCGTGGTGGAGGATGAACCGATCATCTCCATGGACATTCAGGGCACGCTTCGCGCGATGGGGCACGAGATTTGCGGGGCCGCCGTGCTGGGCGAGGAGGCGCTGGAAAAAGCCTGCGAAAGCCACCCGGATCTCGTGCTGATGGACATCAAGCTCTCGGGCGAGCTGGACGGCGTGGAGGCGGCCGCCCACATCCGGAAGCTGCTGCAGATTCCCGTCATCTTTCTCACCGCCTACTCGGAGGAGACCACGCTGGAGCGGGCCAAGGTCACCGAGCCGTATGGCTTTCTCATCAAGCCGCTGGTGGAGCGGGACCTGCGCATCGCCATTGAGATGGCGTTGCACAAGCACCAGGCCGAGCGCCGCATGGCCGAGCGTGAACGCTGGTTCAGCAACACGCTGGCGAGCATGGGCGAGGCCGTGATCGCCACCGATCCGCAGGGGGAGATTCGCTTCATGAACACCCTGGCCGAGTCCATCACCGGCTGGCGGCGGGCCGAGGCTGTCGGCCAGCATGTGGACACGGTGCTGGTCCTGTCCGAGAAGGACACGCCCGGCGATGGCGGCAGCCCGCTGGCGCAGGCACTGCTGGAGGGCTTTGCGCTGGACTGGAGCTGCAACACCTACTTGTGGCCGCGCCCGGGCGGACCGCAGACCCCGATTGATTATTCGGCCACGCGCATCCGCCACGATAACGGTGAAACGGTGGGCGTCGTCATCGTGTTCCGGGACATCAGCCCGCGGAAGCAGATGGAGCAGGAACGCGAAGGCCTGATCCACGAACTTCAGAACGCGCTGGCCAAGGTCAAAACCCTGAGCGGCATGCTGCCCATTTGCGCGGGCTGCAAAAAAATCCGCGATGACCGGGGTTACTGGGAGGTCGTGGAGGGGTATCTGAAGAAGCACGCCGACGTCACCTTCACGCACAGCCTCTGCCCCGACTGCATCCGCCAGCGCTATCCCGATTTCGCCGAGGAGATCCTCGCCACCCTGCCGCCCAGCGAATTGGCGTCCCACGCGGAGCCGGCCAACAAATGACTGGCCAACAGCGGTCGGAACCGTGGTGAAGCAGCAGGCGGTGGCCCGCCTGTTTCAACGCCGCCGAGAATCCCCCTCCTCTGCCCGGTTCCTGCAATCCGACACAACCCAGTAATTTCACTGTCGCGGGCGCAGGGATGAGCGAAGGTGGTGGTGGCCAGATTTGCCCGGCGACACATGAACCCGCCCAGTGGCCGAGCCATGAACACCGAGGAGCACAATGTCAAACTGACGGGGCGGGCAACATCGCCCGGGCTCGTGATCGGGCGGGCCTTCCTCTATTTCGAGCAGGAGCCGCCCGCGGAGACGTATGAAATCCAGCAGCACCAGGTCAACGAAGAGCTGCAGCGCATCGAGCGGGCGATGAAAACCGTGCGCACGGACCTGAAGGTCTCCGCGCGGCGCATCGAGGCCCGCACGGATGAGAAGCTGGGGGCGATTTTCGAAGCGCACGAGCTGATGCTCGAAGATCGAGGGCTGCGCCAGGAGATCCAGAATGAAGTCGAACGGGAGCTGGTCAGTGCCACGCAGGCGCTGGCCCGGGTCTTCCGCCGCTGGGAGCGGAAGTTTCATGACATGACCCATGAGGTGCAGCAGCAGCGGGCCGACGATGTCGCCGATCTGGGCCGCCGGCTGCTGCGGGAAATGGCGGGGGTGAAGACGACCACGCTGGAGAAGATGCCCACGGGCCGCGTGCTGGTGGCCCGGCGTTTACTGCCCTCGGACACGGTGGCGCTGCCGCGCCGGGCGGTCGCGGGCATCGTGGTGGAGTTTGGCGGGCCGGGCTCCCACGCGGCACTGCTGGCGCGCGCGCTGGGGATTCCGACGGTGGCCCAGATCCCTGACCTGACCCGGACCATCGCGGACGGTGACACGCTGGTGGTGGACGGCTTTCTAGGCGAAGTGATCCGCCACCCGGATGCCAGCACGCGTGCCCGTTACAACCGGAAAATCAAGCGTGCGGAACACGATCTCGCGCGGGCGCAAACTTTGTCCCGCGAACCGGCGCGGACGGCGGATGGAACCGCTGTATCCGTGCTGGCGAACATTGGCTGGCGCGAGGATGTGGTGACCGCGGTGGCGAACGGCGCCGATGGGGTCGGGCTGTATCGGCTCGAACAGTTCTACCTCGCGCGCAAGACCCCGGCCACGGTGCCCGAACTCCTCGAGGAATTGCGGACCGCCTTCGCCCCGGTCCGGGAGCAGCCGCTGACCGTGCGCCTGCTGGATCTGGGCGGAGACAAACCGGTGCATTTTTTGAAACTGCCACCGGAGGAAAACCCGTTCCTCGGCCAGCGCGGGGTGCGGCTGCTCCTGCGGTTTCCCGACCTGCTGGACACCCAGTTGCGCGCGCTGCTGGAGTTCTCGCGCGACCACGACGTGCGCATCCTGGTGCCCATGGTGACCTTGGCGGAAGACATGGCGCAGGTCCGCCGCCGGCTCGAAGCCATCGCGAAGGAACTTGGCCTGGAGAAGCTGCCGCCGCTGGGGGCGATGATCGAGACGCCGGCGGCGGCACTCACCGTCGCCGCCATCCTCCAGCAGGCGGACTTCCTGAGCATCGGCACGAATGACCTGACGCAATACACGATGGCGGCGAGCCGGGAAAACGAACTGGTGAGCGGTTACTATGCGGAGGATCATCCGGCGGTGCTGCGGCTGGTTGGCCTGACCGTTCAGGAGGCCGGGCCGACACCCGTGGCGGTCTGCGGGGAACTGGCGGGACAACTGGAAGCGGTGCCCACGCTGCTGAAGCTGGGTGTCCGCGTGCTCAGCGTCGCGCCGCCTCTCGTCCCCGGCGTGAAGGCCGCCGTGCGCGCAACCTCACTGGTGTGCGAGGACAAGGACAAACTTGCTCAGGACAATCACTCGCTTGGGCGGGGGCAGCCAGGCTGAGCGGCTTAATTCGCCGGGAGGTCCGACCAGAGCCGGGCGGCGCAGGCGGGACAAAATCCCTGGCTGAACTTCGCTTCCGCCGGTTGGGGATGTTTGGGGTTCGCTGGCAGCCAGACGCCGGTGGCGTCCAGCGTCCGCTTGCACCCGGCGCACTCCATCAACGTGGCCGGCGCGACGGGCTGAACCTGGGTCTGGGTCCAAGGCAGCGCCCGGTCATGACCTTTGACTGCCGGCGCCTGAGGCCCGCCCTTGGGGTGCAGATACGCGGCGAATACCGGGGGCTTCACGCTCTGGATCGGAGCCACGGAAAACTGGACCGTTTGCTGGGTGCCATCCGACCGGAGCAGGGACAGTTCCGCGTGGCGGGTGGGCCCATGCTCGTCGAGCAGCCGGGCGAAGACCTGCCGCTGGTGCGCGATTCCGTCGGGCGGCAGGAGGGTGCTGGCCAGCGGCTTGCCCACCACCTTGGCCCGTGACCAGCCAAAGATCCGCTCGGCCGAGGGATTCATTTCCAGCACCCGGCCTTCGAGGTCGAGCGTGATGACGGCGTCGGGCGCGGCTTCCATCAGCGCGCACTTGTGCGCCGCGCTCCGGTGCAGGGCTTCCTTGGTCTGCTTCTCAAACTCAATGTCCGTGAACGTGCCGCACCATTTCATCGAGCCCTTCGCATCGTTCAGCGGCTGGCCCCGCATCAGATGCCAGAAGTAGCGTTGATCCATCTGCCGCTTCAGCCGGCACTCGATCTCAAACTCCACGCCCACATCCAGCACGGAGCCCCAGCCCTGGGCCAGGTCCGGCAGGTCGTGCGGATGCACCGCCCGCTGCCAGCCATCGCCCTGGCTCTCCGCCAGGCTCAGGCCGGTGTAGTCCAGCCATTGCTGGGTGAAATATTCCATCGCGCCGTCCTTGCGCGCGGTCCAGACCATCTGCGGGATGGCTTCGCTGAGGGCGCGGTATCGCTCCTCGCTTTCCTTGAGGAGCTTTTCCAGCCGGTTCTTGGACAGCGCGGTTTCGATGGTGGTGCGCAGCTCCTTCTCCTGGAACGGCTTCACCAGATAGCCATACGGCTGGGTCTCCAGCGAACGGCGCAAAGTCACTTCATCCGCAAAGGCCGTCAGATACACGACCGGCAGGTCATGCCGGAACTGGATGAGCCGGGCCGCCTCCACCCCATCCATGCCGCCCCGCAGGCGCACGTCCATCAAGACCAGGTCCGGGCGGGCGGATTCCACCAGTTCCACCGCGGCCTCGCCGGAGGCGGCCGTCAGACAGACTTCGTAGCCGAGCCGGCGCAAGGTCATTTCCAGATCCTTGGCCACGATCCGCTCGTCTTCCACCACCATGATCGTCGGAGGAGTTTTCAAGCTAGGGTTTCCAGGTCAGCACGCGTCGCCATCCGAGAACAAGACAACAAATTCAGTGCCACTATCACGTTTGAGGCTGAGGGTGCCGCCCAGCTGGTTCGCCAGCGTGCAGATCAACTGGAGCCCCAGGGAACGGCTCTGCCGGAAATCCAGGTCCGGCGGGAAGCCCACGCCGTCGTCCCGCACGGCCAGAAGCGTCTGTTCTGCCTGCGCTTCGAGGCGCACCAGGATGTTGCCGGGCCGTCCGTCCGGGAAGGCGTGCTTGAGGGCGTTGGTGATGAGTTCGTTCACGATCAGCCCGCATGGAATGGCGCGGTCCACGGGCAGCGACACATCCTGCGCCTCGATCTTCAAATCAATTTTCTCCGAGGCATCCGCCCGATAGGTGCGGGCCAGGTCGGGCAGCAGCCGCCGCAGATAGGAGGCGAAGTCCACCCGCGCAAGATTCCCCGCCTGGTAAAGCTCCTCGTGGATCAGCGCCATCGAGCGCACCCGCGTCTGGCTTTCGTAGAACAGCGCCGCCGTCGCCTCGTCCTTGATGCCCGCCGCCTGGAGCCGGAGCAGGCTGGACACGACCTGGAGGTTGTTTTTGACCCGGTGGTGGATTTCCTTGAGCAGGATTTCCTTTTCCTTGAGTGATTCGCGGACCTTGGTCTCTGCCTGGCGGCGCACCGCGATTTCCACTTTCAAGGCCGCGTTGGCCCCCGCCAGTTCCGCCGTCCGCTCCCGCACCCGCACCTCAAGTTCATCGTGCGCTCGCCGCAGCGAGGCCGCCTGCTGGCGGATCTGCTGGGTCTTTTTGTGCAGTTCCACAAACACGGCCACCTTGGTCCGCAGCACATCGGGGAGCACCGGCGTGAGGATGTAATCCACCGCGCCCAGGGAGTAGCCGCGCGAGACATGCGTGTCGGTGTCGCTGATGCCGGTGACGAAGATGATCGGCGTGTGCTCCGAGTTCCGGCGCTGCCGGATCAGCGCGGCGGTCTCGAAGCCGTCCATGCCGGGCATGTTGATGTCCAGCAGGATGACTGCAAAGTCCCGGTGCAGGAGGCAGCGGAGGGCATCCCGGCCAGACTCGGCCTTCACGATGTTCTGGCCCAGGTGGCTGATGACGCTCTCCAGGGCCATCAGCTTGTCCGGTCGGTCGTCCACGATGAGGATGTTGACCAGGTCCCCCGGCTGCGGCGGCGGGGCGGCTTCCAAGCTCTCCACCGACGGTGGATCGTGCTGCGTGCCGTTTACCAGCAACTCTGTTGTGTCCGTCGCGGTCATCTCGGTTTAGCGGTAGAGCCAGAGCCGGAGCATGGACAGCAGTTCCGTGGTGTCCACCGGCTTGGCGATGTAGTCGGAGGCCCCGGCGTCAATGCACTTCTCCCGGTCACCCTTCATCGCCTTGGCGGTGAGGGCGATCACGGGCAGCGCGCGGAACTTCCCGAACTTGCGGATGGCCCGCATGGTGTCGTAACCGTCCATCTCCGGCATCATGATGTCCATCAGCACAATGTCGATGTCCGGGTTGGACTGCAACTGCTCCAGGGCGGCCTTGCCCGTTTCTGCCGGCATGAGGTTCATCTGGTAGCGTTCCAGCAGGCTGGTCATTGCGAAGATGTTGCGGATGTCGTCATCCACGATCAGCACCTTCTTGCCGGCGAGCACGGTGTTGGCCTGGTGGATCTGATCCAGAATCTTGCGCTTCTCCTCCGGCAGGCGGCTCACGTCCAGATGCAGGAACAACGCCGTCTCGTCCAGCAGCCGCTCCCGGGAGCGCACGTCCTTCAGGCTCATGGTCTGCCGCAGGCGCTTCAGATTGGCCTCGTCTTTCTTGGACAGCTCGCGGTCCACATAAACAATGACCGGAACATCCTTCAGGCTCGTGTCCTTCTTGATCTCCTCCACCAGCTCGAAGGCCTTCAAGTCCGGCGATTCCATGGGCAGCACCGCGGCATCAAACGGCTTGTCCCGCAGGGCCGTCAGCACTTCCGCGCCCGTGCTCACGGTGGTGATCTGGATGCCCTCGCCACCCAGCAATTCCGTCAGGTCCTGGCGCTGGGCCGCCTCGTGATGGGCGATCAGCAGGTTGCGCGGGCGCGGCTCGATGAAGTAGTTGATCCGGGCGAACACCTCTTCGAGCGCCTCCTTTGACTTGAGCGGCTTGATCAGGGTCCCGACCGCGCCCATGCGCAGGCCGCGCTCGCGCTCGTCTTCCGTGGTGATGATGTGCACGGGGATGTGGCGGGTGGCGGCCTCTTCTTTCAAGCGGGCCAGCACGCGCCAGCCGTTGATGTCCGGCAGGTTGATGTCGAGGGTGATCGCGTCGGGCTTGCGGTTGCGTGCCAGCAGCACCGCATCCGTCCCGGTTACGGCGACCAGGCCCTTGAAGCCTTTCTCGTGCGCCATCTCCAGCAGGAACCGGGCGAAGCCCACGTCGTTTTCTACAATCAGCATCAGCCGGTCCCCGGGCTGGATCAGCTCGCTGTCGTCACCTACCTGGAGCGGTGCCGGTGCGGCCGGCTCAGGCAGGCTGCGCGGCAGGCCGAGGTCGGACGGGATGACAATCGCACCCTGCTCGGACGGCACCGAGGCCTGACGGCGCACCGGCTTGGCCGGCACATAGGACTGCGGCAGGTAGAGCGTGAACGTGCTGCCTTCGCCGGGCGAGCTCTTGAGCCGGATCTCGCCGCCGAGCAGGCGGGCGATTTCCCGGCTGATGGCCAGGCCCAGGC
>CAZOCL010000299.1:0-8320 GCA_964578245.1 uncultured Klebsiella sp. | reverse complement strand
CGCTCAGGTCGCCGTTGATGTTCCGCATCACGCGCTCGTATTCGTAGTCCGACTCCGAGCGGATGCCTCGCAGGATGTGCGTGGCACCCACGCTCTTCGCGTAGGTGATGAGAAATTGCTGTGTGAACGTGGCGAACTCGATGCCATGCAACTGGCCCGCCGAGGCTTGCAGCATCGCGAGCCGTTCCTCGACGCTGAAAGTGTAGCGTTTGTCCGGGTTGCTGCCGATGGCCACCACCAGTTTGGGAAACAAGGCGACGCCCTGCTCAATCATCCAGAGGTGTCCGATGGTCAGCGGGTCGAAACTGCCCGCATACACCGCCAGTTGGCCGCCAGTTTTCATGGACTACTTCAACAGGAACCGCGCCACGAGCGCGACGGCCGACAACACGGCCATCAGGCCGCTGGGCATGAACTTCTTGGACTTGGCGAACTTCATGCCCATGAAGACCAGCAGGATGCCCAGCACCACCTCGGCCACGATGGGCGGCACGAGGCCCAGGGCCGCCAGCACGAGCGGCACGGCGAAGATGCTGCTGGCGATGATGGAGGCCTTGCTGCCGGCCTTCAGGAAGCCGACGAGGCCGCCCGCGACGAGCAGCACGATGTAAACCCACAGGACGATGTTTGGAGCAGTCATGGCGCGGAGGTTGTAGCGGGTGGTCTGGCGGATGCAATGCGGCAGTTGCAGCGCTGGGTGCGTCAAATGGTCGGGAGCAAAATGCCGAAACGAGTCATGCTGGATCTTCAAACACCGCGCGGATCTTGTCCCGGAGATGCCCTAGTTCGAATGGCTTTTGCAGGAAGCCCGCCAGGCCCTTGCCGGCGAAGGTGATCGTCGCATCGTGCTCGCTGAAGCCGCTCATCAGCACCACCCGCACCTCTGGCCGCACGCGGCGCATCCGGGCGAAGGCCTCCGCGCCATCCAGATGCGGCATGGTCAGATCCATTACCACGAGCGTGAAAGCATCCGGCTGCGCTTCGAAGAGATTGGCCGCTTCCCGCCCATCCGCCGCGAGGGTGACGGTGAAACCGAGGTTCTCGAGCACTCGTGCCACGACGGTGCGGACCGTTTCCTCGTCCTCGGCCAGGAGAATTCTGCCACTCCCGCGCCAGCCGTCGGCGAGCGCGTTGATGGGAGGTTCCTCCACCACCGCGCCGGCTGCGATCGGCAAGAGCAGCTTGAAGGTGCTGCCGCGCCCGGGTTCGCTGTAAATCCGCAGTGCCCCGCGGTGACCACGCACGATGCCGAGCACGGCGGCCAGCCCCAGGCCGCGGCCGGTGAACTTGGTCGTGAAGAACGGCTCGAAGATGCGCGCCTTGAGTTCGGGCGTCATGCCACAGCCGGTGTCACTGACTTCGAGGAAGACATAATCACCCTCCGGGAGGTTGCCCGCGAGCTGGGTTTCCGCGAGGTAGCGGCGGTTGGCCCGCACGAGGCCGGTGGAGATGGCGATGATGCCGCTGCGGTCTCCGATGGCCTCGGAGGCGTTGATGACGAGGTTCATCACGATCTGCCGGAGCTGGGAGGCATCGGCCATGACCGGGGGCAGGCCGGTAGCGAGGTCAAATCTCAGGACGGCTTTTTTGCTGATCGAAACCTGGAGTAGATGCGTGGTGTCGTGCACCAGCCGGGTGAGATCGAGCGGCTGCACGATGAACCGGCCCTTGCCCGCGTAGGCGAGCATCTGTTTGCAGAGATCCGCGGCGCGCAACGAGGTCTGTTCGATCTGCTCGAGCGAATGCTCGACGGGGGAGCGTGGCGGCAGGTCCAGCCGGGCGAGGCTGGCGTTGCCCAGGATGCTGGTGAGCAGGTTGTTGAAGTCATGCGCGATGCCGCCGGCCAGCACGCCGAGGCTCTCCAGCTTCTGGGTCTCCTGCAGCCGGGCGTCAATCCGCGCGCGGTCCGCCTCGGCGGTCGCCCGCTGGATGGCCGCGCCGAACACCTCGGCGGCGGTCTTCACCGCCTCCAGCTCGACGGAGAACCAGTCCCGCTCCTGATCGGCCTGGCCGAGCGCAAGGAAGCCCCACCACACGTCACCCGCGAAAATGGGGGTGAGCGCCAGGGACCGGATGCCCATGCGTTCCGGGAGCGGCCGTTCCGTGGCCGGCAGCTCGCGCACCCGCCCATGGACGGTGACGCCGCCCGCGAGCAGCTCGTGCCAGCGGGTGCAGCCTTCGGCCGCATAGCCCAGCACCGTGCCATCGCCGGCCGGCTTCCGCTCGGGCGGCCAATGCGACTCGACGCGGAAACCGGGCTGGCCGTCGAGCAGGTCGTTTGCAAACAGGCAGACGGCGCTGGTGGACGTGGCCAGGCCCAGTTCCGCAAGCACCTCCGGCGCAACGGCCTGCCAGGACTGCGCGTGAAGGAGTGACTGGGCCGCACGGGTGACGACGTGCAGGATGCGGTCGCGCCGCTCCAGTGCGATCTGTGTCTGGCGACGTTCCGAAATGTCCCGCACATGGACCAAGGCAGCGATCTTCCCGGCAAATTCGAAGCGGCGCGCGGCCAGTTCAATGGGGATGACGCGTCCGTCTTTGGTGAGGCTTTCACTCTCCCGGATCAGGGTTTCCTGCGAGAACAGGCTGGCGAAGCTGTTGTTCACCTCTGCCCGGCGTTCCGGCGGGACGAGTTCGGTGACGTGCCGGCCGAGCAGTTCCCCGCGTGCCATGGCATGGAGGCGGCAGGCGGCCGGATTGGCGTCCAGGACGATGCCCTCGCTGCTCTCCACGAATACCGCGTCCGGCGAGCTTTCAAACAGCACGCGGAAACGCGCCTCGCTGTCGGCGAGCGCCTGCTGCTCGCGCCGCCGCTCGGTGATGTCGCGGCTCACACCCACAATGCTCGTGACCGTCCCCTGTTCGTCGCGCACCGGAACCTTGGTGGTGAGGAACCAGCCGGTGGAACCGCCGGGCTGGGTGAAGGACTCCTCGCGATTGATCACGGCCTGTCCGCTCATGAGCACCCCAAGATCGTCGGCCGTGTAGATTTCGGCGTGGGGCCGTGTCGCGGGAAAGTCATGCACGGTCCGGCCCGTGCCATCGTCGCCCGGGGCGAGACCCAGCACACGGCGGTTGGCGGCGTTGTGCAGGAGGAAGCGCCCCTGCTTGTCCTTGATGTAGATCGAGTCGGGGATGGCATCGATCAACGTGCGCAACAATTGAAGCTGCCGGGCCGCCTCACGCTCGGCCTCGCGCCGGGCGGCGGCCTCGCTGACCAGCCGCGTGCTCGTCTTGGACAACTGATCCGTGCGCGTGGCCACCTCCGCCCGCACGCGCGCGGCCCGGCGGAGCACCGTGCGCAGGTAGAACGCGCCCCCGGCCGTCAGCAGCAGCCCGGTCAACATGGCCCCGTAAGGATTCAGCGTGCGCAGGCCTGCCATCGCACTCGGGCTGGCGCGGAACAGCAGCGCAAACTGCCGTTCGCCCAGTTTCATGCGCTGTTCGGAGTGCCACCCGGCGCGCACCTCCTTCTCCGTTGGGGATCGTTCCCTGTCTGCTTCCCCGGCGGACAAAAAGTGAACCATCCGCTCAGGGCTGTCCGCAGTCAGGTCGAGCACCATCATGTCGAGCATGGCCGGCGGGTTGTCCCCGATGACTGCATTCAAAAAGTCACCCGCGCGGAAAACGCCCTGGACGTAGCCCATCAGCCGCACCCTCCGATCCGCCTCGGTCTTGGGAATTCCCCCATTCCGATACACCGGCATGATGGCCACATAGCCCAGTTGCCGCGCGGTTTCCTGCACCAGCCGGATGGGCCGGGAGAGGACGAGGTCCGCGAGATCGCAGGCCAGCACCAGCTTGGCGCGATTTGGGCCGGTCGCGATGTCGAAGCCCAGCGCCGCCTCGTTGCCCGCCAGGGGTTCGACGTAGAGAATGGGCGTGTGCAAGGCCCGCTCTCCGGTGCGTTGCATGCCTCCGATTCCGTTGGTTTGCGTGAATTCAAACGGCCGGCCCAGCTCCACGCGGGCCTGCTCCTCGACTCGTGCGCGCTCCGCTTGCGGAACCACTGGCACCCATTCCAAAGCCCGCAGGCCCCGGTGCCGGCTGAGCAAGGGACGCGTGACTTCTGCGAATTCCATCCGGGACAAGTCGCCCTTCCGGCCCATCAGTTCCGCCAGATTGTGCAGCACCTCGTCGCAGGTCTCCGCGGAGGCCCAGACCGCGCCGGCGGCCGCCTGCGCCTGCAGGGACAGGTGCAGTTCCGCACGCTCCTCGTCCCATTGCCGCACGCGATGAAACATGACCAGCGACAGCACAAGGCCCACCAGCACGGTGGCGGCGATCCAGATGTGGTCCCGGGCTGGCCGGCCACGATCTGCGACCAGTGTAGGTTCTGACGCACTCGCCATGCGCCGCAATGGTGAGCAGTCAGCGGGCGGGTCACAACTGTTTTGCGCAGCAAAGTGGAAGCGACCTGCCATCGCTCCGTTTCTCCGCCCGAATCCCGCCCGGCATTCTGCGTCAGAGTCACAATGCCCGACGTGGACCAACGCGCCCAAAGCCAAGCCGCCGCCGCTCAGACCCGCGCTTTTCCTCGCGCCGTGCTCGGCCTGGTGCTTGGAGCCTTCTCCGTATTCAGCACGGCGAATCTGGGGTGGGGCGCGGCCACGTCCGAGTTCGACTTCTTCGAGCGGCGCATCCGTCCGTTGCTGGCCCAGCACTGCTACGAATGCCACAGCGCGGAGAGCAAGTCACTCAAGGGCGGCCTGCGCCTGGACACGCGTGACGGACTCCGGCTCGGCGGGAAGTCCGGCGAATCCGCCATCGTTCCCGGCGATGCGGAGAAGAGCCTCCTGCTCAAAGCCATCCAGCATACGAGCGCCGACTTGCAGATGCCGCCAAAACGGAAGCTCTCCGCCGAGCAGATCGCGAACATCGCCGAGTGGATCAATGCCGGCGCGCCCGACCCGAGGGTGCAGATGGTCCAAAGTCCAAAGTCCAAGGCCCAAAGTCAAAACTCGCATTGGGCGTTCGTGCCCCCGCGCGACCAGCCGTTGCCCAAGGTGAAGGACACGGCCTGGCCGCGCTCGCCCGTGGACCACTTCATTCTCGCAAAGCTGGAAGCCGGCGGCCTCACGCCCTCGCCGCCCGCCGACCCGCGCACCCTCATCCGCCGGATGACCTACGACCTCACCGGCCTCCCGCCAAGTGCCGAGGAAGTCGAGGCCTTTGCGAAAGCCTGCTCAATCGGCAATCGGCAATCGGCAGTCGACAATCTTGTCAACCGCCTCCTCGCCTCGCCCCAATACGGCGAACGTTCCGCCCGCCAGTGGCTGGATGTCGCCCGTTACGCGGACACCAAGGGCTATGTCTATGCCCGCGAAGAGCGCTTCTTCACGCACGCCCACGCCTACCGCGACTGGGTAGTCAACGCGTTCAACCGCGACCTGCCCTATGACCGCTTTCTGATGCTCCAGATCGCCGGAGACCAGCTAGTCGAATGGTCCAAAGTCCAGAGTCCAAAGTCCAAAGTCAGCGAAGCTGGCACGGACACGGCCCCCCCTTCACTGACTACTAATCACTCATCACTTTCCGATCTGGCCGCGCTGGGGTTCTTGACGGTGGGCCGCCGCTTCCTCGGCGTGACGCACGACATCATTGACGACCGGATTGACGTGGTCACGCGCGGCACCATGGGCCTGACCGTCCAGTGCGCCCGTTGCCACGATCACAAATACGACCCCATCCCCACTGCCGACTATTACTCGCTCTACGGCATCTTTCAAAACAGTGCGGACGAAATAGTGGCTATCGAATCGCCCGCTGCGCGCCCTGAAGCACTGGCCGCCTTCGAGAAGGAATACCAGACCCGGCTCGACAAGCTGAACACCACCATGGCCACGCGTCGTGCCGAGGCCGCCGGCCGCATCCGTGCCCGGGTGACGGACTACCTCATTGCGCAGCTCGAACTGCACAAGTATCCCGAGGAAGGCTTCGACCAGATCCTCACCCCCACCGATCTCATCCCCACGAGCGTCCGCCGGTGGCAGGCCTATCTGGAACAGGCCCGGCAGCGCGCCGATCCCATCTGGGCTCCGTGGCACGCCTGCGCCACCCAGCCGGAAAAGGCCTTCGCACCCGAGCCCGCCAAACTCAAAACGCAAAACGCGATCCTTCAAGCCGCTTTCACAACCCCGCCCAAGTCCATGCGTGAAGTCGCCGAGCGCTATGGCAAGGTCTTCGCCGAGATCGAGCAGCAGTGGCAGGCCACCCTCGCCCAGGCGAAGACCAACACGACCACGCCGCCCATCGCGCTGCCGGACCCGCAGGCCGAGGCGCTTCGCCAGGTGCTCTACGCCGAAGGCTCCCCCGCCGTCATCCCGGACGATGGCATCGTGAACACCGAGCAACTCTTCACCACGCGCGTGACCGAGGAACTCTGGAAGCTGCAGGGCGAGGTGGACCGCCACGTGATCCGCACACCAGTTTCGCCGGCCCAGGCGCTCATCGTCACCGACCGCGAGCCGAAGCAAAACCCGCGTGTCTTCCTGCGCGGCGATCCCAAGAACAAGGGCCCCGAAGTCCCCCGCCAGTTCCTGCAGGCCGTCGCTGGCCCGCAACGCCAGCCCTTCACGCACGGGAGCGGCCGGCTCGAACTCGCCCGCGCCATCGCCAGCCCCGGCAATCCGCTCACCGCCCGCGTGATGGTGAACCGCCTCTGGCTCCACCACTTCGGGGCCGGCCTGGTGAAGACGCCCAGCGACTTCGGCCTGCGTGCCGAACCGCCCAGCCATCCTGAGCTGCTCGACTGGCTCGCGCGCCGTTTCGTCACCGAGGGCTGGAGCGTGAAGGCGATGCACCGGCTCATGCTTACGAGCGCGGCGTATCAGCAGAGCGGGGAGTATTCAGTGTTCAGTAATCAGTATTCAGTGGGGGCCAAGGAGTCCGGGAAGCCTGCTGAAAGCTGGAAACTGAATACTGAAAACTGGAAACGCGCCGCCGCGCTCGACCCTGAAAATAGACTGCTCTGGCGCGCCACCCGCCAGCGCCTCGACTTTGAGGAACTGCGCGACTCCCTCCTGGCTGCCAGCGGCGAACTCGACCTGAGCCCAGGAGGCAAGCCGGTGGACATGTTCAACAGCAAGCGCCGCAGCCTCTACGGCCTGGTGGACCGCCAGTTTCTTCCCGGCGTCTTCCGCGTCTTTGACTTCGCGAATCCCGACCTCCACATCCCTCAGCGCCACGAGACGACTGTCTCGCAGCAGGCGCTGTTCTTCCTCAACCACCCCTTCGTCGCCGCCCGTGGCAGGACCCTCGCCACGCGCAGCGATTTCACCAGCCTCAGTTCGCCGGAGGAGAAGGTCCGGCTGCTTTACCGAGCGCTCTACCAACGCGAACCAACCCCCACGCAGACCGCCGCCGCCGTTCGTTTTGTGGCGGACGCGGAGGCAAGCCGGCCCAAGCCCGTGCGCCGTCCGCCGGAGAACCAGTGGCGCTATGGCTATGGCGAATACGACGAAACCACCCGCACGCTGAAAGGCTTCGCCGCGCTCCCGCACTTTACCGGCAAGGCCTGGCAGGGCGGTCCGCAATGGCCGGATGCCAAGCTCGGCTGGGCCCAGCTCACGGCCGAGGGCGGCCATGCGGGCAACGACCTTCAGCACGCCGTCATCCGCCGCTGGATCGCCCCGCGTGACTGTGTGGTGAGCATTGAAGGGCGCATCGCTCATGAAACCAGCGCAGGAGACGGCGTGCGGGCGTTCATTGTCCATAGCACGGCCGGCCAGCTCCGCACGGTCACGGTGCACAACTCGACCGAGGATCTGAGGGTAGCTTCGACCGCGATGAAGGCTGGCGACACGATTGACTTCATCGTGGACTATCGGGCGAACCTCAACAGCGACGAGTTCAAGTGGTCGCCGGTCATCACCGAACTGAATACCGCCGCGGCTGCGGCACCGGTGCCAGTCAAACAATGGGATGCAAAGAAGGACTTCCAGGGTGTGGATGCCCCCTTGGCCACGCCGCTCAAGCCTTGGGAGCAGCTTGTGCAGGTGCTGCTGTCGGCAAACGAGTTCCTCTTCGTGGACTGAGCCCCCTGCGGGAGGCGGCCAATTGTGTCCGTTGTCCCGCTCACGGGGTGAATGACCCTCGGACGACCCGTGTCCAAAGCCCTGCCTATGCTAGTGACTCAATTTCGTGGTGCCCCGGTGCTGACTGCACTCCTGCTGACCGCTGCCGCCGCATCTGCCGCTGCACCGAGCGCCAAGCCCGCGCCGGTGGACTTCAACCGCGACATCCGGCCCGTCATGTCGGACACCTGCTTCAAGTGCCACGGCTTCGACGACAAGGCGCGCAAGGGCAAGCTCCGCCTCGA
>CAZOCL010000298.1:0-8345 GCA_964578245.1 uncultured Klebsiella sp. | reverse complement strand
CGCCCTACCGGTTTTGCAGTGGTGCGGAGCGCATTCATGCGAGATTCCGATTCAGGGCGGCGAAGAGTTTGGCGGCATCCAGGCAGCACACGCTGCGGCCCCGCCACTCGACACGGGTGCGACCGGCAGCCCCCATGACCTGGTCGTCGGGGGCCGGTGCGGCAGGCTCGGCAGGCAGCACGAGATGCTGGACGCCCCTCACCTCGGTGACAGGAAAGGCATAGCGCTCATCGCCGTGACGCACCACCAGCAGCCGGCCGGCGGATTTGCCAGGCAGGGCGGAGCCGGTGCCGACGCCTTTCTCAATGCCCAGGAGCCGGCCCACGGAGACGCACGCAAGGAGTTCGCCCCGCACGCTGACGACGCCCAGCAGCACGGCCTCGCGCCGGTGCGGCAGGCTGTGGATTGGCCGCGCTTCGCCGACTTCTTCCATCAGGCCAATCTCCAGCCCAAGCCATTCGTCGCCGATGCGGAAAACGAGATAGGGCGTGCCCATGGCGACCTCGGCGGTCTTCTCCGCAATGTGCTCGGTCCACTCGTGCCGGTAGCCGACCGGCGGGCGGGAGTCGAGCAGCCGCAGCGCAGCGGCGGCGTAGGTCGGGCAATTGCGGCAGTGCAGATGAACCTTCAGTTCCGGGCAGGAACCGTTGCCCCACACGCCAATGTGCTGCCAGCAATCGATAATCTGGCGCGGCGCTTCCAAGGACACCGCCGGCGCGACGACCGGCTCCGTCACCGGGGCGGCGGTCGTCTCACTGCGGCGGCGGTTCTTGAAATCAGACAGCATCGGCGTCGAGCGACTGCGTGAAATAATAGACGGCCAGCAAATCGCGCAACTCGGGCGTGAGCAGTTCGTCGAGTTGCAGCAGGCGGAGCCGCCCGCGCGGATCAGGGGCCACGAGCGCATCGCCGACCGAGGCGAACTCGCCGAGGTTCTTGGTCACCACTTCGGTGGCGTGCTCGGCGACGAGGCCGAGCGGCTTCGTCGTGCCGGACTGCGGCTCATGCCGGACCAGGATGATGCGCGTGCTGAGGCGGTAATTTGACGGGCGGCCCAGCGAAAGCAGGCAGAGGTCGAGCACCGGCACCGGCTCGCCGCGATACACAAACTCGCCGGCCGTGCCCACGGGCGCGCCAATGATCTTCTGCAACTCCACCATGGCGAGCACCTCGATGACCCGCGCGGCCTCCAGCGCGTAGCGGTCAGCGCCGACTTGGAAGACGAGGAAGAGCATGGGGGCGAGTAATCAGTGTTCAGTATTCAGTAATCAGTGGAGGGCGAGTGTCGTGAGTCCTGCGGACTGCTTGCTGAACACTGGTTGCTGAATACTGTCTTCATCGGCTCCCCGGCAGTTTGAACCGTGCCACGCCCTCGCGCAGCGCGTAGGCCGTGCTCTTGAGCTGCTCGATGGCCTGGTTGGACTGGTCGAGGGACTGCGCGGTCTGCTGGACGGCCTTGGTGAGCTGGCTGAGGGAGTCGCTGATCTGCTGCCCGCCGGTGGCCTGCGACTGCATGCCGGAGTTGACCAGTTCGAAGCGGGGCGCGAGCGCCTGCACCTGCTGGATGATCTGTGCGAGCTGCGCGCCGACGGCCTGGACTTCCTTCACGCCATTGCGGACGTCCTCGGCGGTCTGCTTCATGCCCTGCGTGCCGGCGGAGACGGCGGCCTGCATCTCCTTCACCATCTGCTCGATGTCGTAGGTGGCCACGGCGGTCTGGTCGGCGAGGCGGCGGATTTCGGTGGCCACGACCGAGAAGCCCCGGCCGTATTCGCCGGCCTTCTCGGCCTCGATGGCGGCATTGAGCGAGAGCAGGTTCGTGCGGTCCGCGATCTTGGTGATCGCGGTGACGACCTGGTTGATGTTGGCGGCCTTCTCGTTGAGGACTTCGAGCTTGGTCTGGATGAGCGTGGCGGCCCCGGTGAGCTGCGTCATCGTATCGCGCATGCGGGAGAGCCCCTCCTGGCCCTTGTTCGCGAGCGAGGCGGTGTCCTCGGCCACGGCGGTGGCATCCTTCATCATGTTCACCAGCTCGAGCGAAGTGGCGGAAATCTCCTTGGCCGTCGCGCCGATCTCAGTCGTGGTCGAAGCGATGTCGTTGGCGGTGGCCTGCTGCTGCTTGCCGGTGACAGAGATCTGGTTGACGGAGGTGTTGACCTGCAGGCCGGATTTTTGAACCTGGCCGACGATGTCATTAAGGCTGCGCACCATCCGCTGCAGCGCGCGCAGGAGGTTGCCCATTTCATCCGCGCGGTCCTGCGAGGAGACGTTCACGGTCAGGTCGCCTTCGGCGATCTGGTCCGCGGCTTCCACGACCTCATCCAGCGGGCCGGTGATGCCATTGCTGATAAACAAAGCCACGCCAACGACGAGCAGCAGGCTGACGGTGACCATCGCCAGCGTGCGGGCGACATCCACGCGGAAGCTGTCAATCCGCGCCTTGAGCACCTCGTCCAGCGTGAGGGCGATTTTGTCCTCCAGCCGGAGCACGGAGGAGGTGGCGCGGGTGAGCGTCTCGTGAAACTCCCTGGCGCTCACCTCGGCCTTGTGCTGGTTGAGCGTGCGGCGGACGAGCTTGGCGGCGTCGTCCACGGCGGCCCGGGCGACTTGATATTCCGTGTCGAACCGGGGCTTGAGGTCCAGGCGGTCGCGCATCACGCGGGAGACGGCGGTGAACAAGGTGCCTTCCGAGCTGGTCAGCGCAAACTCGACGCGGAGGAGGTTCCGCTCCAGTTCATCGAACTCGGCCTTCTGGTTCTCCGACTCGGCCACGTTCCGGCGCGAGGCGATTCCGTTGCAGATGCCGCGGGCGTTGGCCAGCGCGTCGAGCAGGTCGGGGCCGCGATACTGGAACGCGGCCATGAGGTGGAAGCGTTCGCCGACGGATTCATCACTCAGCTTCGAGCGGTCGCCGGCGAACTCGATGAGCGTGCGGGTTTCGGCGATCAGCTTGGTGCGGTCCTCGTAGGCCAGGGCGGCCTTCTGATACGCGGGATGCTTCAACGCATCTTCCACCTGGGTCTTCAGCTTGCGCCACTCGTCATCCAGGCCCTCGATCTGCTCGACGGTTGGTCCAACGGCGTCATCCACCTGCTTGAGGGCCACCTGCACCACGGCCGGCTGCTGCTCAAACTGGGGGCGAAGCACCTCGTTGGTGTTGGCGACCGCGTGGCCAAGGTCGCGGTAAATCTCCAGCTCATGGAGGAGCTTGAGCAGCCGCGTCTGGACGCCGACGGCGGCGATCTCTGCGCGGGCATTGCCCAGGTCGCGGGGGACCTTGACGAAGACTAGGTCGTAGACGACCACAGCGGCGAAAGGGATGGCGAAAAGGAACCCGAGCAACAGCAGCTTTTGCCGGACTTTGAATTTTTTCATGGCCGAGCGGAATCAGGACTTGAGTTTGAACCGGGCGGTGCGCTCCTGCATGCGGCGGGCGGCGGACTCGAAATCGTCCACGGCGACCCACGCCTGCTTCTGGGCGTCCGTCGTGGCCCGGGAGAAGTCACCGAAGCGCGTGGCGGCCTCGGAAATCTGCCGGGCGCTGTCCGTCTGCGCGTGCATGGTGGTGTTCACGGACTCGATCTGGGGCGTGATGGCCTGCACATGCTGCAGCACGCGGTCGAGCTGCGCGCTGACCTTCTGCACGTCGCCGACCCCGCGGCGGACTTCGTCGGCAAACTTGTCCATGCCCATCACGCCGGCGGTCACGGCGGTCTGCATCTCGCGCACCATCTGCTCGATGTCCTCGGCGGCCACAGCAGTCTGGTCCGCCAGCCGTTGAATCTCGGTGGCCACGACGGCGAAGCCCCGGCCATATTCGCCGGCCTTCTCGGCCTCAATGGCGGCGTTGAGGGAGAGCAGGTTCGTCTGGTCCGCCACCTTCGCCATGGTGGTGATGACCTGGCTGATGTTGGCCGCCTTCTCGTTGAGGATGCCGAGCTTGGCATTGATGCCGTCGGCGGCGTGGTGGATGCCTTCCATCGTCTGGCTCATACGGCTGAGGCCGATGCGGCTGGAGTCCGTGAGCATCGCGGTCTGGTCGGCAACGATGGAGACGGAGTGGACGGTGCGGGAAAGCTCGGCCGAGGTGTTCAGCACGCGGCGCGCGGAGGTGCCAAGGCCCGTGGCGATTGATTCCATCTCGGCCATGCTCTTGCGGCCGGCGTTGAGTGCCGCGCCCAGGGTGGTGTTCACCGTGAGCACGTCGCCACCGGACTGGCGGAGCTGGGCCGCTAGTTCCGCCATCTCCGCGCCCAGCCGGTTGAGGCTTTCGGCGAGCACGGTGCATTCGTTGCGCTCGGTCAGTTGGATGGGCTCGTCCAGCACGCCGCTCCGCAGCCGGTCCACGCCGTGCCACAGGGCCTCGAGGGAGTTCGCGAAGGCCACCTCCGTCCGCCGGGAAAGCAGCACGCCAGACACCCCCAGCACCAAGGTGGCCAGGGCGGCGTAGAAGAGGATGCGGTGCCACTCGAACTGCGCCCCGCCGATGCGCTCAGTGCGGCGGAGAAACTCGTCGAGCAACTGCTCCTGCTTGTGCCGGGCAGGCATGTATTTCTCCGCGTAATCCCGCCGGGCCTGCGCTGGGTCGGTGGCGGCCAGGACGAGCAGCTTGTCCTCGATGACATTCAGCTCGGTGGCGTCCTGATCACTGATGGCCTCCAGGGCGCGCAGCACCTCTGGCTGGTTGCCCAGCAGCAGGCGCAGTTCGCGGATGGTGCGGATCAGTTCCTCATCCGCCTTGAGCTTCCGGTTCTGCTCGGTCTGGTTCTTGGGATCGAGCAGCGCGCCCAGCAGCGCCTCGCCCATCTGCAGGGTGACGAACCGCATGCGCTCTGCCGCGACCGCCGCCTGGCCGCGCAAGTGTTCCGCCGCGAACTGCCGGTCCACCGAGCGCCAGCTCTGGAAGGCCACGAGCGCGCCACCCAGGATGGCAACCCCGCACAAGGCTGCGAAGCCGGTGCGGAGCCGCTGGATGAGCGTGATGGTCTTCATGCGGGACGAGCCGCTGCCAGCGTAGTTCACCGCACTTCGGAGACAAGCCCATTGTCGGCTGCGCGCTGTGGCGAGGGTTGTGCCAGGGTGACCAGCAGCACCAGTCCGGTCACGCCGAGTGCGCAAGGTCCGGGTCGCCGCCGCACGCTCGCGGAGGCGAAATGTTTGCTCGCCTTTGGCACGGACTTTCCGCACGTTTTCATCGCCAAGTCGATGAACCTGATTCCGTCCTGCTCACGCAGTTCCGCCTTTAGTTCGCTGACCGGACTGCTTTCCTGTCTTTTCGCGCTGATGGCTGGCGGGTTCAGGCTCCAAGGTGCGCCGCCGAACGACAACTTCAACGCGGCGCAGGCCATCAGCTCCGCGTCCGCCGTCCTGATGGGCACGAACACCACCGGCTCCTGGGAACCCGGCGAACCGGCCCACGCGGGCAGCACTAACGCCGCAACGATCTGGTTCCGCTGGACGGCCCCGACAACCCGGGCGGCAACCGTGGACACAGTGGGTTCTGACTTTGACACGGTGCTGGCGGTTTACACCGGCACCGCGCTGGAAAACCTCACACTGGTCGCGGTGAATGATGACATTGAGATTGGTCGAACCCTCCAGAGTTGCGTGCGCTTTACGGCGCAGGCGGGAACTACCTATTACCTTGCGCTGGCTGGATTCGAGGACGCTTCCGGCACCTACGCACTGAACTTGAACGCAGGAAACGACCTTTTCGCCGATGCGCTGGTGCTCACTGGAGCCAGCGGCACGGTCACCGGCCAGAATTACGCAGCGAGCAAGGAACCCGGTGAGCCGGCGCACGCTGGGAATCAGGGTGGACGCTCGGTGTGGTTCCGCTGGACCGCACCCACCACCGGCCAGGCCAGCTTCGATACTGGCGGGCTACCGCCGGGCGACACGGTGCTGGCAGCTTATACCGGCACGGCCGTCACCAACCTCCAACTGGTGGCTGCGGATGACGACGGGTTTTCGGAGGACGGCAACTTTTACGGCTTCTACGGCCCCAGCCGGGTGGTCTTCAACACGGTGGCCGGGGAGACTTACTTTCTGGCGCTGGACGGCAAGGACGGCATGGCGCTTGGCTTCGTGCTCAACTGGCGGCCTGAACCCGCCTTGCCAGTCATCACCTTGTCTTTAACCTCCACCAACCTCGTCGAGGGAGATGGCCTCGGGCCTTGGGCCTCTGTCTCAGGGTATGGCGTTCGTGCGCAGTGGCTCAGGGACGGGCAGCCAGCCACGAACCTGCCCAATTTCGGGGTCGTTTCGCCGGTTAATTATGGCAGGAAGGGATTTGGTTCAAACGGAAGTGGTGCAACCACGAATGACCAGGGCACCTACCGACTGTTGGCCACGAACTACGCGGGAAGCGTGTTGAGCGATCCCGTGGTCGTGACGGTGACGCCCTCGGCGCTGGTGACCAGTTCGCTCCCGGTCTATGTCGCGGTCGCGACGAACTTCATCCCACCGGCACTCCCGGGCGGCCTGATGGCCGTGCCCATCAACTGGTCCCCGCGCGGCGATGAGCAAAGGGTCAGCTTCTCGATCGCCTTCGACCCCGCTATTCTAACCTTCCACAGTGTGACCCGCAGCGCCCGGGGTGATCTGCCGCCTTTTCCTCCAATGGACCCGCAGCCCGTCGGCACCGTGCTCAACACGAACCAGCTTCTGCAAGGGCGTCTGGGGGTGTTGATAACCAACTACTTCACGTCTGGTTTCTCCCCCTTTGGCGGAAATGAACTCGCGACGCTTTATTTCGTCCCGGTGGAAACCGCCGCTTCCACGCGCACCCCCATCGCCTTTGTCAGCCAGCCGGTCCCGCTGGAGCTTCGCTCCACCAACAACTCGGTCATCCCAACGGAGTATCATGACGGAATGGTGGAGATTCTGGTGGCCTGGAAAGGGGACTTGTTCCCTCAGCCAGCAGGCGATGGACGGGTGGACCAGCAGGACTTCCGGGAAGCATGCCGCCGTCTGGCGAGGCTGGATGGAACGGACCGGTATCTCCCCGTCCCTCGATACTCCACCGTGCCCCCCAGCGTGCCTCCGACGCCATTCCGATTGGTCTCCACCAGCGAGTCCTTGCGCTACGATTCGTGGCCCCTTACCAACGGCGGGGACGGACAGTTGACCTTGAGCGACGCCGTGCAGACCGGCCGCTATGCAGCGGGGCTGGATCCGTTGGTCAAAGTGGTCGCAGTCCCGTCTTCTTTCAAACCATTCGTTTTCCGCTTTGAATCAGCTTCCGCGACCAACGTTGCACCGCGCCAGTTGCGCTTCCATGCACCGCCAGCCCGGCGGGACACCCACCACGAGATTTCCATTCGCATGACCACGACGGGGGAAGAAAATGCCGTTGCGTTCAGCATCTCCGGAACCCCGGGCGACTGGGCTCAGTTCCCACCAGGCGATCTCTACAACAAATCCGTTCGGGCAGGTGCAGATCTCGGGAACGCCGCCGTATTCGTCAACCAGACCGGGTTCATCTTGATCAAGCCGCCAGGGGAGACTTTCCCCGCTGGCGATCTGGAACTCGTCCGTCTGCTGCTAAGCGTTCCTGCCGGTTCCGGCGCACCTGCTGGAAGGCTGGTATTTACCGACTCTCCAGTGACTCGCGAGGTCGTCAACGCCCAGGCCGACGTGCTCCCGGCAGTGTTCAGCGACTCGCCGCTGCCCTACTTCCACTCGCTGCTGAGCCAACGGATCGAGAGCAGCAGCTTCCGTTTTCAAGTAACTTCGGAGACCGGCCGCCGCTACGTCCTCGAAGCCTCAGACAACCTGCGCACCTGGCTCCCCATCGCAACGAACACGGCGACGAGCGAGTCACTGGAATTGCAGGAGGTGGTTCCGTCAGGAGCGGGACGACGGTTTTATCGGTTGGTGTCGCCTTGATGGAACATCAACTGCCAGCCTGGCTATGATCGCACCGCCCTCCATAGTCCCCCACAATTGTGCAGCCCACGAATACCTCCACGCCTACCACAAGCGTTGTGACGAGCTGTTCGCGGAGCACGCCTTGAAGCTCGCCCGCATGGGTTTCTTTGAGCGACGTCGCTTTCGGAAGCAACTTCGGGAGCAGGCCGCGTCCGAGCTGAAGCTGGCCGTCACCGGCTCAAAGTCGGGCCTGCCTCCGGGCGGAAGCTGCTTCGCCAGCGGCCCGATCCTTAGCTGAGCCTCCCCCCAAAACGGACCACGCGGGCATCAGCGGTTCTTGCGAACCTCCGATGCCCGCGGGCTGTCCCTAACACACTTACACACCGTGGCTGGCGGCCTGAACCCGTCAGGCGGTCACTTGATGACCTGCTGCCACTGATTCTCGCGCGCCGAACGGGCGGCTTTCAACGCCC
>CAZOCL010000297.1:0-8377 GCA_964578245.1 uncultured Klebsiella sp. | reverse complement strand
AATACTACTTCATCGAGGACGAATCCCCGAGCGTGGTGGAGCAGGTGCCGCAGACACTGAAGTTTCTCGAGCGCGTGAAGTTCTGACGCCGCATCCGGGCGGACGGCAACCTTGGGCTGGAGGTCGAAGCCCCGTCGGGGCATCCCGACCTCGTGTGGAAGTGTTAAACTGTCTCTTTTTGACCACGGACGGCCTGAGTTTTTACCGAATCGGCTAAACCCGCGTAAAAACCGTCTGGGAAGGCACTTGGAGGCCATATCAGTGCCTCCCCAGACCATATCAGTGCCTCCCCAGACCGTATCAGTGCCTCCCCAGGCCGTATCAGTGGCCTCCCAGACCGCATCACCGGCTCCCCAAGGCGTATCACTGCCCGCCCAAGCCGTATCAGTCCATCCTCAGGCGGCATCACCCGCCTCCCATGCCATATCACCGCCACCCCAGGCCGCGTCAGTGACCTCTCAGGCGATAGCAGTGGCCGGGCAGGGTGCAACAGTGCCGAGGCAGGCAATAGCAGTGCGGGCAGAGGCAGTTCGACCGGGAAAGCGCGCCACCGGCCACACCATCGCGCGCGGCCGCCGGGACACAACGCTGGCGGAGGTGTGAGCGGGAGAGCGACCGTCCACCGCAAAAGCGCGGCCTACAGTTCCACCCACGAATCAATGACGAAGGAGCCGGAGGGGCCGTTGCGGCCGAGGTTTTCGTCGTAGTGGAAAGAGAAATGGCCGTTCAACTGCGCGGAACCGACGATGGCCGCGCCCATCAAGTCCGCCGTGTCGGAGCCGCCGCCGTTGAAGGTCAGCGCGGCCGAGGGCGCGTAGAGAGTGCCGGTGAACTCGGCGTTGCCACCGAAGGTCACGCTGGTGCAGGTGGGCAGGCCATAGACCATCATGCGCAACGCGTAGCCCGTGTTGTTGACCGCCGCATTGCCGGAGAGGCTGATGCTGCCGGAGACCCACATTTGGAGCGTGCCCGAGCTGGCCACGTTGATGGCCGCCCCGCCCGACTCGGAGATACTGCCCTGGACATAAAGGCGGGCGGTGCCCCGGACGAGGACGTTCTCATTGTTGATGCCGCTGAGATAGTAGTCGCCGTTGTCGAGGATGTGGTCGTAGTAGGTGACGGTGGTGTTCGTGGTCACCGCGTTGGTGGAATAGCTGAACTGGGTGAAGGTGTAGTTGGTGGAGTAGGTGGTGGTCCGGCCGCGCCGGGTGGCCAGGACGTTGGTGGTCACGGTGTAAGGCGTGCCAGAGGGATACGTGGTGCTGCTCGGGTGGTTGGTGGTGACCTGGCTGGGCGCCGGGGAGGGATAGGTCAGGGAAGTGACATTGGCGCTGCTGGTGGACGTCGTGTAGTTCGTGACGTAGCCCCCGCCGGGAATGCTGTAGCCGGAGGTGAAGGGAACGGTGGCATCGGGAAAAGATACGTTCAGGTCGTTTTGGGAATGACCGCTCTCGATGCCGGTGCCACCCCCGGCGATATAGGCCGCGTCCCCCACCGCGCCATGCGAACCGGTGGTGATGAGGCCGGTGGGGCCGGTGCCGGCCGTGCCGTAAATGGTGCCGTTGGCCCCGACATCAATGCTGCCTTCCACCGAGCCGATGGAGCCGTTGTCATTGCGGAGCGCCGGGTTGTAACGTCCGCCAGTGCTGTGGGCCGGGTCTTGCGAGTCGAAACTGTCCGAGAGGATGCTGCCGTTCCAACCAATGCTGCCACGCGCCACCAAGCCGCGCGCGAAGAGCGCGCCGCCGACGGTTTTCAACTGGATGGTGCGGGAGATCATGTCGGTGGTGGAGAGCGGCTTGGGCTGGTTGCCCTGCACGGTGATGGTGGGGGTGGTCCCGCTCTGGATGGCGGCGATGTAATTGCCGCCATTGAGGCTTCGGGACTTGTAGTAGAGGGTGCCGGTAAGGGAGACGCCGTTGCTCATCGTCAGGCCGGCGGTGCTTTTGGTCCAGCCCTGGCTCTCCAAGTTGGTGCTGTTCAAAAAGACGTGCGTGAGCGCCTCCTCGATGCCGGACTCGGCGACGGGGATGCAGGCGTTCCACACGCCGGAGCGGATCACCGAGCGATGGGCCGCGCTGCTGAGGTCCATGAAGGCGGCGAGGGTGATGCCGATGACCATGGCGATGAGCAGCGTGACCACGAGCACGCTGCCGGCCGGGCGGGCGGGACGGAGGAGGAGTTTCATAGGCGGTCAGTCTTGTTTGCGCATGACGATCTTCGCCGTCTGCACGCTCTCGGTGTTGACCGCCTGGCCGAGGACGGTGCGGGAACAGGTCCAGTTGAGCTTGATGAGTTTGGCGCTGGCGGCGGTGGCCACGACAAACTGGTCCCAGGTGTTGGAGATGTTGTTCCGGCCATAGACGGTGAACGTGAGCGAGTCGCATTCCTTCAGCAGCACCTCGCGGTTGAGGCCCTGCCGGCGCACCAGCTCCCGGCTGTCCGGGTAGTAGGTGTAGGTGATGTTGCTGCGGCCCAGGGAGGAGTTGAACTGAAGCTCGGTGGTGGTGAAGGAGATCAGGTCCGGGGACTGGCGGATGTCCTGCGAAAGCTTGTCCACCGCCGTGCGGCTGTAGCGGTCGAGGTCGGCGTAGTTGGTCAGGGCCGCGAGGCTGCGCGCATTGTAGATCATCAGCGAGCCGGCGGCGGCGAGGATCAGCGTGCCGATGCTCGTCGCAATCATCACCTCGACGAGCGTCATGGCGAGCTGGCGCCTAGTAGATGTAGTTTTGAATTCCATACTGCCCCACGTAGGTGGACATGGTCTGGGAGCGGGCCACGCCGTTGGTCCAGCGGACCGTGATGGTCACGAGCTTCATGCTGTTCGAGTAGTTCTGCGTGAAGCCCGCCCCGGCGATGTCCACGCTGCCGTAATAGATGAAACCGCTGCCGGTGGCGCCGGTGGAAACGGTGCTCAGGCTGTAATTGGTGGAGGTCGGGAAGAACGACTCGGTGAAGGTGGACGGGATGTAGGAGGTGGAGGTGCCGAAGGTCGAAAGCTGCGTCCAACTGTAGAGGCGGAGCGTCTCCATCTTGTCAATCATCACCTGGGTCGCCCGCAGGTTCTCCCGGGCGGAGTTGAGCGCGCCGAAGCCGGCGGTGATGCCGGCGTAAAGCGAGGTGAAGAGCACGCCGACCACGCAGGCCGAAACCATGGCCTCGATGAGGCTGAAGGCGCGGGAGGGCGCGGCGGCGGATGGGATGACAGGGCGCAGCTTCATGCTTTAGCTGGTCACAGTCAGCACGCGCGCTGCCAGCCTCAAGCAGAGAGATGGCCGGGGCTGAACAGCCCTAGTGTCATCCTCATGCAAGGAGGCCGGCGGGTGCCCTTCTGACCGTAGCTCGATATTCCGATGTCATGCGTCGCAACTGCCGATGGCCTGTCCCATTCCGCAGTTGGCCCGCAGGGTGTTCCCTGATGAACCGGAGGAGCGGCGGGATGATTCGGTTCATGGGGGAGGAGGATGCGGGGTGTCCGGGAGAATGGTTCAGGTCATCGGTCGGATGGTTCAGGTCATCGGTCGGATGGTTCAGGTCATCGGCGGGAGGGTTCGAGTCTGGGGTGCGATGGTCTGGGTTATCCGGCGGACTGGTCCGGGTCATCCGACCGGATGAACCGGGTCATCTCGGCGAAGGTTCAGATCATCGGGAGGGATGAACCGGGTCATGGGAAGGGATGGTTCGGATCATCGGTGGAGATGACCTGAATCACGGGGTGGGATGACCCGGATCAGGGGTTAAGCGGCTGGTTTTCAGTGGGTTATCCATTTCCGATGAGTTTTGAAGCTGGATTCTTGAGTGATTCACTTGGAATTGAGGCTTGCCCCCCTCACCCGCCCTCCGAGCACCTTCTCCCCAGTGGGGGAGAGGGGGGTGCGTCATGGCGCTTAGGCCCGGGTGGGGTGGGCTGAGGTCGTCACGTCCTTGGTGAAGGGGACATCCTCATACTCGCGCGGCAACTTCTGGAGGTTCCGACAACGCCCTTGGCTGACCGGGACAGCGCCACGAGGCGGGCAGGGCGTTTGAGTGTTGAGTTTGATATGGGCGAGCTCCGCTTCCCATTGAGAAGCGTTCGTAGCCGAGTCCACAATTTGCGAAGCAAACAACGATGCCTGAGGCAACCATCTCGTGGCAGGCTTGGGAAGCCTCACCTGCGCCAGCGTAATTTTCATGGCACAGCTCGTGCGTTGGCGTGTGGAGACGCTTGCGGCACGGCCGGCCGGAGGCCGATGCTTCGCAGCGCCCGCGTCCGCGCCGGCTCGACTACGGGGGCAGGGTCAAAATATGTCCGCGCACAAAGTCCGCCGTTTTTGCCGGTTTTGCCGGTTGACGGAACTTGGCCGGCGACTAGACTGCCGCTCCCTGACCCGGACAGGACTGGCGGTTCGCCAGCCAAACCCCGGGCAGCAGACTGGGAAGGAAGTGAAATAGTTTTGACCGAGATCAAGCTCAAAAAAGGCGAGCCGGTAGAAAAGGCCCTGCGCCGGTTGAAAAAGAAAATCGACCGCGAAGGCACCTTGAAAGAAGTGCGCAATCACCGCCGCTTCGAGAAGCCGAGCGAGAAGCGTCGCCGCAAACTTAAAGTGGCGAAGTTCACCGCCATGCTGCGCGCGCGTTACGCCGACATGTAACCGCCGCTCCTTCCATCCATTCACGCCGGACGCAGGGCCTGCCCCTCGTCCGGCTTTTTCATTCCCCAGCCCCCAAATTGGGCAGGAAAATTGAGGGCAGGAATAAGGTTTTTCGCTGTTTCCAGTGGAATGGCCTTGGGTTCAGCCCGGAGGGCGAAAGAGAATAGCCCAGCGATTCATCGCTGGGACTGGTGGCGGGCCACCAAGCAAGTCCCGGCAGGGACGGCAGAATAACGCCCTGTGGCCACCCCTGCTGGCAAGCGTTCTTCCGTCCCTGCGGGACTACCCAGCGGTCGCGACTCAACCCAGCGATGAATCGCTGGGCTATTTTCGGGCGTCCCTCTGGGACTAACGCACACCCAACGCGCGACTCCGGTGGGCTTGGGGCAGCCAATTGCCCCGCGCCTCATTCCATCGAAAACAGCGAGGAACCAATTTTCCTGCCCATAATCTTCCTGCCTTGTCTTTTTCCCCCGGAATGGTCGGTGCCACAGGGATGTGGGTCCCGCAATCTTTGTCTTTCCCCAATCTTTGGGGGAGTTCCCAGCGCGTCTCCGGCGGCGGCAGGACAGCTTTTGCCGACCCAGCCGTAAACTTTCCCTCCAAAAGGCCATTCAAATTGAATCAAGCCGCCTCGCCGCGCATCAGAAGTTCGCAGACCATTTTCCTGAACACGCCCGCGAACATGAAGTCCAGCGCCCCGAGCCAACTGCTCCTGCTCCTCGCCTCCGCCCAGCTAGTCAGCGCGGAGGTGGATTTCCGCCAGCAGATCCAGCCCATCTTTGAGAACGCCTGCATCCGTTGCCACGGCGCGGAGAAGGTCAAGGGCGACCTGCGCCTGGACACCAAGGCCGGCTTCCTCAAGGGCGGCAAGCACGGTCCGCTGGTGGACGCCAAGGATTACGAGAAGAGCGAACTGCTCCGCCGCATCAAGCTCCCCCGCGACCATGAGGACATCATGCCGCAGGAGACGGAACCCCTTTCTGGCCCGCACAAGAACTGGCTGACCGACTGGGTTCGCACCGGCGCGCACTGGCCGGATGGGGTCGTGCTGAAGCCGCGGAAGAAGGAAGTGCCCGGCCTGGCTGAGAAGCAGTTCATCCCCGACAAGGCCCCGGCCTCCCTGACCGAGACCGCCGCCCTGACGGACAAGATCCTCACGCAGGAAAACGCCCTCGCCAAAGGCCCCGCCGCCCCGGCTGCCAAGGTGATTGACGATTTTGCCTTCCTCCGCCGCGCCACGGTGGACCTCATCGGCCGCATCCCGACTGATGAGGAGATCAAGCAGTTCGACCGCGAAAGCACCAGCGACCGCCGGGAAAAGCTGGTGGACCGCCTGATCGCGCATTCGCGCTTTGCCGAGCGCTGGACGGTATTCTTCGCGGACATGCTCCGGGTGCGTTCGCAGAGCGACGGCGGTCCGCAGTTGCTCGCCTACGTGAACCGTAGCCTGGCCGAGCGCAAGCCCTACGACCAGATGGCCCGCGAACTCATCGCCACCAATGGCCGCCCGGAGAACACCCCCGCCGCCGGCTTTGCGCTGGGTGATGCCGCCAATCCGATGGCTCTCGCCGGTGCGACCTCACAGATTTTCCTCGGGGTCCGCATCCAGTGCGCCGAGTGCCATGACCATCCGTTCGATGATTGGAAACAGAAGGAGTTTTACGATCTCGCCGCATTCTTCGGCACCATCAAGCGCGTCGAGCAGGGCAAGAACATCAAGCGCATCTATACCACCGAGGCGAACGAGACGGCGGTGAAGTGGCCGCCCGAGCGCGAGCAGCCGCCCAAGCGGGACGGCGTCGCCCCGAAGTTCCCCTTCGAGATGGTCAACTTCACGACCAAGCCGCACTACATCGCCCGCCTCGAAGAACTGCGCAAGCCCGACCCCACCGTCCAGACCACCGCCGCCGCCAAGAAGGCGCTGGATGAGCTGGTGGACGGCTTCGACGTGAACAAGGCGCTGAAGGACTCCAAGCTGGAGGCCGACATTCTCGCCGAGGCCAAGGCCGCTGCGCGCAAGGCTGAGGACGGCAAGAGCATCTACCGGCAGAGCGAAGACCGTAAGCACCTGGCCGCGATGATCACCGATCCGCGCAACCCTTACTTCGCCCGCGCCTTCGTGAACCGCATCTGGGCCGAGCTGGTCGGGCGTGGCTTCGTCGAGCCGCTGGATGACTTCTCCTCCTACAACCAGATCCGCCACCCACAGACGCTGCAGTTCCTCGCGCAGGAATTTGTCGCGAGTGGTTATGACCTGCGGACCTTGGTGAAGACCGTCATGATGACCGAAGCCTATCAGCGCGGTCATCTGCCCGCCGGGACGGGTTTGAAGGACCTTGCCCTGGCCGAGGAATCCTTCACTGCCACGCGCGCCCGGCGCATGCTCGGCGAGGTGCTCTTCGACAGCGTGTCGGTCGCCGGTCACCTGCTCTCCCACAAGTGGCCCGAGGGCGCGAACGTCCGCGAGGTGAAGCGCCAGATTCGCATCCCGCTCGCCAATGCCGCGATGCTCGCTGCCGCGGAGTCAACCAACGGCCAGCCTGCGATGATGGCGATGATGAAGCCCACCCAGGCCCCCGCTCCGTATGACTTGGAGAAGGGCGCGAGCCTCGACTTCGAAGCGCTGCTCAAGCCCGAGCGCATGAAGAAGGACGGCGAAGACAAGTTCGCCGACGTGTTGTCCGAGTCCAAGCAGGACCTCGCCATGAACAAGAAGATGGAGGACGACGCGATGGAAGCCGAACGTCAGGCTCGCATCCGATTGCTCCAGTCCGGCAATGCCGAGCGCTTCCGCCTCGAGATCGTCACGGCTGTCGTGGACGACAATCCGAAGTTCGACACCACCCTGCGCATGGCCACGCCCGCACCGGCCTCGCACTTCCTCCGCGTCTTCGGCCAGCCGGCGCGTGACAACCTCGGTGAGTTCCGTGACGAGTCGCCGTCCCTGCGGCAGGAGCTGATGCTGCTCAACGGCAAGGCCACGCATGAAGCCTCACGCGTCGGCCCGCTGGAGCCGGTGCACCACCTCATCACCGGCCCGAACGCAAACCCGGGCAAGGCCATCGAACTGGTTTACCTGGAAATCCTCACCCGCCGGCCCACGGTGGAAGAGCTGGCCGAGGGCCGCGAGATCATCGCTGGCGGCAAAACCCCGGCGGAAGGCCTGGCCGATCTCCGTTGGGCCATGCTCAATTCGCACGAATTTCGCTATCTGCCCTGAAGTCTGTTCATCAACAAAATACCCATGAGCTCCTGCACTGACTACTACACGTCCCGTCGCCGGTTTCTGGCGCAGACCGCTGGCACGGCGGCCCTGCTCGGCATGCCCATCAACCGTCTCGTCGCCGAGATCGGTTCCGCCCACGCGCCAAAGGCCGAGGCTGTCGTTCTGTTCTGGAACGGTGGCGGCATGAGCCATATTGACACCTGGGACCCGAAGCCGGGCCGCCCCGTGGCCGGTGAGTTCGAGCCGATCAAGACCAGCGCCGACGGCATCCAGATCAGCGAGATCTTCCCGCAGCTCGCCAAGCAGATGCACCACTGCTCGATCATCCGCTCCATCGCCGGCACGAACGGCGACCACGGACGCGCCACTTACGAACTGCAGACGAGCTACCCGCAGAATCCCGCCCTCGTGCACCCGGGCATGGGCTCCTTCGTCGTCAACGAGCGCCAGAAGTCCGGCGATCTCCCCGCCTACATCAGCATCGGCGGCATGGCCCCCCGCGCGGGCTACCTCGGCC
>CAZOCL010000296.1:0-8379 GCA_964578245.1 uncultured Klebsiella sp. | reverse complement strand
AAGTTGCAGACCTTGTCCGGGTTGAGGTTGATGCCGATGGAGAGGCCGCCGGAGCGCCGCGAGATGACGGGATAGACGTAGGTGAAATCCTTGTAAACGCGCGTGTGGTCCCGCACGGCGGCCAGATTGTTCCGAATGATAACTGGTGTCTCCGTCACGCGGCCAATGTAGGCGCGGATGGGAGCGGGGCAAGTAATACCAACTCCAGGAACAGCCCGGGAAGCTGGAGCGCGCCTGTGATCCAGCCGCGGCGCAGCCGGCCCACCGCCAGTTGACGCCCCGCCGCCGGAAGGCGGGACTCCATGCGGGCGGCGCGGCTCCTCAGTTCCTCGGCCATTCCACCGATAGGCATGGGGAATTGGCAGGGGAGGAGGCGGGCGGCTGCATTCCATTGGCGTGGCGCAAATGCGGGATCGGTTTTGGGGTGGGAGAGTGCGGGAGTGGATGATTGCCGATTGGCGATTGCTGGTTGCCGATTGCTGGGGTCCGAGAGCCGTGGGGCGAGGGCTGAGTATAGACTAAAGATTGGAGATTTCAGATTTCAGAAAGCCGAGAGCTGAGAGCCGTAAGGCGCGGGCTGAGTGCAGATTAAAGATTGGAGATTTCAAATTTCAGAGGGCCGAGGGCCGGGCGGCGAGAGATGAGAGCCGATTACAGATTCGAGATTTCAGATTTCAAAGAGCCGATTGCCGATTGCTGGGGTCCGAGAGCCGTGGGGCGAGGACCAAGCACAGATTTAAGATTGGAGATTTCAAATTTCAGAGGGCCGAGGGCCGGGATGCCAAACGAAAGCCCGAACTAAAACCAAAGAACAAAAACACACTGAAACGGCGGGGGGCTCGGGGGTTCAGGGGAACGGCCCGGGGAAACGCACCATCAACATATGAAAAAACAAATGACGGAGAAACAGATCGAGGCGAATCGGAGGAATGCCCAGAAATCCACGGGGCCGCGCACGGAGGCGGGCCGGGCGGTGGCCAGACTGAACGCGCTCACGCACGGGTTGCGGTCCGAGGAGGAGGTGCTGGGACCCCGGACGGACACCCTGAAGGGTGGACACCGAACGGGGATACGGTCCACGGCGGTGCTGGTGCGGGGGGCGCATTATCAGGAGAGCCAGGAGGAGTTCGACGAGCTACATGCGCGGTTTGTGGCGGACTTGCAGCCGGTGGGGCCGGTGGAGGAGATGCTGGTGGACCAGGTGGTCACGGGGCACTGGCGGCTGCGGCGGGCGCTGCGGGCGGAGGCGGGGGAGATCGCCTTGAGCGTGGACGGGGGGCAGCAGCAACGGAACTGCGAGGAAGTGCGGCTGGGGAGCCTGCCTTGGGAACTGAGTGAGGACCCGGTGGGAGCGATGTTGGATTCCGTCTTCGGGAGCACCCTGCTGGAGCGGGCCCTGGAGCGGCTGCGGGCCTCGGTGGAAGCGACCGGGGAGCTGACCGAGGAGGCGATTCGACAGCTCGGCGTGCTGGACAAACCGCACCGGCTGGCACTGGAGCTGACGCAGTTCCGGAAGGATCTGGCAGCGAATCCCGAGGGGCTGGAGGGTCCCGCGCTGCGCACGCGGCAGAAGGAGCTGGCACTGGCCTTCATTGACGGGGAACTGAGGCTGGTCCGGTGGGTGAAGCAGCGGGCGGAGGAACGGGAGCGGCGGGAGGAGGCGGCGCGGCAGGCGGCGGCGGTGCTGCCGGCGCAGGCGGTGCTGGACCGAATCCTGCGCTACGAGACGAAGCTGGAGCGGCAGATCCATCGGGCGCTGGCGCAGTTGGAGCGGTGGCAGCGGAGGCGGAGGGAGGAGGTCCAAAGGCCAGGGTCCAAAGTCCAAAGTCCGAAGTCCAAGGTCGAAAGTCTGGAGGAAGAGGTCCAAAGTCCAAGGTCGGAGGGGGAAGATGGGACCAATGGGACGGAGGGGACGTATGGGACGGAGGTCCCGCTCCGCGCCGAGGAGACGTCTCGTGCGAGGGAGGGCGAGGGAGACGGAGGGCGGGGCGGTCCGGATCGCCGATGCCCCCTCACCCCGCCCTCTCCCCCGATGGGGGAGAGGGAGAAGCAGCCGCAGGGGGCAAGGGGGGTGAGAGATGGGACGAATGGGACTGATGGGACGAACGATCGGGGAACTCACCGCTTCGGAGAAGGGGAACTTTTGCCGAACGAAGCCATTTTAGGGAGCGGCCAGAAACTCCTCATCCCATGAATGGGAAGGAGTCCGAACGCTGCGATGCAAAAGGGAATTTCACCGCGGAGGCGGGACGGGCGCTGAGGGGGAATTTCAGATTCCGGATTTCAAATCTCAGAGGAGCAACGAACGCCGCGAAGCATCGTAAGCATTGGGTTTTTGACGGCGACGAGTCGCCTGCGGAAAGCGGTGACAAGTCACCGCACTCCATAGCGGGCTCGGAGTCTGAGTGCTGAGGTGCAAAAGGGAATTCCACTGCGGGACGGACGCAGAGGGGATGAGGATTTTGCGAAACGAAGCCGATCGGCGGGAGGAGAAAACCACGAATGGACAGGAAGGAACACGAATGCGACTGGCGAGGGAAGTGCAGCTTGGATCACGCCGAGCGGGGGCTCGGCGCGCCGCGGATTTGAAGCCGTCTTGCGGGGGAGGCCACGGGACGCGAATCCGATGAGGGGCGCGGGGCGTCAGCGTTTCGGCCAGTCCAGATGCTTATGCAGGAAGTCGAACGTGCCCTGGCCGTTGATCGTGTGCGGTCCGTCGAAGTGCTCGATCTCCGTGCGGTCGCCGATGCCCAGCTTGGTGTAGAAGCGCCGGATCTTGGCGAACTCGAAGTTCACCCACTCGTCAATGCCCACGCCGTCGTCGTGGCCGCGCTCGACCATGAAGGGGCGCGGGGCGATGAGCGTGGCCATCTCGGCATAGTTGAAGGTGTGGCCGAGGTTCCACTCGAAGATTTCGTATTCGGGGGTGAAGAGGTAGCTGCCGCGCCAGTCCACGGTGGCGTTCTTCCAGACCCACTCATTGAAGTCCGCCGAGCAGATCGAGAGGCAGTAGCCGTCCAGCGCAGCCGGGATGCGCATGGCGGACTTGCCGCCGTAGCTCAGGCCGTAGAAGCCGATGCGCTTTGCGTCCACGAAGGGCTGCGCACCGAGCCATTCAAGAATGCGCTCGTGCTGGGCGAAGATGACGGAGAAGAGGTGCTTGCCCAGCGGGTTGGCGAGCCGCTGGAGGTTGCGGAACTCGTCCTTGCCGCGATACGGATTGTGCGGGGCGAAGACAATGAAGCCGCGCTCCGCGAGGGCGGTGGCGAAGCCCTTGTAGGAACCCCAGGCCCGGGTGGTCTTGTCGGTGGTCACGGTGTCCATGGGCACGCCTTCGAGGCCGTGCTGGCAGACGACCACGGGCCGGCGCTCGCCGGGTTTGAGATCCTTGGGCAGCAGGAGGATGCCCCACGCGAAGACATCGGGCCAGACGTCGAGCGTGACGTCATAGCCGGTGAGCTTGTCGGTGTTGAGGATTTCCTTGGACTGCGGGTTCAGCGGGAGGCTGGCAGGGGGGAGCTTGCCGTTCACTTCGTTCCAGAAGTTGCTCTGCCACGGTTTGCGCGCGACGTCCCAGGCGGCGGCGTTGGGAGCCTTGGCCTTGGCCCAAAAGGTTTCGTCGCGCACATAGGTCGCCACCCGCAGGAGGTTTTGGGTGTAGTTCTCGAGTTCCTTCACCTGTCGGCGCTGGCGGTCGTCGGGGCTGAAGGCCTGCCGGGCGTCGGCGAGCGGCTCCGACCGAACGGAGTCGTGCCGGGGCTTCATGCCGACGCTGGTGAGCAATTCCTCGATGGCTTGAAACGAGCCGGGACCGGTCACGGAGCCTTCGCTGCCGTAGATGAAGCGCGGGGCCGTGCCGGTGAGCTGGCCGGCGCGGTTCACCTCGGCCTGCACGGAGGCGAAGTCGGGCGTGGCCCATTTGCCGGGGGCCGCACCGCCGGAACGGCCAGGCCGCGCGACGGGCGGGCCGACAATCGTCGGAGCCGCGCTGTGCTCGATGACGAGCGGGCGCGGATGGATGAGGCTGGCGAGTTCGGCGTCGCCGAATTCGCGGAGCAGGCCGAAGACGTTCCGGTAGATCGGCTCCTTCCAGAGGGCCTGGCGGGAGTCGAAGTAGCCGCTGACGAGCGCGCCGGAGATGCGGGTGTCGAGCGCGGCGGCGTGGAGCGCGAGGAGGCCGCCTTCCGCATGACCGGCCACGAGGATGGGGTTGCGGCCTTTGAGGTCTTTCAGGGATTCGTTTTGCGCGGAGAACCAGTCCACCAGGGCGAGGACTTTCTGGACTTCGTAGCCGATGACGGTGCGGCCCAGCATGAAGGACTGGCGGTAAATCCATTCGCGATGGGGCTGGTTGGTGAAGCGGATGCGCGGGTTGCCGGACCATTCGTCCCGGCGGTCAATGAGCGCAGGGATGACGACGCGGCAACCGGCGGCGACG
This sequence comes from uncultured Klebsiella sp., assembly GCA_964578245.1. Classification (GTDB taxonomy): domain Bacteria; phylum Verrucomicrobiota; class Verrucomicrobiia; order Limisphaerales; family SXTU01; genus SXTU01. The sequence goes on along the minus strand of CAZOCL010000296.1, from coordinate 3,941 downwards.
AGGGCGTAAGCCCATTGCGCCCGGGCCGGGGTGCCTGGGGCGAGGCCAACGAGCTGCTCAGGCGTCTGGTCCGCGTCGGGCAGCACGATGACCTGTGCCACGGGCGCGCGGGTGGGTTCGAGCAGGAGCCCCTCGCCGGTGACGCCTTCGAGCACCGGCCAGCGCACCGCGTAGATTTTGAGCTGCAGGTTCTGGGCGATGAGGGCGGGCTCGCTGGTGGTCTGGACGTATTCGAGGCCCTTCACCGGGAGCCGTTGATCCACGACGCCGAGGATCTGCGCGAGATGCTGGCGGTTCGGCGCGACGGACTGGGTGTAGGCGGCGGGCGAACTGCGGTCCCGGTGCCAGAGCTGGGGGCGCGCGGCGACGGAGTTTTCGGTTTCACGCAGAAGGAACTTCTGGATGCCGGCGACCATCTGTTCGGAGTAATCGCCTTCGCGGGCGAGCGGGGTGGTGCCGGGCAAGGGGGCAGCAGCAGGAGCGGCGGCAGCGAACAATGGCCACACGATCAGCGGCAGGAGAAGGCGGGAGCGCATGACGGGAGCGTAGCGGGTGGAACGCGGGTGACAAGAGCGGGCGGAGGGAAGAAGGGGCGCCCAAAGATTTGGGACGACAAAGATGGGGAAGAAAGGGGCGGCCACCCCCGCAAGCCAGTGGAGATACGGCTGTGTCCCGCTCGGCGCGGGATCAGCCGCAGCAACGTCGAAGGGCCGAACGGGGTCGGAACGCCGTAACGCTTCCTGCCAGGCGCAGCCGCTGCGGCTGGTCGCCGCGACACCGCCCGCGCTCCGTTGGCAAGGCAACGCGACCTTGACACTGTGATGGACGGCTTACACGATTCGTCTGCTTGGCCCGCAGCATGTTTCTCACTGGCAGGTGAGCGCGGCGCCGGTGGCTTTTATGAGCAATTTTTTCGCGTCCTTCTCCCGGGGGGCTTCCCTTGTCCGGTGGGGAATGGCGGTGGTGGCGGTGGTGTTCTTCCAGTTCACCGCCCGCGGGGCAGCCGCGCCTTCGCTCGGCGGCGGCTCGGTGGCGAGCCGCTCCTTCGCTGATCTCCGTGACGCGGCGGCCAAGGGCGATCCCATCGCCCAGCGGCTGGTGGCGAATGCCTATCTCACGGGCGAGGGCGTCAAGCAGGACCTGGCCGAGGCGGTGAAGTGGCTGCGGCAGTCGGCCGATCAGCGCGATCCGCTCGCGCAGTATGTGATGGGCATCCTGTATGACGAGGGCCGGGGTGTGCCGCGGGATTTGACCGAGGCGGTGCGCTGGTATGAGCGCGCGGCGGCGCAGGGCCTGCCGGATGCGCAGTTCAATCTCGCGTTGTGCTATGCCAAGGGCGAAGGCGTGCCCAAGGACGCGAAGAAGGCCGCCGAATGGCTGCTCAAGGCCGCGACGGCGGGCGATTCGCAGGCGCAGTCCCGGCTCGGCCTGGCCTACATCACCGGCAATGGCGTGGAGCGGAACCCCACCGAAGCCGCGATCTGGCTGCGCAAGGCGGCGTATCCTCCCGGCGAGGATGCGAAGGCGCAGTTCTTCCTCGGCCGCTTGTATCAAGAGGGCGAAGGCGTGACCCAGTCGGCCACCGAGGCGGTGCGCTGGTTCCGTTCCTCGGCCCAGCAGGGCTACGCGGATGCGCAGTATCATTATGGTCGTGTGCTGATCGCCGGGGAAGGCATAGAGCGCAACCTCAGCGAGGGCCGGAGCTGGATGGAGAAGGCGGCGGCGCAACGCCACGAGGCGGCCATGACGTATCTGGCCCAAGGCGGGAGCGGAACTCCCAATCCGTCCACCGTTGGCACCAAGACCGGCGGGTCACCGATGACGATGGCGGCCTCCGGCCAGATGACCGGGCGGACCGCGGGGCCCACGTTCACCCCTCCGGGTTCGAGCAAGGAGTCTCCCTTCACCGCGCCACAACCGTCCACCGGCCCGACGTTCACTCCGCCCGGAGGATTGGACCCGACGACCGGCCTCAACCCGTCCCTCGGGATGCGGGAGCCGCTGACGTCCACGACCACGCCGACGTTGCCGCCTCCGGGCAAGGCGGCTGAACTGGCGCCGCCGCCGGCCTTCAGCAAGTCGCCTGAAACCACTGCGAAGGAGCCGAGCCTGCCGCCGTTCACGGCTCCGCCCCCTCCGACCACGACGAAAGAGCCCGCGGTGCCCACGACCACGCCGGATATTTTCTCCACCAAAACCGGCGGATCGGACACGAACCCGGGGAGCATCTTCACCGAGCCGCCCCGGGCGCGCGAGGCGCAGCCGGAGACGCGCGGGCGGGAGCATCAGGGCATGTCCGACGGGGCCAGAGACGGCGGCACCACGCTCGTGGGGATGGGTTACCTGTTGATTGGCATTTCCATCGTCATCCTGTTCCTCGGCATTTATGTGGTGGTGATCTTCAAGGGCCGCCTGCAGAGCCTGGAAGCGGAACTGAAGAAGGCCCAGTTCGAACTCTCGAAGGCCAATGTGAATCTCTCGGCCATGATGCATCAGGTGGAGCAGCTTTCCCTGATGGCTCCCGCCGCCGCGCCGAAGACCAGTCTGCCCGAGTGGAATCCCGAGCCGGCCAAGGGCCACGCATCGAGTTTCAAGATGCACCGGTCCAAGTAGGCATCCACAACGGCAGAAATCGTGCTTGCACGGTGGCCGTGATGCTGGCTAACTACGCGCTCCTTTAACTGGAAAACTGATTTTATGGCACGCATTTGTGAATTGACCGGCAAGCGCCCCATCAAGGGCAGCAAGATTTGGCGCAGTGGTAAGGCGAAGCGCGAGGGCGGCATCGGCACGCACGTGACGGCCATCACCAAGCGTCGCTTCTTCCCCAACCTCCAGCGCGTCAAGGCGGTCGTGAATGGCGAAGTGCGCTACATCCGCGTGACGGCGGCGGCGATCAAGAAGGGCCTCGTGGTCAAGCCGCTCAAGCGGACTTGGAAAAAGGCCGAGGCCAAGGCGGCCTGATTTTTCCGGCAGTCTGACTGCGACGGTGGAAGGCGTCCCTGGTGGACGCCTTTCGCGTTTACCCCGGTCAATAGCCTGGGGCCATGCCCGCGAAACACGCGAAAAGGCGCGAAATGAAGTAGGCCAGACCTTCCTGCGGGTCTCCCTGTTTGGCGTGTTTCGCGGGCCCCGTCGAAACTGCGCGTCAACGCCCCTTGGTCCGGCGCGCGACTTCCCGCTTCATCTCGCGGTCGGCCTCGCGTTCCTTCACGTCCTGGCGCTTGTCGTATTGGACTTTGCCCTTGCCCACGCCCAGCGACACCTTCACCCGGTGATTCTTCCAGAAGAAGGACAGCGGGAAGAGCTGGTTGCCCTTCACGATGGACAGTTCGTGCAGCTTGCGGATTTCCGAGCGGTTCAGCAGCAGCTTGCGCGGGGCCTTGGGGACGTGGTTCTCGCGGTTGCCGTGGGAGTATTCGTCAATGTGCGCATTGTGCAGCCAGACCTCGTCCTTCTCCACCCGGGCGAAGGCGTCACTGATCTGCACATGGCCGGCGCGGATGGCCTTCACCTCCGTGCCGCGCAGCACCAGCCCGGCCTCGAACGTCTGGAGGACGAAGTAATCCCGGCGCGCTTTGGAGTTGGTGACGATCTCGCCCATAAACAAAACCAGCCAGAAGGCGGAACCTTCTGGCCGGCGTAAAAGTGACTGGAAGGCAGCTCAGTGCGCCTTGCGGCGCTTCTTCGGGGCCGGCTCGGCCGCTTCGGGCGTCAGGGGCGCGTCCCACTGCATCTTGCCTTCGGCGATCTCGGTCAGCGCCACATCTGCCGCGCCCATGGTGGCGGGGACGACAAGCAGCGGGCGGTTGCCCGAATTGAGCTGGCGCACCCGGCGCGACAGCAGGTTGGTCAAAATGTTGGGGTTGACGACTTTGTCAAGGGCCCGGCGGACGAGGTCTGGATTCATGGCTTCGATAGTTCCCGAACAGAGCCGCGCA
>CAZOCL010000295.1:0-8421 GCA_964578245.1 uncultured Klebsiella sp. | reverse complement strand
GATCACCGAGGAAAACTTCGAGGAAGCCGCGCAGTTGCGGGACGAGATCAAGCGGTTCAAGACGCCAGCTTGACGGAAATCTTCTGCGTTAAGCTCCAATGACCAAGCTCCAAATTCCAAACAAGCTCCAAGCTCCAAATTCCAAGGCTGTCCACCTGTTGCTTGGGATGAGGCACTTGCTTGGAGCTTGGGATTTGGGATTTGGGATTTGCCTCCCATGACCATCCACGAATTTCTCGCCCCGCCGTCGGTCTCCTGCCAGCGCACCGGGCCGCAGGACGGGATAGTGATGTCCAGCCGGGTCCGGCTGGCGCGCAACCTTAAGAAACAGCCGTTCCCTTCATGGGCCAAGAAGCCCGACCGGCTCCGGGTGCTGGAGATCATCCAGCCCGCCGTCGAAAGCCTGCCCCAACTGACGCCGCACTTCGCGGCCGCGATGGACGACCTGACGCCGCTCGACAAGCAGATCCTCGTCGAGCGCCACCTCATCAGCCGCGAGCACGCTGCCAAGGGCGCGGGCAGCGGGCTGGTCGTCAACCAGGAGGAAACCCTCTGCGTGATGATCAACGAGGAGGACCACCTGCGCATGCAGGCGCTGCGGCCCGGCCTCCAGATCAAGGCGTGCTGGCAGGCCATTGACGCGGTGGATTCCGCCTTGGAACCCAAGCTCGACTTCGCGTTCACCCCCGATTTGGGCTATTTGACCGCATGCCCGACCAATCTCGGCACCGGCATCCGGGTGAGCGCCATGCTGCACCTGCCCGGCCTGGTGCTGGCGGAGGAGATCACCCGTATCATCAACGCCGCGAACAAGCTGGGCTTTGCCGTGCGCGGTCTTTACGGCGAGGGCACGGAGGCGCTGGGCAACGTCTTCCAGGTCTCGAACCAGATGACCTTGGGCGAGTCCGAGGCCCAGATCATTGAGCGCATCGGCAAGGCGCTCAACCAGATCATCGAGGAGGAGGAGAACTCCCGGCAGGTGCTGCTGGAGAAGAAGCCGAAGATCGTCTTCAACCACATCGGACGCGCCTACGGCATCCTCGCCAACGCGCACACAATCACCTCGAAGGAGACGATGAACCTGCTCTCCCTGCTGCGTCTGGGCGCGGAACTGGGCCTCTTCGAGAAACTGGACCGCTCGCTCACCGACGAACTCTTCCTGCTCACCCAGCCCGCGCACCTGCAAAAGCAGCACACCGAGAAGCTGGGTGCCGAGGAGCGGGACACCCTCCGGGCCGACATGCTCCGCGAACGGCTGCGCAACGTGCCGCGCCCGCAGGCGGGGAAGTGAGCGGGACGGAACGGAGCAATGGAGTAATGGAGTGGTGGAGGGATGGGATCGTGGATTCGGTCCCAACACTCCATTACTCCAATACTCCATCACTCCGCTCCCCCGTTTCCCCTTCGCCGAACTTTGACCTTTCACCGCATGGCGAACTCTGCCTAGAGTTCCATAGATTTCAGCCCGCGTGACTGGCGTGCAGCGGCACAGCGCGGGTGCGGTTTTCTGCAAGATGACTGACGGCAAACAGGCGCGTATTCTGTCGGTGGACGACTCCGGGGCCTTGCACGAGGTTCTGCGTGCGGCTGTCGCGGAGTCGCAGGGTGGCCTCCCGTTGTCCCTGACCCCGGCCCACCTCGCGGAAGCCCTGAGCATCGGCCGGCTCGAACGCGCCTCGGACAAGCCCTATTCGGTGGCCTTTCTCGCCCTGCCGCCGGTCGCCGCGCTGGCCGCCGTCGAAGTGGCGGCACAATTGTCCGCCGAGGAAAGCGACCTCCAGTTGGTGCTGTGTCCGACGGCAGACAGCCCATCCATCACCGACACCATCAAAGCCCGGTTTGGCTCCTCGGACCGCGTGGTGCTGCTGCGGCAGCCGTTTGACGCCGGGGAAGCGCTGCAACTGATCCGTTCGCTGGCGGCGAAGGCGGACCTGCACCGTGAACTGCGGGCCGCGCGTGCCTCGACCGCCTCGCTGAACCGGGACCGCTTCGCCGCACAGACCGCCGAGAAGTCCGGCTTCGAGCAGGAGGTGCAGTTCGAGCGGGCGCTGATGGACATGTTCCTCAGTTGCGTGCCGGACGCCGTGTATTTCAAGGACCTGGAGTCGCGCTTTGTCCGGGCCAGCGCTTCGCTCGCCCAGCGCGTGGGCTGCGATGATCCGAACGAAATGGTGGGCAAAAGCGATCTGGACGTGTTCAGCGAGGAGCACGGGCTGCTGGCGTTTGCTGACGAGCAGGAAGTCATCCGCACGGGCAAGCCGGTCCTCGGCAAGGTGGAGAAGGAGACGCTCGCCGACGGCCGCTCGACGTGGGTGCTGACCTCGAAGCTGCCGTGGCGCAACCCGGCGGGCACCATCATCGGCACCTTCGGCATCAGCAAGGACATCACCGCCCTCAAGCGTGCGGAGGAGGACCTGCAGAACTCGAGCGACATGCTCCAGGCGCTGCTGGACAACATTCCCGACCGCATCTACTTCAAGAACGCCCAGTCGCGCTTCGTGAAGGTCGGCAAGGCGCTCGTGAAGCGGCTGGGCATGACCTCGCCCGACCAGGTGGTGGGCAAGACGGATTTTGACTTTCACCCGCCGGAACTGGCGCGGCAGTTCGTCCACGACGAAGAGCACATCATGGCCACGGGCGAGGCCATCATCGCGAAGGTGGAGAAGCAGGTTGGCCCGGACGGTGAGCCGATCTGGGCCTCGGTGACGAAGGTGCCCATCTACGACCGCATCGGGCAGATCGCGGGCATCATCGGAATTTCGCGGGACATCACGGCGCTCAAGCGCGCGGAGGATGAGCTGCAGCAGAAGAGCAAGGAACTCATCGAGGCTTCGCGTGCGGCCGGGATGGCGGAGGTCGCCACCGGCGTGCTGCACAACGTCGGCAACGTGCTCAACAGCGTGAACGTCGCCGCCACACTGGTGAGCGACATGGTGCGGCGCAGCAAGGCGATCAACCTCGCGCGCCTGGCCGCCATGCTCAAGGACCACGGCCAGAACCTCAGCGAGTTCCTCACCCAGGACGAGAAGGGCAAGCAGATCCCCGGCTATCTGGAGCAGCTCGGCAAGCACCTCGCCGACGAGCAGCAGACGCTGCTGCGCGAACTGGACGAGATGCGCAAGAGTGTGGATCACATCCGCGACATCGTCGCCACTCAGCAAGGCTACGCGAAGGTGGGCGGGACCATCGAGCCGATCATCGCCGTGGACCTGGTGGAGATGGCCTTGCGGATGCAGCTCACGGCGCTCACGCGTCACGATGTGACGGTGAACCGCCAGTTCAGCCCTGTGCCCACAGTGCTGGCCGAGAAGCACAAGGTGCTCCAGATCCTGAACAACCTCATCCGCAACGCGAAGCAGGCGATGGAGGCCAACCTCGACGGCAAGAAGCACCTCACCATCCGCATCGCCCCGAACGGCCGCGGCGGGGTGAGCATCCAGGTGCTCGACAACGGCATGGGCATCACGCAGGACAACCTCAACAAGATCTTCGCGCACGGATTCACCACCCGGCAGGGCGGGCACGGCTTCGGCCTGCACAGCGCGGCGCTGGCTGCAAAGGAGATGGGCGGCTCCCTGACGGTCCACAGTGAGGGTCTGGGCAAGGGCGCAATGTTCAGCCTCGACCTGCCGGCGCAGCCCAAGGCGAACGAGCCATGACGAATTCTCAGTCCGAAATGATTAACGACCAGAGTCCCGGGGAGGCGATGCTTCCAGGCTGCGGTTCAACATTCGGCATTCGGTATTCATTGAACGCCAGGAGTTTGAAATTGGAGATCTTCCCCCGTCCCCTGTGAGCAGCATTCCCGAAAACAAACGCATCCTGGTCATCGACGACAACCGGGCGATCCACGAGGACTTCCGCAAGGTGCTTACCGACAGCGGCACGGACACCGGCATGGACGCCGCCGAGGAGGCCTTGTTCGGCGACACGGCGGAAACGCGCCCGAAGCGGGCGACCTTCAATCTCGAGTATGCCTCCCAAGGGCTCGAGGGCGTGGAGAAGATCCAGAAGGCCCGCGAGGCCGGCACGCCTTACGCCATGGCGTTCGTGGATGTGCGGATGCCACCCGGCATTGATGGCATTGAGACGACGGTGAAGATCTGGGAGGTCGCGCCGGAGACGCAGATCGTCATTTGCACCGCTTACTCTGATTACTCGTGGGACGAGATGGTCGGCAAGGTTGGTTATTCGGACCGGCTGGTGCTGCTCAAGAAGCCGTTCGACAATGTCGAGGTGCTCCAGCTCGCCTGTGCCCTGACTGAGAAGTGGCGCCTTGGCCAGGAGGCGAGGCTCAAGCTGGACCAGCTCGAACGCATGGTCGCCGCGCGCACGTCCGAGCTGCGCAATTCCATGGAGCTGCTCCAGCAGAGCGTCACGAACTACAAGCGGACCGAGCAGCGCCTGCGCCGCAGCGAGGAGCGCTTCCGCCTCATCACGGAGAACGCCGCCGATCTCATCATGGTCGTGGATCCGGCGGGCCGTCCCCAATACCTCAGCCCGTCCGTGATCCACACCCTGGGCTATTCTTCGGAAGAGCTGCTGCGCGGCTCGCTCTTCTCCCTTGTTCACCCGGAAGACCGCGCTGCCACCGTGGACACGCTCAAGTCGGCGATGCGCCAGACCAGTGACCAGGTGCTCGAATACCGGCTGCAGCACAAGCAGGGTTACTGGCGCAAGTTCGAGGCGCACGCGAGCGTGGTGCGGGAAAGCGGCACCAACGTCGGGAACCTCGTTCTGGTCTCGCGGGACATCACGGAGCGTGACCGTGCTGAAAAGGAGAATTTCCGCCTGGCCATTCAGCTTCAACGTGCCGGTGACTCGGGGAACCTCGGGGTGATGGCGGCCGCCATTGCCACCGAACTCGGCCCCTTGCTGGAGGCCGTGCGCGACAAGGTGCGGTTCGCCGAGGACGGGGCCCGTCAGCTCCAGCCGCTGCTGCGCATCCAGAAGGAGCTGCTGGCGGCGGCCTACGAACAGAAGTTCACGCCGGACCTGCTGACCCGGGCGGCGGCTGCGGACCAGGCCACGGATGTGGACTACCTCGCTGCCGAGGTGCCGAAGGCCCTCGCCGAGTCCTACGCGAATCTCGAACGCGTCACCGACATCCTCGCGGACATCCAGGCGGACTCGCCCGCCTGATACCTATTTCCAACGACGATCGGTGGCCGAACTGAAGCGGCCCGCGACGCTCTGTCAGCTCCCTCTCCCTTCCTCGGAGGAGGGGAGAGGGTTGGGGTGAGGGGTGGCATCCGGCGGCATGTTACCGTCCCGTCCCGTTCACGGCTGCTTTGGCAGGAGCGGCTTCAGCGGACACCCTTCGCACCGCGCCTCGCGCGGGCCGCAGAAATCCTTCCCGATCATGACCAGTTGCGCATGGTAGTCCTGCCAGTGGTCAAGTTGTGCCGGGATCGGGACATGGTCCAACGATCCTTCGCATAACGTCTTCAGCCCTTCGTATTCGGCGCGCGTGTTTGACTTCGGACGCTTGGACTTTGGACCTTCGCCCCACCAACCATGTCGGCTGAAAATCCGCTTCGTATAGGCATCCACCACGAAGCTCAAATGACCGCCGGCGTAGAGCAGCATGCTGTCCGCCGTCTCCGGGCCGATGCCGCTTATGGCGAGCAGCCGTTCACGCACAACGGGCGTGGGGCCGGCGAACAGTCGGCCCAGGTCGGCCTCGAATTCCTCCACCAGCACGCGCAGAAAACAGCGGAGGCGGTGGGCCTTCAGGTTGAAGTAGCCGGCGGGCCGCAGCAGTTGGGCGAGTTCGGTCTCGGGGAGCGCGAGAAGTGCGCGGGGGGCCAGCACACCGGCGCGCTTGAGATTAGTAATGGCGCGCTCGACGTTGGTCCATGAAGTGTTTTGCGTGAGGATGGCGCCGACGCAGATTTCAAACGGCGTTTCGCCCGGCCACCAGCCTTGATGTCCGTGCCGGGCATGCATCAGCTCGTAGGCACGACGCAGGGCGAGCGTGGTGCGGGGTGATGCGGCTGGCTTGGGCACGTCCCGACGATGACGCAATCGCATCGAACTGGCCAGCGGCTGAGGCGCGCGACCTTCAGGTCGCTTCACCCTCCAAACGCGCAAGGCGTGGGAATACCTTGGGAGATCGCACATTGAAGCGGCATGAATGCCGCGCGCCTTCGCGGTGGCTCAGGGGCGCTGGCGGAGCTTCACGGCAGGAATCCGCGCTTTTTCCCTGGCAGACTTGGTCTTGGGCGCGGCCTCACTCGACGTCATCCTGATAAACTCCGACTGACTGCGAATGGCGGTGGCGCCGCGCTTTAGCACCGGGCGCACGTAAGAGCCGTCCGTTTGCAGCAGACGCGACTTCACGTTGTCCGCGAGCACCAGATCCAGCAGTTCGCGCTGCACGCGGTCACGGAGGTTGCCGTCCTCGATGGGGAACACGACCTCCACCCGGCGGAAGAAGTTGCGCGGCATCCAGTCGGCGCTGCCCACGAAGACCTCCGGCTGGCAGGCGTTCTCGAAGTAGAAGATGCGGCTGTGCTCGAGGAACCGGTCCACCACACTGCGCACGGTGATGTGCTCGCTCACGCCCTTCACGCCGGGCCGCAGGCAGCAGATGCCGCGCACGATGAGGTCCACCTTTACCCCTGCCTGGGAAGCGCGGTAAAGGGCCTCGATGGATTCGCGATCCACCAGCGAGTTCATCTTGGCGATGATTCGCGCAGGCAGGCCGCGCTTGGCGTTCGCGGTTTCCCGCTCGATGAGCTTGAGCATCCGCGCGTGCAACTCGAATGGCGCGACGAGCAGCTTGCGCGTGCCTTGGAACTGCGAGATGCCGGTGAGCAGATTGAAAAGGGCCGAGGCGTCCTCGCCGAACTCCTGGCGGCAGGTCATCAGGCCCAGGTCCGTGTAAAAGCGCGCCGTGGTGGCGTTGTAATTGCCGGTGGCCAGATGGAGGTAACGGCGGATGCCGTCGTTGTCCCGCCGCACGACGAGGGCCATCTTCGCGTGGATTTTGAAGCCCACGAGTCCATAGACGACGTGGACGCCCGCCTCCTCCAGCCGCCTCGCCCACGCGATGTTGTTGGCCTCGTCGAAGCGCGCCTTCAGCTCGACAACCGCCGTCACTTGTTTGCCGTTGCGCACGGCGTTCATCAGCGCACCGACGATGCGTGGATCGCCGCCGGTGCGGTAGAGCGTCATCTTGATGGCGAGCACGTCCGGGTCTTCCGCCGACTGCGCGAGGAACTCGACCACGCTGCTGAAGTTGTCGAACGGGTGGTGCAGCAACACGTCGCGCTCGCGGATGACGGCGAAGAGATCGGTCTGATCGCGCAGTGCCGGCGCGACACGGGCGATGAAGGGCGGGTCGCGCAGCTCCGGCGAGTGATCGCCCTCGACAATGGTCATGAGCCGCACCGGGTTGATGGGGCCGTCAATGATGTAGAGGTCGTCCTCGGCGAGGTGCAGTTTGTCGAGCAGCTCGGCCCGGATTTCCGGCGGGCAGTCCGCTGAGACTTCGAGGCGGACGGCCTCGCCTTTGCGGCGGTTGTGCAGTTCCTCCTCAACGGCCTTGATCAGATTCGCGACATCCTCCTCGTCAATGTAGAGTTCGCTGTTGCGCGTGACGCGAAACTGCCAGTGGCCGAGCAGCTTCGTGCCCGGGAACAGGTCGGCAAGGTAGTGGCCGACGATGTGCGCGAGGAAAACGTAGTCCTGCCGCGAGTCGTTGCGCGGCAGCTTGACGAGGCGGGGCAGGGCGCGCGGCACCTGCACCACGGCGAGCCGGCGCTGGGTTTCACCGTTCTGCCGCACTTCGAGCTGAACGATGAGGTTGAGCGTCTTGTTGAGCAGTTGTGGAAAGGGATGCGCGGGGTCGAGGCCGAGCGGGGTGAGGACGGGCCAGACTTGTTTCTGGAAGTAGCTTTCCACCCAGACGCGGTCGCCGGGCCCGAGCGTGTTGAAGTCGAGAAAGCTGATGCCATTTTCGGCCAGGGCGGGGACGAGCTGCTCGCGCCAGCAGCGGAACTGCGCCTCGACCATGGTGCGCACGCGGTCGTTGATGGCGCGGAAGCACTCGGTGGCGGTGAGCCCATCCACACTGCGCTCCACGACGTCGCTCTCAATCTGCTGCTTGATGCCGGCCACGCGCACCTCGAAGAACTCGTCGAGGTTCGAGCTGGTGATGCAGAAGAACTTCACGCGCTCCAGCAGCGGCGTGCCGGGGTCGAGCGCCTCGTCGAGCACGCGCTGGTTGAACGCCAGCCAGCTCAACTCGCGGTTGAGGAAGTGCTCCGGGGCGAACTTGGTGACGGCGGCGGCCATGTCGAAGGGGGCGGAGCTTAGGGAGCCGGCGCGGGGCTGGAAAGTGCCATTTGCAGGGCCGCCGCCGCGGCCGTGAGCTTCGTGCGCGGGCTGGGCGCCGCGCCTATTTCGCTAGGACTG
>CAZOCL010000294.1:0-8432 GCA_964578245.1 uncultured Klebsiella sp. | reverse complement strand
ACATCTCTGGCTGCTCCGTCATACTCGTCAAGGGGTGCTCCGCGTGACGCTTACGTTCGATTTGAATGGAGGTCAGGCAAGATGCGCTGACCTACTTGGGCTTCTGGAATAAGTAGTGCGACACCAGCCACTCGTTTCCCTCGCGGTAGCCCCACAGCTCTGCGCAGGCCATGTAGAACACCCGCCAGTAAACCCACCACTTCGTCTCATCCGTTGCCCCATAGCTCGCGGCGAAGATTTTGCGAATCTCCGGCTCGTGCGCGTCCATGTTGGCGAGCCACGCGTTCGCGGTCTTCTCGTAGTGCTGGCCGTTGACGCGCCAGTGGTTCACGAGGCGGAGGTCGTCCTGGAAGTAGAGCAGCAGGTCATCACTGGGCATGATGCCGCCGGTGAAGAAGTAGCGCGCCATCCAGTCCGTCTCGTCCCGCGCGACGAAGTGGTAGGCGAACTCCCGGTGCGTGAAGATGTGGACGAAGAGCTGTCCGCCCGGCCGCAGCCAGCGCGCGATGTTCGCCATCAGCCGCTGGTAGTTTTTCATGTGCTCGAACATCTCGATTGATACCACCCGGTCGAAGAGGGCGGAGGGAGTTGAAGGGTTGAAGGGTTGAAGGGTTGAAGAGGGTGACTTTTCAACCCTTGAACCTTTTAACCCTTCAACCTCGTCATTTGGTTCAAACCGGTTCATGTCGCAGGTGATGATGCGGAGGTTCTTGAGGCCGCGTCGGGTGGCTTCGCCATCAATGAACTCCTTTTGCGTTCGTGAGTTCGAGACGCCGGTGATGCGGGCCTTGGGAAACTTCTCCGCCATCCACAGCGAGAGCGAGCCCCAGCCGCAGCCGAGTTCGAGGATGTCCTGGCCGTCGGCGAGCTGGGCGCGCTCGGCGTAGAGCGCGAGCATCCGCTCTTCACCCTCGGCGAGCGTGGTGACGCCGGCGGGCCAGAGCGCACCGCTGTATTTCAGGCGTGGTCCGAGGCAGAGCTGGTAGAAGCGCGTGGGCACCTCGTAGTGCTGCTCGTTCGCCGCCGCCGTCTCGATGGCGATGGGCGAGCGGCGCAGCTCCTCGATGAGCGCCTGCAAGTGGGCGCGCTGCGCTTCGGCGCTGCCCTGGTCCTCCTCGCGCAGCCGCTGCGCCAGCAGCCGGCGGATGCCGAAGCGGAGGAGCGGGTCGGGGAGGAGATTGCGTTCGAGAAGAGAGTCAATCATGGGAGGGGAAAACCACTAATGAACACGAATGGACACTAATGCGAATGCGGAAGGGACTCGGGATTCGTGTTCATTCGTGTCCATTGGTGGTTGCCTTTTTGAACCACGGCACGAAGGCGCTGGTGGTGCGTTGATACTCGCGGTAGGCGTCGCCCTTGGACTTGAGGGACAGTTCCTCGGTCATGGGGATGCCGGTGACGTTGAGAAGAAAGTGCAGCATCAGCGCGGGGGCAATGAGGCCCAGCCAGCCCCACGGCGAGCCGAACGCGAAGACGGCGTAGCCCACCCACACCAGCCACTCGAAGAAGTAGTTCGGGTGCCGTGACCAGTTCCAGAGGCCGGCCTGGCAGACCTTGCCCTTGTTCGCTGGGTTCGCGCGGAAGCGGCCGAGCTGGCGGTCGGCGAGGGATTCGCCGAGGAGGCCGAGGAGCCATAGCGATGTCCCAACGCAGCCAGTCAGGCCGATGCCGAAATACTGTGACTCGCCGGAGGTGTCGAGGTGGACAAGGAATATTGGGATCGACAAAATTACTTGGAGCGCGCCCTGGAGCTGGAAGAAGCCAAACATCCTTCGATCGGTGCCAGTGCCCCACTCCTCGCGCAACTTCGCGTAGCGGACATCCTCGTTTGGATGGTGCGACCGGACGCGGACCAAGAGATGGGTGCCAAGCCGCAAGCTCCAGATCAGCACCAGTGCAGTGATCACTTCCCACCTAATCTGGGCGAAGCTGCTGACGGCCAAGCGCGGTGTCACGAATAGGGCTATGACAGCGAGCGGGCCAAAGCCGAACGACCAGACGATGTCCACGATGCCGTTGTTGCGCAGCTTGCGGCCGAGCAGCCAGGTGGCCGTCATTTCGACGATCACAAAGGCGAGCGCGGCGGCGAGCAGGATAAGCACGGCGGTCATTGCGCGTGGAGCGCCGGTCTCTGACCCGGCGTTGAGGAGCGCGGCTCTGTGAGCCGCAGCGAGCCCCGGTGCTCAGGAGAGGTGCCAAGCCAATTGTGAAGTTGCTGGTGGTTTGGATGTTGCTGTGGGTCGCAGACCCGCGCTCCGGGGGCGAGCGGTTCACGCCGGGTCGAAGACCGGCGCTCCGGTTTCCTTCCGGTAGGGCGAGACTCTGTCGAGCCCCATTTCGAGCGGAGCGAGGCGGGCGGAGCGAGCATCTCGGGTCGGCTTGCGACGTCTGAGACGCTCGCTTCGCTCGCACCGCCTCCGGCGGTATCGAGGGTTCGACAGAGTCTCACCCTACCGGGGTTGGGTATTCGCACGCTCACGTCTTCCTCCTTAGCAGCAGGTCTTCCATCGTCGCATTCGGAGGCAGGCGGAGGAGTTCGCGGAGGAGGTAGATGGCCATGGCGATGTTGCCTAGCAACAGGATGGCGAGGAGCCAGAGGACGCGCGCGAAGTTGGAGGTCTCCTTGTAGGCGAGCCAGACGTAGAAGGTCAGGAAGGCGAAGTAGGTGTCGAACAGCGTGGCGATGAACCAGGGATACGTGAGGATTTCGCGTGGTATGTTCCATAGCGCGACATGGAGGCTGGCCCACGTCGTCACGACGAGCATGGCCACGAGGACGAAGGCGGCGGCGAGGCGGAGGGGGAGCATGGCAGAGCAGGGGAGTGGTGGAGTATTGGAGTGATGGTTGGGGGTTCGGGCATTACTCCAATGCTCCACCACTCCATCACTCCGTTTACATCAGCGTGCGGTTGTTGGGTCGCGTATAGACCGCCTGCACCACGCTGATGTTCCGCTGGGCGAAGGCGGCTTCGCAGTAGCTCAGATAGTAGTTCCACTTGCGGATGAAGGCGTCGTCGAAGCGCAGTTCTCGCAGTTCGGGGTGGCGGGCGTTGAAGCGGTTCCGCCACTCGCGGAGGGTGCGGACGTAGTGGTGGCCGAGGTCGTGCAGGTTGTGCAGATGCAGGTCGGTGCCGCGCTGGAGTGACTGCGTGACGCGGCCCACGGACATGAGGAGCGAGCCGGGGAAGACGTGCTTCTGAATCCAGTCCACGCCCTTGCGGAACTGGTCGTAGCGGCTGTCGGGGCTGGTAATGTATTGGAGGGCGAGCAGGCCGTCGCGCTTGAGGAGGCGCGCGCATTGGGCGAAGTAGCCGTCCACGTAGTGCTCGCCGACGGCTTCGAGCATCTCGATGGAGACGATCTTGTCGAACTGCCCGGTGGTGTGGCGGTAATCCTGCAGGCGGACTTCGACGCGGTCAGCGACACCTTCGCGGGCGAAGCGTTCCTTGCACCACGCGAGCTGCGCCTCGGAGATGGTCAGGGTGGTCACGCGGCAGCCGAAGTGCTTCGCCGCGTGGCAGGCCATGCCGCCCCAGCCGGAACCGATTTCGAGCAGGTGGTCGGTGGGCTTGAGGCGGAGGCTGCGGCAGATGGCGTCATACTTCGCGGTCTGAGCCTGCTCCAGCGTCAGTTCGGGCGAGACGAAGAGGCCGCAGGAGTAGGTCATCGAAGGGTCGAGCCAGAGGCGGTAGAAGTCGTTTCCGAGGTCGTAATGCTCGGCGATATTGCGACGGCTGACCTTTACGGAGTTCGGGCGGAGCAAATGCTTCACACGGTTTGCGCCGCGCAGGAGATTGAGAGCGAGCGGGCTGTGCTGCGAGCCGGACATGCCGGGGGCGTGCTCAACGTTGTCGATGAACCACGTGAGCACGGCGGGGAGATCATCCGTGTCCCAATCGCCGTCCACAAAGGTCTCGCCGAAGCCGATGTCGCCGTAGAGGACGCAGCGTTTGAAGAAGCTCGGGCGCACGATGCGAAGCCGGGCGGTGGGTTCAGGGGCGTGGCCGAAGCGGCGGATGGAGCCGTCGGGCAAGGTGGCTTCGAGGCAGCCAAGGGGCATCCTGGCAAGGGCCTGCTCGATGCTGCGCTGGTAGAAGCCGGGTCGGGCGGTGGGTTTGGGCGGGGCGGGGAGGGTGGCGTGCGGGCGGAGGTGGACAGTGGTGCTCATGCAGGCGGGGCCATGTTAGCGCGAAGCTGCGGAAGCGCAACGGAGAGAAGGTAAAGGGAAGGTAAAGGGGTGAATCAGGATTTGAGCACGGAACAAGACGGCCTGCGAACGCCAAAGCGCGATGCCACATGGCTGATGTCGTTGCCGCTCCCTGACCATGAACCGAAGGTCAAAAAGATGGGGTCAGAAAAATGGGAAGGGCCGGATTGGGAATTTTTCTGACCCCATCTTTTTGACCTCGGTTCTTGCTTGGAATTTATTCGGCACGCGGCTTACGGCTTGCGCAATGACTCGTGCGGGTTGAACACGCCTTGCTGGAGGTGCGGGTTCGCGGCTTTGCGGTGCCAGGGGACCTTTTTCCACCAGAGTTTCAGCGCGTGCCAGTGGATAAGCGTGATGACGCGCAGGGTGATGAGCGGATACTTGAGGGTGAGGCGCGTGAGGTTGCCGTCGGTGAGCGGGACGCGGCGACCGGTGAGGGCGGTGAGGAGGACGGGGCGGTCGCCTTCGCGGTCGTCAATGTGGATGTCGAGCTGCTCATCCGGGACGCGGAGTTTGAAGTCGAAGGCGAGGTCGAGCGCGGAGAAGGGGGAGACGTAGAAGTGCTTGGGCACGATGCGGCGGAAACGGCCGTCGGACGCGAGGTCTTCGGGGCGGAGGAGGAAGGGCTTTTGTTCGCCGAAGGTGTTGCCGACCTCGGCGACGGCGCAGAGCGGACGGTCCTGGGCATCGAGGCAGAAGTAGAACGAGACGGGGTTGAAGATGTAGCCAAAGACGCGGCAGTGGGTGAGGAGGAGGACGCGGGTGCCGGCGGGGAGGGGGAGGCCTTGGGTGGCGATCCAGGCGAGGAGAGAAGACTTAATGGAGCGGTGGAGCGGTGGAGTGGTGGAGTGATGGGAGGACGGTGCTCCGGCCAACACTCCACTACTCCCACACTCCATTACTCCGTTCGCCTCGATGTGGTCGGTGTCGTTGAAGCGGTAGAGGTTGGGGCGGTTGTGGCTGAAGAGGCGGAGGCGGGTGGAGAGAGAGTCGAGTTCGTCGAGGTCTAGGCAGAAGAGGAAGATGCCGTAGCGGAAGTGGTGCTCCTTGGGCGTGAGGCGGTGGTGCATCACGGAGCAGTCGTAGAGGCAGGAGCGGAGTGCGGGCGCGGGCTGGGTGGGCTGGCTGGTCTGGGCGGCAGCACCCCTCACCCCGGCCCTCTCCCCGTTGAGGGGAGAGCGAGGAGAGGGGGCGTCGGTGTGTGGCGCGAGCGCGGCGGGCTTCTCAGATCTTGAAGCCGAGACGCTCGCTGCGCTCGCCTCGCTCAGCTCGGAATGGGGCTCGACGGAGTCTCGCCCTACCGGGGGTGGGTTTGGCTCGCTCACGGCCAGAGAGTGTCACCACTCACCGCCCGGCTGCAATCCAGTGCGGAGGCGAAGGCGTCTTCGTGGAAGCCATATTTGAAGTAGCTGCCGGCGAAGAAGACACGGTTGCCGGGGCGCGTGTTGAGCGAGGGGAGTTCGGACTGCGCCTGGGTGGCGGCGAGGTTGAAGAGGGGGTGGTGATAGTCGATTCGGCGCAGGATTTTGTCGGGGGCGATCTGGTCCGCGCCGTTGATGGAGACGAAGTAGTTCTCGCGGTCGGAGACGCCTTGCAGCGAGTTCATCCAGTAGATGGTGGACGGGACTTCGCGGCCCGTGGCGTCGCGCTCGACGCGGTAGTTCCACGAGGACCACGCGAGGCGCGTGCGGGGCATGACGGAGGCGTCGGTGTGAACGGTGGCGAGGTTCGGCTGGTAACGGAACGCGCCGAGGAGCCGGTGCTCGGTGGCGTCGGCGTCGGTGAGGAGCGCGAGGGACTGGTCGGCGTGGGCGGCGAGGATGACGCGGTCGAAGTGCTCGGTGCGGCCGTCGGCGGTGGTGACGGCCACGGCGTCAGCGGTGCGGCGGACGGCGGTGACCTTGGCGTTGAGGCGGACGCGGTTTTGCGCGCGGAGCGGGGCGAGGAGCTTGTCCACGTAGTGCTTCGCGCCGCCGTCCACGGTGAGCCACGGGTGCTGTGTGTGGAGGCCGAGGAAGCCGTGGTTGTGGAAGAAGCGCAGCAGCGTGACGGCGGGGAACTCCAGCATCAGCTCGGGCGGCGTGCTCCAGACCGCGCCGCTCATGGGCACGAGGTAGAGGCGGAGGAAGTCGTCGCCGTAGCCGCGCGCGCGGACGTAGTCGGCCACGGTCATGGCCGCGAAGGCGGGGTCGGTGAGCGCGGCGACGGCCTCGGTGTTGAAGCGGTTGATTTGCCGCAGCATCCGCCAGAAGCGCGGGCGGAGGAGGTTGCGGCGCTGGGCGAAGAGGTGGTTCAGGCTGCTGCCGCTGAACTCGACGCCGCTGGGCCGGTGCTGGACGCTGAAGGACATCTGGGTGGGCTTCACGCGCACGCCCAGTTCGCGGAAGAGGCGGGTGAGGTGCGGGTAGGTGACCTCGTTATAGACCATGAAGCCGGTGTCGAAGGCGACGTGGCCGGAACCTTCGGGGATGGCGATGGTGTTGGTGTGGCCGCCGGGGTAATCGGCCTGCTCGAAGAGGGTGACGTCGAAGCGGGACTGCAAGAAGTGCGCGCAGCCCAGGCCGGCGATGCCGGTGCCGATGATGGCGAGACGCGGGGTCATGCGGGGAGGGGACCCGGACGGACGAAGATGTTTGGAAAAGCTGGGTGAGCAAGGTCGATTTGGTGAGTAGGTGGGTGGAGCAATGGCCGAAGCTCCAAATTCCAAGGTCCAAATTCCAAACAAGCTCCAAGCTCCAAACGCGGGTGCGGTGTTGGGGCAGGCGATTCGGAGACGATGCCTGGCCCGGAGGGCCAGCGGAACTTAGCCGGGGGCAACGCCCCCGGACGTGGGCGGAAAGGGGAGGCACCCCGGAGGGCTGCGGGAGTAAGGGTTCCGCCGCCGCTCCGGGGCGGGCAAGTTATCGGAGGTTGCTTCCGGGGGCGTTGCCCCCGGCTAAGTTCCGGCAGCCCTCCGGGCTGAAATGACGAGTCGCCGCACTCCAAAGGACGTGCGGACGGGCGGCGCGCGGCTCCCTCGCCCCCACTGGGGGAGAGGGCTGGGGTGAGGGGGAAGGGCGGGCAGCAGTGCGAGGCGGTGGCGAGGAAAGAGGCTTGGGAATTGTTGTTCCAGTTGCGCGCGCTGCTCGTTCGGACGATTGCCCCCTCACCCTGCCCTCTTCCCCGATGGGGGAGAGGGTGGACGCGGCGGCGTGCGGAAGTGCCGTGGCGAAACTGGTGGAAGTGCGCGCAGTCCAGTCCGGTGATGCCGGTGCCGATGATGGCGAGACGCGGGATCATGCGGGGAGGAGACCCAAAGATTTGTGAAAGACAAAGATGGGGGGGAGAAGGAATTCTCTGCGTTGGCCCCGGCTCTGCGGTGGAGGGAAGACGATTTTCACCACAGAGGCGGGACGAGCGCAGAGGGGAAGAGGGTGTCGGGGCATCGACTTGATTAGGTAGCTAAACGCACCCTTGATCGGTGAGGAACTGCTCGTAACTACTGTAGCGGTCAAGCTGTGACAGATAGCGTTGGTAAGCGGGAATATGAAATCGCGCCTCCTCGATCAGCTCTCGGTCCACTTCTTCGCGACCCACTTCCTGCGCGAAGCGGTCGTAATCAGAAAGTTCAGCAAGCAGTTCGCCACACTGTTCGCTGGTGGCTCCGTCGTGGCTGTAAAGCACTCCGGCGGGCAACTCGTGGAGGACGTAGTCAAATCGGGAGCGCAGCAGCAAGACGAGCCGCCGCTTGGCCCGGATGTCCGTGTCATCCATTCTGACAGCACTTAGGAGCAGGCCATGTTCTGTCCGCTGGTGCTCAGGCAGTTGCTTGCTACACTCGGGGGAATGATAAAGGAGTTGTCCGAAACCAGCGAGCCATCGTGCACAGCCGGGAATTGAAGTTGTGAGACCTGCGTGCAGAGCCGGGAAGATGATTACCCTAAAAAGCGGGATGCGAATGGGAATGACTTCGCGATCATCAACCACTCTCATCGCCAGTTCGCGTGCCCACGGATGCCAGATCTCCGCGGGAAGGAGAGTTACTGCGTCAGTGAAACGCTTCAGCGCATCAATCGAGCGCTGTCGCACGCGAATCCGTTCAGCCCCCAGATACTCATCCCACAGTTGGCTGATGGTTACGGGAATCACCCCAGCTTCAGCGCTCCACCATCACACAGGGAGGCTTTGCCGAAGGTTTCGAGGCGGTGGCCCATGGCGTGGGCGAGGGCGAGGTGCAGGC
>CAZOCL010000293.1:0-8435 GCA_964578245.1 uncultured Klebsiella sp. | reverse complement strand
GTCGCTCTCGTCCGCCCGCTTGCGGAGCAACGCGGCTTGAAGCTCTTGTGCAGCATCCGCCCCGCCCTCTGCCACGGTGATGCGCAACGCCTAGGCCAGGTCGTGACCAACCTATTGGCCAACGCAGTCTGCTATAACCGCCCAGGAGGTGAAATTGTCGTCGAAGTGTCTCCCGAAGTAAACCATGCCTTCCTCGAAGTGAGTGACACGGGGCAAGGAGTCACCGCAGAGGACTTACCGCAGATCTTCGAACGCTTCTACCGGGCCGACAAGGCACGCACGGGCACCGATGGCCATGCGGGTCTTGGCCTGGCCATCTGCAAGGCCGTCGTGGAGGCGCATCGCGGCACGATTGCTGTAAGGAGCCAGCCCGGCATCGGCAGCGCCTTCTCGGTGCGCCTGCCTAAAGGGTAATAGTGGGATTGAATCGTCATCCTAGACATTCATCAGTCCGCCACAGGGAGCGACATTGGCAGCAAGAGCAAGAACGTAAAGTTTCTCCCCGACGGCAAAGCGCTGGGTCTTTGGTCGCTCTGCATGTGGAAGTATTCTGCGAGGATATGAAAACGAGTAACAACGTATCCCGCAGAACGTCACAAGCAGCATCGCATCGGGCCTTTCGCGGGTGGGCGAAGCAATTGTTCGCCAGAATGATGAAGCGCCAAGGCCGCACGGTCTCGGACAGCAACTTGATTCGGACGCTGCTCCGCGAGATTGGCGATTTGATTGGAGACTTCGCTTCCGAGCTCGCTCGGCAGTCCAAAGGGAAACAGCGCTAATTGCCTCCTCACGGTCTCAATGGTGCAAGAAATCGTGGTCAGCTTGTTCGATCTCACTGGAAACATGGTGAAACCCTGGGCCAAGGCAGGGTTTCTCTGCTACTGCGTGGACCTGCAGCATCCTGCCGGCGAGACGCGGGAGGGGAACATCATCCGCGTCGGCGCGGACGTGCGGGAATGGCTGCCGCCATATGGCCCCGTCAAAATCCTGTTCGCCTTCCCGCCCTGCACCCATGTCGCAGTGAGCGGAGCGAGATGGTTTCGGGACAAGGGCATGGGTGGATTGATTCAGAGCCTCCAGCTATTCGATGCCGCCGTCCGCCTCGTCGAGTGGACAGGAGCGCCCTACCTGATCGAAAACCCGGTGAGCACGGTGTCCACCTACTGGCGCAAGCCTGACTACACCTTCGATCCCTGCGATTACGGCGGTTATCTGGTCCCGCCCGCCGACGCATACACCAAGCGGACGTGCCTCTGGACCGGCAACGGTTTCGTCATCGGTGGCGAACTGGGTGAAACCAGTCGAAGGCAGCCGGATGCACCGGCTGCCGCCCTCGAACTCCCGTGCCGCGCTCCGGTCAGCAACTCCGCAAGGCTTCGCTGAGGCGGTCTTTGAGGCGAATTGTAGTCAGGTATTCCAAGGAATTGCAACGGGATGATGCTGGAGGGTCGGTCGGTCAGGCCGCTTCGTGCCTTTGACGGAACCCCTTGCGATATGGTATGATACGCGTATGGAGGCAAAGGCAGAATTCTTCACAGTGCGTATCGAACCATGCCCGGAAGGTGGCTTTATTGCGTCGTTTCCGGCGTTGCCCGGCTGCTACACCCAGGCCGAAACGATCGAGGTCGTGGTCTACATGGCCCGAGAGGCGCTCAACCTCCATCTGCAATCCTTGGTGGCCCGCGACCTCCCGGTTCCCCGGGAAGTCAGACTGGAACAACCCACACATTTTGATTTGCCGCTCCGCGTATGGTCATGAAAATCGATGCAAACATTTCAGTGAAGCAGTTCCTCGCCGCCCTGACTCGGGCGGGTTTTGTGCCGGACCGGCAGATTGCCAATCATGTGATCGTGACGCATGCCGCCTTGGGCCTGACGTTGTGTATTCCATCGCTGGGCGGGGTGCTGAAGCCGTCACTGGTGAGCATGGTCCTTCGGCACGCCGGCATTTCGGAGCGGGACTTTCAGAAGCTGATGCGAGGGTGAACCCGGCCAGACGTAGGCCAGGTTTTGAGGTGATGGTTCGTGTCAGTCGCTGACACACCATATGCCCAGCTTGTGGAACGACTTTGGCTGCGATGGGGCATTGACCTCGACCCTGCATTTGGATGGATTCCTGTTGCACCAGATGAATCGGAGGAAAAGCCTTGAAAACCTTGGATGGTGGGGCTGCATTATCGTGGGCAGAAAAAGATGCGTGAGGTTGAAAACGTGTGTTTGCGCTGCATCTCACTCCAAGACGTACGTGGCATCGTAGATGCGCCAGTTCGGGCAGTGGAGTTTAGTGCCGGCGTGGGCCGGTGCCAATTGGGCGAAATCCAATATCGCCTTGACTTTTAGTGCGCTTCTGAAAACGCTCCCCCCATGGGTCCCAAAACTTTCCAGAATTGTCTTCTCGCAACACTAGTTTGCGTTCTTTTCAGCGCATGTGCTACATCCCAGTATGTAGGCTCACTATCCTCAAAAGCTGTCATCGGAAGCACGAACGAAGAAGGGCTTGGATTTGGGGAAACTACGGGTTTGCTCTTTGTGCACGGATTTAAGGCCGGCCAGGCAGTTTTGGTTAATGACAAATACATTGGGACTACAACTGCGAGTACTACGTATTTTGTGAGCGAAGGGTTTAATTTGCCGAATGGCAGTCAAAGTCCTGGCTGGTCTGGGAGTGCGGTCACCGTCAGGATTGGTAATGGAGTACCTGTTGCAATTGATGCAAATGCGAAATGGCAAGTCATATCTCCTGCTGCTTCGTCCTATCCCACTCAAAAAGAACGCAAAGAAGCCAAACGACCCAACCTGGACGCTTTCCTTGCAAGGCAGTCAACGGTCGAATAAAAGCACGGCATTCTACGAGCAGGGAGCCAGGTTACTGAGAGAATACTAATAGATCGTCTACATGAGTTTGACCAGACAACAAGTTTTGATTGTCTGCGTGCTGCTGCAGTTATTTTGCGGTTGCAGCACCTCTCGTGAAGGAAAAGATTTGCGTGAGACTGGAGTGCTGTATCCGGTCGAAAAGGCAGGCTCTATTGTTTCGGGAGTTGGTTCAGGTTTAAGAAGTTTGGCGCATTCTAATCCATGGAGGTTTCAAGCAAAGCGGAAACCAAAAGAGGAAATAAATCCGGAGGATGTTAAGTGGCTGGAGTCTTTCGCTGTGGAATTGCCGAGAAGTTCTATAGAGATTCCAGAGACTATTGGGCTCGGGTATGGGGAACGCCCGGTAGCCTCGCACGCGTTCCCCATCATCAATGAAGTGGAAGATTTAACCGGCCGGGCGTTTCGTTGGTATGTGACACCTGACCCCCGGTTTGACATTGCAAAGGCTTTGCGAAGTTCTGTAATCGTCCTTAATCCTGAGAAGCTGGCCAAAGCAGATACGCATCTTCAACTGTTTATATTGTTGCACGAGGCGGGGCATCATGAGCTGGGACATCTATCAGGTGTTTCCGTCGGAGCTGAGAGCCGAAAGCAACTGGAATTGGATGCGGATGCATTCGCTGCAAAAAAGCTTTTAGAGAGAGGTTTCAAAGGCCACGAAATTGTTTGGATTGCTCTCACCTCGTTTCGAGAAAACTCCGCCTCTGATGCAAATCATCCATCGGGAGAAGAGCGGTTGAAGAACATTCGAACGGTCGTGCTAAAGGATTTTAGCAATGAAAAGCCTAGATGATCGTCGGCAATCGGCATTGCTACAAAATGCTTGTTCCAACATCACAAGACAAATCAACGGAGAACAATATGAAAAAACACTGGAGAGCGGCATGCGTTACGTCATTGATGCTTATCATGTTAGCATTTGGAGCAACTCGCTGCGCACAAGCTGCGGAATCAAATTATGACTACCTTTTAGCAGAGAGAAAAGATCTAATACTCGGAATGGAAAAATTGAATTCAGGCAGCGGTTACTCTCAGTTATGGAAAATCTATGGCCAACTGGTTCGCCATAGTGATCAAAGGTATTCTGTATACCTTGGCCAGACTTGGGCTTGGGGCATGTCCTACCACGGAGGCTACATCATACTGGATGTTTCAACCGTCGGTAAACCAGACGATCAACTCGCGTTTATCCTGGCACACGAATGGGGACACCAAGCGCTCGGCCATCAGGCGAACATTTATCACCCCTATGGGGATATTTGGAAATATCGACCGCTGCCAACAAGCAAGGAGGATGAGGCTGACGAGTATGCCGGACGCTTCTTGGCGCGTTTTGGTTATGATGCTAATGCAGTCGCGGAGTATTTGCGCAATTTGCCTGAGTCCCCTGCTGGCGACACTCATAGCACCGGTTCAATCCGTGCCCAAACGGTGCTGCGTGCTTACAATCGCGTTGCTGGTGGTGGCGGACAGGTGTCGACTGAGAGTAAAACTAGGGTGGCTTGTTATCAATGTCAAAGTGGCTATATCGTAGTGAACAACCGCTGTTCTGGATGCAACGGACGTGGTTTGCTTTTCGACTTGTCCTGTGGAGGTCGCGGGATGGTTGCGGATAACTATGGCCGAGTGTTTCGCCATGCGGCTTGTGGTGGCACGGGTAAATTGATCGATCTCACCTGCGGAGGATCGGGAGTTATCACCTCGAGGCAGCGTTGTCAAAACTGCGGCGGGCGGGGCTACAAATACTCAGGGGAATAGTGAATCGATTACCGCATTGGATGACTAACTAAGAAGCGTCGCTTTCTAGCCGGCAATTCTCACTCGCGGATGCAAAGACATTTTCAACTCAGTTACGCTCCATTCCAACACTAAGCTTACCTGCAGACGCATGCAACTCGTTGAATTCTGGACTTTGAGAGACCTTTCCACAGGCGGCAAGGTTTAGGCTCTTTGGCAGCCAGTCGGCGGGACGTATCATGTGAGCATGCCAAAAACAAAAGTCACAAAGCAGTGTGCGTGCCCGTTGCAACCTCATGATTTGACCCGTTGGGTAGTCCGGCCGGTTGCCCGCCGTCTGTTGCAGCACCATCGGGTGTGCAATGAGCAGGGAAAGCGCATCCTCAAGCAACTTCAGGAGACGAACGAATCCGTTGAAATCATTGCCCGCCAGATTGCTCGCTGGAGCCGCCACGGGGATTAGGGCGCGGAGGCTGCTTAGCCTTACATCCAAACTCACTTTGGAAGTGAGCGTAGATCAGCGCGGCTGCCCGCTCCGCTTTTTGCCTCCAGATTCGATCATCGTCCCATTGTCCCCGCAGAGAGAGACGCTGAGACAGAGTTGCCCATTCCGACCGTTGCCGGAGGCCACTCGTTTCAGGTTCGATTGGCGGGTTTTCGGGTTCATCGTCCGACAGGGACGATTCGAGGATGGAGAACGGTTTTCGGGCTTCAATGCTCAATTTTTTGTCCCTCAAAGTTAGGTTCGATCCGACGGCCAAGAGAATCTCCTTTTTGACGTTTGCATCGCCTTTCGAGAACCTTGTCGCGACCGCAGTCGCGAACTGGAAGGTTCCTTCCGAGAGTTTCAGCCATTGATCGGCCTGTTCGGCCCCATTTTGGAGGGCTTCCAACGCCGACTTCTCCGCGAGCAGGCCGACGCGCTGGTGCGCGTATTCCTCATCGGAAAGCAGGCACCCACCCACGTTCGCCGACGATGTCTTGAGCTTCACCAGATTGTCGATCTGGCGGAGGCATTCGTGATACGCCTTCTGCTGGGCAGCCATGACGGCAGCGCGCGTGGCGTGCTCCTGGGCATGGAGTTCGCGGAGATGTTTGATGGCCCAGTCCCGGAACCGTTCGGAAATCTGAATCCGGGCGAGCTGCCGACTGAACTGCCTCTCCAGCTCCTGAACGGTGACGCTCCTCTGCGGGCAATGCGGTCGCCTGCTTTTCGAGCAGTGGTAGTAGGTGTAGTGAAGGAAGCGGGGGTTCACCATTTTCTCAACCGGGATCGCGCAGCGCCGGCAGGATTTTCGCCGACGGGAGGCAAACTTGAATCGGCACTGGCTGCAGATGACCTGGGGCTTCTCCTCGGCCGTCACCATCCGGCCGCAGTCGCCGCACCGGATGAGGCCGGTGTAGGCAAATTCAAAGTGAGTTTGCGGTCGTGGACTCCCGGTCCTGCCGAGCAGCAACTGCACCCGGTCATATTCGGCCTGCGTGACCATCGGCTCGTGCTTGCCCTGATGCCAGCGGCCACTGTCCCGGGGATATTCGAAGGAGCCATAGTAGAAGGGGTTGGTGAAGATTTTGTAGATCATGCTGCGGACCATGGGCCGGTCGCCCAGCTTGCGCGTCGGGCGCGTGCGATACCCCCATTCCAGGTTCGCCATTTCGACAATCCTCGGAGGAGTATGAAGCCCGGTGAGCATCACATCCCACATGCGCCGGACCAGCGGGAAGCGTTCCGGGTCTTTGATGAGGTAGTTCTGGCCCGTGAGCCGGTCGCTGTGGTTGAGGTAGCCGGGGAGGGCTTTCCCGGGGTGCCAGCCATTCTCGCTCTTGGTCTTGAGCCCGCGCTTCACGTTCTTGCTCAAGTCGTCCACGTATTTCTGGGCCATCCCGAACTCGATATACATGAGGATGAGATTGTCGTCCTCGCGGGCGTAGCTCTGGGCCGGGGTGAGGACCTTGATGCCCTGCTGCTTGATCGCCCAGATGACGGAACCGCCGTCCACGGGATTGCGCGCGAGGCGGTCGAGTTTCCAGCAGATGACCCCGGCCGCCTCGCCACGGTAGAGCCGCTGCATCATCTGGTTGAACACGGGCCGGCCCGGTTCCTTGGCCGACTTTGATTCATGCAGAATTTCGGTCACGGATAGGTTCAATCTGGCCGCGATCTGCTCCAGTTCGCGGGTCTGAGATTCAATCGAAAGCACCTGCCGGTCTTCGGCCTCGGAGGATTTGCGGCAATAGATGAAGTATCCAGGCATTGGTTGGGTGTTGAACAATAGGGGATGGGCCGACTCCACGGGGATACTCCTATCCTATCGCGCCCGTGGGCGGCGCGTCAACGTGACCACTCGCCACTCCTGTGGTGTGAGGAATGTCGGGGTTCGGTTTGACCAGAACGCCGAACAACCGCAACAGCCTCATGGCCGCTTCCTGAGCCTCGCCATCGGACAGGACTTCGCCGAATTCCTCCTGGTAGATCGCTCGAAACTCCTCGATGGCCTGACGACTGAGTTGGTGCGGGGTTTCCATGCCACAACCTTATGCGATCGGCTGCGCAGGGAAGAGACGCCGGGCCTTGTCGTGCCGGGCAAGGATTTGTCCACAGGGGGCGTTGGTTCCCGTAGCGTCGGCAGAGTAGAATGAGAACATTGCCGCCGAGCCGTCCACGCTCGGTGTTTTTCGCGAAGGGTTGCCGTATCCGGCAAGAATGCACCCCTTGGGCGAATTTCCCCATCCGGTATTGTGGAGTTCGGAACTCCACCCGAGTTCTTTCATCCCATGTCGTCGAAACTGCCCAACTACCTGCTTGCCGAACGGAAGCGCCGGTCGCTTTCCCAGGAAGCGGTCGCGTGCCTCCTCGGTGCCCAGAGCGGGGCCAAGGTGTGCCGGTATGAGCGGTTCGTTCGTGAGCCGAGCCTGCGGACGGCCCTCGCATATGAGGCGATTTTCCAGAAGCCGGTGCGCGAGCTCTTCGCCGGCCTCTATGAGGTGATGGAACGGGAAGTCGCGGCGCGTGCCGAGACGCTTGCCCGCAAATCGAAGCCTCCCATTACCAACTCACCGGCTGCCAGCGCGGACTCTGTCCGTCGGCAGCCTTCTTTGTAATCACCATGAAGCAAACACAGCATCAACGTATCCTCGCCCTTGCTCCTTCGACTCGGGGCTTTGGCTTCGCGGTCCTCGAAGCACCCGCCAAGCTCGTGGACTGGGGCGTCAAAACCGTCAACAAGCAGGACAAGAACGCCGACAGCCTTGCGAAGGCGGACGCCCTCATGGCCCACTATCTTCCCACCGTTCTTGTCCTGGAGAATCACGACGCGCCGGATGTCCGGCGTTCGGATCGCATCAACACCCTTTACACCGACCTGGCTGCTCTCGCCAACCGCCGGAAGGTGAAGGTGAAGCTGCTCACGCGCACCCGGGTGCGCCAGACGCTTCTCGGGGATGATGCGCCGGGGAACAAACAAACCCTTGCCGAAGCGCTTGCTGAACGATTCCCGGACAATCTCGGCTCCCGCGTGCCGCGAAAGCGTCGGCTCTGGACGAGCGAAGCATACGGCATGGGCGTCTTCGATGCAGTCGCGCTCGGCGTGGTGAGCCTGACTCCGAAGGGGAGAAAGGCGTCTGCTGAGGACGATGATACGGCGGGTTTGTGAGCACTTTGCCCGGCAGGTCCCGCATTCCTCATTTCACGGCAAAAAATCTCACGCAATTTGACCCCGTTTTGCGCAACCCATTGTCCATCAAGGCAATCCTTTACTTTACAAGCTGGGGGGGGGGGGGGGGCAGAAAAATAGGGGGAAGTAGAAGGAGAAAATTCCCAC
>CAZOCL010000292.1:0-8453 GCA_964578245.1 uncultured Klebsiella sp. | reverse complement strand
GCCGCCGTGGAAGTGGCGCTCCGCTCCCTCGCCAACCGCTCGCTCGTCGTGCCGGACCAGGAGGAGCGCGCCTACACCCTTGTGCCCATGGTGGCGGACTTCCTGCGCCACAAGTTCCCCACCCTCATGGCTGCCACCGCGCACAGCCTGGAAAACCGTGCCTACGCCCTCATCGTGGAAAATGGCGACGAGCAGCACGACCGCTTCCCCATCCTCGACGCCGCGTGGCCCACGGTGGCCCCCGCCCTCCCGCTCTTCGTGGCCGGTCCAAACCCGCGCCTGCAGACCGTCTGCGACGCGCTGCAAAAGGTCCTCCAATTCACCGGTCGCTGGGATGAATGGCTGGCACTGAACCGCCAGGCCGAGACCAGAGCTTTAGCCGCCGGGGACCATGACAAGGCCGGCTGGCGTGCCTACGATGCCGGATGGGTGCATTACCTCCGGAGCCAGGGTGACGAAGTGCTGGCCTGTGCCGCGCGGGCGGCCGCCCACTGGACCCAGGCCCAGGCCGGGGTGCGGGAACAGTCCACTGCCCTCCAGTTGCGCAGCATTGGCCATGAGTTGAAGCAGGACTACCCCGCCGCCCTCGCGGACGCCCGCCAGATGGTCGAGCTACGGCGTTCCTTGGCGGCGGAGAGCGCGGAGGTGGCCATCGGCCTGAATGGCGTGGCGGCGATTGAGCGCCTCATGAAGGACTACCCGGCGGCGGAGCGGGATTACCGCGAGGCTCTGCGCATCTCCCGTGCGGTGGGGTATGACGAGGGCGTGCCTGCCCTCGTCGGCAATCTGGCTGAGTTGGCGCTGGACCGCGAATACTGGAAGGAAGCCGAGGCGCTGGCGCGGGAGGCCCTGCCCTTGTCTGAAAAGGTCGGCCGCAAGGAACTGGTGGCCAGCGACCATCACTACCTCGCGAAGGCCCTGCTGCACCAGGACCGCCGGAAGGAGGCGCTGCCCCATGCCCAGCAGGCCGTGGCCCGCTACACCTCCCTCGGCCACCCCGAGCTCGCGAACGCGCAAGCCACCTTCCAGGAGTGCCAAGCATGAACCCCACCGGAGCCAACTCACGACTCGCAAGGAGTCCCGGCTTCAGCCGGCAAGGCATCCAGCCACCAGCGAGGCAGCATCTGGAACCCAGCGGCGTTCCACCGGCTAAAGCCGGGACTCCATGCCCCGCCCCCGGAGCCGACGCGACAGGCGCGCGGCCTTCAGGCCGCTTCAACGTCCGGCCACCGGGCAGGTCCGTGAACGCCTTCCCCCTCCCGGAGGGAGGCCGGAGCTTAGCCGGGGGTAAAGCGTCAGCGACACCCCCGGTCCCGGTCCCACCCATATCATGCACCCCGAGGGGTGCGGGATTGCGGCTCTCGCGGACACCATTCCCCGACCCCTCCGGGGTCGTCCATCTGCGTGGGCGTTTCCGGGGGTGGCGTCGCTGTCGCTCCTGACCCCGGCTAAGCTCCTGCATCCCCCCGGGATAACTGCCGGAGGCACCAGTGACGGACCAATGCGCGAGCCCCTCCTACTCGTAATCCTAATCCTGCTCTTCCCTGCATCCCCCGAAGATTAGGATTAATCCCGAATTCCGAAGGGAGAACCGCGGATAGCGCGGATGACGCGGATAAAGAACAGGTTGCGCAAGCTTGCCACCAGTTGGATTGATTCCCCAACGCGGCGCCGAAAGCCCTTCCTATCCGTGTCATCCGCGCTATCCGCGGTTTCAATTTCGGAGTCAGGGTTAAGAGTAGGAGTAGGAGTAGGAAAGTCTTGGATGCGCGTGGCGCGGGGAACGTCCGCCACCAGGCATTGACGGCGACAAGTCGCCTGCGGAAAGCGGCGAGAACTCGCCGCACTCCACAGCGCAACTGGGCGATGAGGCGGTTACGGGCTGACCTCGCCCTCCTACTCCTAATCTTAATCCTAATCTTACTCTTCCCCGCGTTCGCCGAGGATTAGGATTAAGAGTAGGAGTAGGAGTAAGAGGCTGAGGGGCAGCAATGCCCGCTTGCTCCCGTCCCGCCGTGGGCTAGGCTGGGCGGGTGACTTTCCGCTCAACTTGGTTGCCGCGCATCGGTGTCGTCGTGGGAGGGTTGCTGGCCGCCAGCAGCCTGGGCCTGCCGCTCGCCGCCGCGGACAAGGCCAAATCCCCTGCCACCGTGTCCACGAATTCGCCCGCCAAACTCAAGCACACCAACCGCCTCGCACAGGAGAAATCCCCCTACCTGCGCCAGCACATGCACAATCCCGTGGACTGGTATCCGTGGGGGGAGGCGGCGTTCAAGAAGGCGCGCGACGAGGGCAAGCCCATCCTGCTCTCCATCGGCTACTCGACGTGCCACTGGTGCCATGTGATGGAGCGCGAGTCGTTCGAGGACGAGGCGATTGGCGAGTTCATGAACAAGCACTTCGTCGCGATCAAGCTGGACCGCGAGGAGCGTCCGGACGTGGACAAGATCTACATGACCGCCGTGCAGGCGATGGGGCAGGGGGGTGGCTGGCCGTTGAACGTGTTTCTCACGCCGGATCTGAAGCCGTTCTACGGAGGGACTTACTTCCCGCCACAGCCGAAGTTTGGCCGGCCCAGCTTCATGCAGCTCCTCGGCCGCATCTCGGAGATCTGGGGGGAGAAGCGGAAGGAGATCAATGAGCAGGCCGGGCAGATCGCCGAGCAGCTCAAGAGCCTTGGCGAACACGAGCCGAACAAGGAGGCCGTCCTCACGCCCGTGATCCTCACGAACGCGCTCAAGCGCATGACGGCGGAATACGACCCGCGCAATGGCGGGTTTGGCCGCGCGCCGAAGTTTCCCCGGCCATCGCAGCCGGCCTTCATCCTCCGCGCGGCGGTGCGCGAGGGGAATCCGGACGCGGTGAAGATGGTGCTGCACACGTGCGAGCGCATGGCGGCGGGCGGCATGTATGACCAGCTCGGCGGCGGCTTCGCGCGCTACTCGGTGGATGAGAAGTGGCTGGTGCCGCACTTCGAGAAGATGCTCTACGACAACGCGCAACTCCTGCATCTCTACCTGGACGCGCATCTCGTCAGCGGCGAGGCGCGCTATGCGGACGTGGCCCGGGATATCGTGCGCTACCTGCTCCGCGACATGACGCATCCCGAGGGTGGCTTCTACTCTGCCGAGGACGCGGACAGCGAGGGGCACGAGGGCAAGTTCTACTGCTGGACCAAGGAGGAGCTGACCAGGCTCTTGAGCGCGGAGGAGTTCACGGTGGCGGAGCGCTACTTCGGCATCACGGAGGAAGGGAACTTCGAGGATCACTCGCATCCCATGCCGCTCAAGAAGCTGAACGTGCTGAGCATCGTGGACCCGAAACTGACCGATGCCGAGGCCAAGCTCCTGGCGAGCGCGAAGCAGAAGCTGTTCGCGGTGCAGCAGAAGCGCATCCGCCCGCACCTGGATGACAAGATCCTCGCGTCGTGGAACGGCCTGATGCTCGGCGCGCTCGCGCGGGCGGGCATCTTGCTGAACGAGCCGAAGTATCTCGTGGCGGCGGAGCGGAACCTCGCCTTCCTCCAGTCGAAGCTCTGGGACGCGAAGACCAAGACGCTCTACCACCGCTGGCGCGACGGTGAGCGGGACAATGTGCAGTTGCTCGATTCGCACGCCTTTCTGCTCGAAGGCGTGCTGCACCTCTACGAGGCCACGCTGGACCCGAAGCACCTGGACTTCGCCCTCGCGCTGGAGTCCGCGATGACCGCGAAGTTTTACGATCCGGCGCTCGGCGGCTTCTATCAAAGCCCGGTCGGTTCCGCCGATCTGCTTTTCCGTGTGAAAGAGGACTACGACGGGGCTGAGCCGAGTGGCAACAACGTCGCGACCGCAGTGCTCTTCAAGCTCGCGGCCATCACGGACAACAAGGAGATGCGCGCGCGGGCGGAGAAGTCGCTGCGGCTCTTCGCCGAACGGCTGCAACGCCTGCCGCAGGCTGTGCCGAATCTGTTGCTGGCCCTGGACTTCTCGCTGAACGAGCCGTTCCGCGTGGTGGTGGCGGGGGACCGGACACACCAGACGGCGCAGGCGCTCTTGCGCGCCGCGCACGGCACCTACCAGCCGAACAAGGTGGTGCTGGGGAACGTGGGGGCGGTGGAGGCGTTCGCGAAGACTTTGCCGGTGAAGGATGGGCCCGTGGTCTTCCTGTGCACCGGCACTGCGTGCCAGCCGCCGACGAGCGATCCAGCGAAGGTGAAGGCGATGCTGTCCGGGAAGATGCCTTGAGCGGCGGGTGAGCGGGACACTCTTGTCCTGCAATTCGTAGCTCGACATTCCAATGTCAAGAAACGGTGCGAGTGACGGGTGGTTGGCACTCGACATTGGAATGTCGAGCTACCGGTCTGCGGGACAGGAGTGTCCCGCTCACCGGGGATTACCGGTGCCGGAAGATGATGCGGGCCTTGCTGAGATCGTAGGGAGACATCTCCGCCTCGACCTTGTCACCCACGCTGATGCGGATGAAGTTCTTGCGCATCTTGCCCGAGATGTGGGCGAGGACTTCGTGCCCATTGGGCAGCGCGACGCGGAACATTGTGCCGGGGAGCACCTGCGTCACCGTGCCCGTAAACGTAATTGGCTCTTCTTTAGCGGTCATTCCAGCAAATCCGAGACGCGGACGGTGCCCGGTTTCAATTTTGATTGCAACCTCGAATTAAACAATACGGATGCAGCGAATCTGGCCCGGCGGACGGACCACCTGGCCCCTCCCTCCGCGAGGCCCGAGCCAGGGGCAGGGGGAAAAGGGGAGCTTCGATGAGGCGACGACGCGTTCGGATGTGGCGCACCTCCTCTCCTCGGCCCTCTCCTACTCTGTGGAGGGGAGGGAGAGCGGAGTGCGTCGTGTCCGACTGGCATCAGCGCGATTGAGGCGACATCCGGCGCAGCTCTTTCACGTCGGTGAGCGGGAGGAGGAATTTGCCTGCGCCGCGCTCGCGGCCGGCGAGGCCTTCGGCGCGGAGTTCCACCTGGTCGGCCACGAGGCGCGAGCCGTCCTGGCACTGGACTTCGAACTCCGTCTTGGCCGGCTCGACTGCGCGCAGATGCACGCCGAGGACACTGCCCTCGGCAGAGTAGGTGCGCAGGCCGAAGAGCACCGAGCTGATCGCGATGCGGCCGGGCTCGGCCGCGACGAAATCGCCATCCACAAAATCACCGCTGGCCAGCAGCACGCCCGGGCGGCCGGCTCCTTTTTGCGCGAGCCGGGACTCCGCATCTGCCTGGAGGAGCAGCCGGCTCACATTGACGAGGGAGACGCTCCATTCGCGGCCGAGGGCGGACCAGCGCAGCACGGAACCGTCGGTGCCGAGGAACTTTCCCATGAGCACGCCGCCATCGCGGAGGAGCAATTGCGGCAGACCGACCGGCGGCACGCCGTCATGGCGCAGGGTGACGTGGCTGAACGGCACGATGCACGTGGAACCCTTTTTCAGCCCGGCCAGCAGCAGGCCGAAGTGGGCCTGCTCCGGCAGCGGGATCATTTCATTGCCGACCTGCTGCCACTGGGTGCCGTTCTCACTGGTGAACGCGGTGACTTGCTGGCCGCAGCGCTGGAGGCGGAGCCAGACCCCCTGCGTGGGAATCTTCATGTGGGAGTATTTCTCCTTCCCAGAGTTGACCCGCCACTGGGTTACCCCGGTCACTCCGCCTTCCGAAAACAGGCGGTAGCACGGGCCATCGCCATCCAATCTCCCGCGGATCTCCAGTCCCGCGGATTTGTATTTCTCCGAGTAGTTCCGGTCGAAGTTCTGGGGCGGGACGAAGACCGTCAGCTCGGCCTGCTCGCCAACTCGCTGCGCGACCAGGAGGTGGCCGTCGTCCACGCGCATCGCTGTGCCAGAAACCGACACGAGGAAGACTCCGTTCGACTGGACGAACTGGCCTGACACCGGGACGGACCCGATGCCCGCGGTTTCCCAGATGGCCGGAGCGGCAACGGGACTGGCGGCGGCGGTGCGGGTGAAGGTGGCTTGCTTCACGTTCACCAGCGGCACGCGGTTCTGGTCCACGAGCAGGGCGTCAGCCTCCACGGTGATCTTGCCGGTGAAGGATTTGCCGTCGAGCGTGTCGAGCGTGTCGGCGCGAGCGAGCTGCAAGGCGAGGCAGAGCAGCACCGTGGCCCAGGCACTTTTCGCGGGACAGAAGGCGGAGGGCAGATTGCTCACTCGGACTTCCGGTTCAGTTTGCAATCGAGGCATTCGGCGATGCCCAGCTCGTGGGCCTTTTCCAATGCCTGCAAGAAGAAGGCGGCTTGAGCGGGGGGGCTGGCTTCACCACCCCCACCCGAGAGGGTGGCGATTTTCTTGGCCTTGGCGATCAGGTCGGTGCGTTCCTTGGCCAGCGTCTCAGTGCGCTTGGCAGCAGCGGTGCGGTCGAAGTATTTCCGGCCTTCGATCCAGGTCTGTTCGCAGACGGTGTTGTAGGCGAGCGGGGAGTGCGACCAGATCGCGAAGTCGGCGTCCTTGCCGGGCTCGAGCGAGCCGACCCATTTGTCCACACCGAGCTGCTTCGCGGGGTTCAGGGTGACGAACTTGAGCGCCTCGACTTCCGGGGTGCCACCGTATTTCACGGCCTTGGCGGCTTCGAGGTAGAGGCGGCGGGCCAGCTCGGAGGAATCGGAGTTGAAGGAGACGGTCACGCCGCGGTCGCGCATGAGGCTGCCGGCGTAGGGGATGGCGTCCCAGACCTCGAACTTGTAGGCCCACCAGTCGGTGAAGCAGGAGCCGCCCGCACCGTGTTTCGCGATTTCATCGGCGACCTTGTAGCCCTCGAGGACATGCTGAAGGGTCGCGACGCGCACGCCGAACTCCTCGCAGACCCGGAGGAAGGCGATGATCTCATCGCCGCGATAGCTGTGGCAGTGGATGAGCCGGGTGCCTTCGAGGATTTCGCCGAGCGCCTCCAGTTCGAGGTTGCGGCGCGGGGGCACGCCGCCCTTGCGCTGATACTCGGCCCAGGCGTCGAGATACTGGCGGGCGGCGGTGAAGCGGTTCGCGTAGAAGGTCGGCACGCCCATGCGCGACTGCGGAAAGCGGGTGGTGTTCCGGTCGCCCCAGTTGGACTGCTTCACGTTCTCGCCGAGCGCGAACTTGATGCCGGCCGGGGCGTTCGTGAACTTCAGTCCCTCGGGCCCCGCGCCGAAGCGCAGCTTGATGACACTGTTTTGTCCACCGATGGGGTTGGCCGAGCCGTGGAGGAGGTTGGCCATGGTCAGGCCGCCGGCAAGCTGCTGGAACAAGTTCTCGGTCTCCGAGTTCACCACGTCGGCGATGCGGACCATGGCGGTGGAGGGCAGGGAGGCCTCGTTGACGCCGCCGAGGATGGCGGTGTGGCTGTGGCAATCAATGAGGCCGGGGGTGAGGTGCTGGCCGGTGGCGTCGATGACCAGGGTGTCGCTGCTCAACTGGGGCTTGAAGAAACCGATCTGCTGCACCTTGCCGCCGACGATGAGCACGTTGGCGTTGGTGAGGATGCCTTGCGGGCCGCAGGTCCAGACGGTGGCGTTGCGGATGAGCACGGACTTGGGGGCGAGCAACTGGCCGCGCGAGGCGTTGGGCGACTGGGCGAGACGGACTTTTTGAAGCGCGGCAAGTTCGGCTTTCTTTGTGGAGGGGACACTCTTGTCCCCTTTCGGGACCGTCTCACCCGACGGGGCGGTGGGCTTGGTGCCGGCGGCGGGACTAGGGGACAGGAGTGTCCCCTTCACGGTGGGTTTGGGCGGCTGTGTCTCGAAGACCTGGCCGTCAATCCACACTTGCTTCACCTTCGCCTCGGGGTCGAAATAGCCCGCGCCTTCGACTATGGTGAGGTTCGCGATCTTGCCTTTCTCAATGGTGCCGAGGCGGTCGGCCAGACCGCAGAGTCTCGCAGGGATGGTGGTCAGCCCAGCGAGGGCGTCGCGCTCGGAGAGGCCGCGATCCATCGCCGAGCGGAGGTGCTTGCGAAAGACTTTCCGGTCCCCAAGTGCGTGGGTGGTGAGCGCGATTTCCAGGCCCTGCTGGCGGAGGACGGCGGCGTTCTCAGGTGCCCAGTCCCAATGGCGGAGCTGATCGAGCGAGACATCCAGCCAGTCGTCCTCGTCGGGGAGCTTGGGGGCGGAGGGCAGGTTCAGCGGGACGATGAACGTGGCGGCGACGCCCTTCATCAAGTCAGGCCGCCGCCACTCGTGGCCGCTGGCGCAGATGGCGAAGTTCAGCCCCAGTTCGCGGGCAAGCTGCCCCGCGCGGTCGCACATGAGCACGCTGCCAGGCTCGAAGACGACCGTGGTGTCCTTGTTGAGAATCGGGGCGAGTGCCTCCAGCGCGGGGTTGAGATCGGGGCGTTTGCGGGCGGTGGGTTTGGCGCGGTAGTCGGCTTGGTCGAGCACGTAATGGCGGGCGTCGGCGAGGCTCTGGCGCACGACGGCGATCGTGCCCATGAGGGACTTGGGGTAAACCTCCTGCGATTCGAAGGCGA
>CAZOCL010000291.1:0-8462 GCA_964578245.1 uncultured Klebsiella sp. | reverse complement strand
GCCAGCCGGTAGAACTGCTCCGGCCCGCCCTTGAAGGTCAGGCTGTGGACCTTGAGGAAATGTTTCCCGTCCGCCGCGGGCGTGAAGTCCAGCCGGCCGCTGGTGCGGTTGACGACCAAGTCGCGGCCCTCGCCATCGGCGATGATGAGCACTGGCGTCAGCTTGGAATCAATCCCGGCGGTGGCGCACTCGATGACGAGGCGCTGGCCCTTCGTAGCAGTGAAAGCATAAAAGTCCACGGCCCGCGCGGTCATGAACGCGTTGCAGATGGAATTGAGCTTCAGCTCCAGAGCGGTCTCGAGGGACGTGTTCGTCCGCGCGCGCGTCACCTCGGCCAGCGTGCTGACCGAGAACGCCCGCGCCGAGGAGACCCCCAGCCGTGACACGAAGCGCGCATCATGCACGCCGACCGGCGCATCCGCCGCGGCGGTGACGAGGAACTTGTTCGCCTCGGGCTTGCCGTCGCCGCCGAGCTTGGGTTTGGCGGTGAGTTTGGGCGTGGAGAACTGCAGTTCGGTGAGGTCCTCGACGTTTTCCCCCGTGATGGCAACCTCCACCGTGGCACCCACCTGCACGCCCATCGGCATGGTGGTGAGCAGCCGTGGCGTGGGGAGAATCACCTGCTGGGCAAAGGCGGAGCCGGCGAGCGCGAGCCACGCGACTCCGGCGAAAACTCTGACCACCACCCAGCCGCGCTGATAGCAGCGGCTGTGCCCAAGTGCGCGCCCTTTCCCCTCACCCCGGCCCTCTCCCCGAGGAGAGGGGGTCAGGTAGCCAGCTTTCGGCGCAACGGCGGGCCGCGGGTAAACGGACGCGGACGAAGTCGCTCCCTCTCCCTGGGGGAGAGGGCTGGGGTGAGGAGGAAGGAACCTGACGAACGCGGCGGTAGTGCCCCCGCAGGCAAAAGCGTCAGACGCAAAAAGCTGGTGCAACGACGACCAGCGAAACAGAGACAACGCCCGGGCTGCTCTGTGAATTCGATCAAGCGACATGGCTAGTGGTTGTAGAGAAATTCTTTCGTGTTGATCAGCGCCCAGAGCAGGTCCTCGTAGGCGATGCGCCGGGATTGCTCGGGCGGCAGCGGGTTCCCCTGCACATCTTCGCGGCGACGGGCCAGGTATTCCTCTGCGACCGTCTGCTCGTGCGACTGCGGCTCGCGGGCGAACGCCGCGAGATACAGTTCACGGATGCCCTGGGCCACGGGCTTTTCCGCCTTCGCCAGCCGCTCGGCGCGACCGCCACTGGCCGCGAGCTTGCCCTTCACGTCGCTGGCGTTCATCAGGTGCAGGCTCTGCGCGAGGCTCGCGGAGGAGGCACGCTCGCACTCGCACACGCTCGCGCCCTCGGGGCGGCCGAAGACTTTCAGGAAGGCGGAGCCGCGGTTGTAGCTGTTGTCCGGCAGCGCAATCGCCCGGGTGCCCGCCGGCAGGTCGGCGAAATCCGTCTTTGCCCCGGTGAACTGGTCGATGGAATCCAGCAGCACCTCGGCCTGCATCCGGCGCGGGTAGAAGTGCGAGAAGTTCTGGCGGTCCACGCCGTTGTGCTGGTTCGGCGTCGCGCTGAGCTGGTAGGCGGAGGACTGGGTGATGACACGCACGACGGCCTTGAGGTCGAAGCCGCTGTCCACGAAGAGCTTCGCCAGCGCGTCGAGCAGTTCGGGGTTCGAGGGCGGGTTCGTATCGCGGATGTCGTCCTCCGGCTCGATCAGGCCGCGCTTGAAGAAGTGCTTCCAGTAGCGGTTCACCAGCGACTTCGCAAAGAACGGGTTGGCCTTGTTGCCCATCCAGTCGGCCAGGCGCAGGCGCGGGTCCTCGTCCGGCGGAATGTCGAGCGTGGGGTCGCCGAGGCCGGCGGGCTTCACCGGCAGCTTGGTCTTCTTGTTCTCCGTCTGGGCCATGCCGCGCTTGTGGAAGATCACATCCTCACCCGCCGTCGCGGTCGGCTTGCGGCCCACCTGGCTGAAGAACGCCGACATGCTGTAATAGTCGTGCTGGCTCCAACGCTCAAAGGGATGGTGATGGCACTGCGCGCACTGCATCCGCACTCCGAGGAAGAGCTGCGCCACGTCCTCAAGCTGCTCGGTGGGCTGCTTCACGCGCTTATACCAGGCCACGGGCGGGTTGTCGGCAATGGTGCCAGTGGCCGCGAGGAGCTGGCGCACGAGCTGGTCGTAGGGCTTGTTGGCCAGCAGGCTGTCGCGCACCCACGAGTGAAACGCGAAGTTCGCCGTGATGTCATTCGCCCCATCGCGCTGGTTCTTGAGGAGCGACGTCCACTTGTTGGCGAAATAGTCCGCG
Source organism: uncultured Klebsiella sp. (assembly GCA_964578245.1). Classification (GTDB taxonomy): domain Bacteria; phylum Verrucomicrobiota; class Verrucomicrobiia; order Limisphaerales; family SXTU01; genus SXTU01. The sequence continues at coordinate 6,165 of CAZOCL010000291.1, read as the reverse complement.
TAGTCCGGGCTGGTGAGCAGGCCGTCCACCAGCTTGTCGCGCTTTGCCGCGTCCTTGCTGGCCAGAAACGCCTCGGCTTCCTTCACGGTTGGCAGGCGGCCCGCGATGTCCAGCGAGACGCGGCGGATGAAGGTCGCATCGTCACACACCGGCGAAGGCGGCACGCCGATCTGCTTCAGGTTTGCGAAGACGAGTTCATCAATGAAGTTTTTGTTCGGCGGCAGTTGCTTCACCGGTGCGCCGAGCGGGATGGAGACGTTGCACACCGCCGCGAGGCCCTGATAGCGGACCATCACGGCCACGTTGCCCGGGATGTCAAAAATCTTCACGCGTCCGGCCTCGGTGGTCTCGGCCATCGCGCGGTCGTTCGCCTCGAAGAGCGCGAGCTGGGTGACGTCGCGCGTGCGGCCGTCGGCGTAACGGGCGGTGACCTTGAGCTGCTGCTCGGTCTTCACTTTGAGCGTCTTGCGCGGAGGTTCCACGTCGAGCGAAACGAGCTTGGACGCGGTGTCCTTGTCATTCGGGGTGCCCTGTTGCAGCCACGCACGAAGCAGTTGGTAGCCCTCGGAATCGGTGTCGAAGCGCTGGCCACCGCCGTGTGGCACGCGGTTCACCGCCTTCATCAGCAGCAGGCTCTGGTCCGGTGAGGCGGCAAAAACGCGGCGACCGCGCGCTTCCTTCACCAGATGCTCATAGTCCTCCTGCGGCTCGAATCCGAGCAGTGAAAGCTGGAAACCATTCTGCCCCTGGCCCGCCTTGGCATGGCACGCGCCAGAATTGCACCCTGCCTTCGTCAACACCGGCACGACATCATTGACGAAGCTGACCGGCCGGGAGATTTCAGCAGCGAATCCCGGCAGCGCGAGCAGCAGGCTGGGAATCAGCGCAGCCCAGCCGCACCGGCTTCGCCGGGGTGGAGGGAGATGCTGCGTGCGCAAAACCACCCTAGTCTGATTGCGATGACCGCGCGGTTCTTCAAATTCACTTTGGCTCGCTTGCCTACGTCCCCAGCCCCAGCTTCTTCCTGCCCTCCTCCGTCAGCCAGTTCGAGTTCCACCCCGGTTCCCACGTCTGCTCGACAACCACCCGGGCCACGCCGGAGACCTTCATCAGCCGTTGCTGCACGGGCATCGAGTTGCCGCCTGAGCCGAAAGCGAAGTAGCCCAGCCGTGGACGGCCACGATGCGGCATGGTCATGAGCACATGGACGGTGTCGCCGCGCACGCGGAGGTCCAGCACCAGGCCGAGGTCCACCACGTTGATGCCAGCGGTGTAGAGCTGCTCATCCTTGCAGTCGCGCAGGGCGGTCCAGAGGGCAGCCTTGGACACGGGGCTGTCACCGGCTTCCCCGGGACGCGCGAGGCGGCCGGGCTGTTCCTTGGCCGCCGCGCCACGCGGGACTTCACCCGCTGAAACGTGCAGGGGATTCACGAGGCGATGACGGAGCTCTTCCAGCCGGTGCGGTCCGTCGGCGGCGGTGAAGGGCAGCGCGGCGTAGGCGTTCTTCTGGTGCAGCACCGCGCCCGCCGGGACTTCCTTCACCGCGAGCGGGTAGCGGCTCCAGAGCTGGCCGTGGGATTTGTAATAGAGCGAGGGCGACCCGTTGTGCTTCGGCTCGGGCATCCCCTCCGCACGGTGCTCGAGGAAGAGCGCGACGAAGGAATCGTGGCTCGTCGGGTTCGCCAGGCCCACGGCCCAGAGGTTGTCGCGGTTCGCCGCATCCGGCGCGCCGAGGCGCAGCTTCCCGTCCGGCCCCATCCACACGATGTCGGTGAACGAGTAGCCGCTGAAGACCCACTCGTCATCGCGCAGGGCGGCGGCTTCGAAGGACTTCACCGCGCGCATGGTGCCGGACTTGTGGAACCACGGCAGGCCCGCGTAGAAGCGATACTCCACATCCACATGCAGCCGGCTCGGGGTGAAGACCGGATGCACCGGCGAGTGCGGAAAGCCCCAGCGCCGCACGATGGTCGCCAGCGGTCCGCGCACGACCTCGTAGTCCGGGCACGTCTCCCACAGGGTGACGCGCATTTTCTGGAAGTGGCCGGAGGTCGCGTAGTCATGCGCCCAGTCAATGCCCGCCGGCTCGCCATGCCCCTCGCCCCCGGCGAACAGCTCCAGCCCATGGTCGCGCTTGAGGCTCATGCGTTCCAACTGCCCCATCTGCCGGGACAGCGAGGCCTTGAAATGATCGTTCTCAATGTCCAGCGCGAAGCCCTCGCCGCGCGTCTCCAGGTCGGTCGGATACGCGGGCAGCTCGGCGTCCGGGTTCCCATGGAACACCAGATACGTCTGCCGTTGGTGCATGGTGCCACCGGCCATGAAGAGCACTTTCGCCAGCAGTTCCGCGCCGCGCCGGACTTCGCCGTGGACCTGACAGGGAACTTCCTTCAAGACGCCGTCCACCACGCGCGCCACCCGGACTTCTCGCGCCAGCGAAGCCGCCTGATCCGCCGGAAAACTCAGCACCACCTCCACCGGTTCCGGCGGGCGCTCGACGCCCAATGGCTCGTCCAGATGCAGCGCCCGGCAATACTTCCAGCCGCGCGCCCACGTCTGCCAAACTGGCGGCAGCGATTCCACCAGCTCGACCTTCGCCGCCGCGACCGGCTGCCCCGGGCTCTCCTCCTCCGCCTGTGCCTGCATCGCCGTGTGGCGAAGCGAGTGCGCCAGCGAGCGCGCTAAACGAAAATCCTTCTTCCGCCACGCCGCCTCGATCAGCCGCAGCTTCTCCTCAAACGAATCAGTCCGGTCGGAGTATTTGGTCTCGGTCATGGGTCAGAACTGTTTGAGACTGCATCGGGCTCCTTCTGGCGTTCCTCTCGCGCTTCAATTGCAGTCCCATGGAAGAGATTTTCCACTCGCATGCGGTTAAATTCGTCTTTCGCCGCAATTCGTCGCAGCGCTCCATCGAGCTTAGCGCAAATCTCATTCCAGATGCCGTCCGAAGTCACGCCTCTGGCAGTGTGTTGAAAACTGCGCAGCATAATGACGAGATCCGGATCCGAATCGGAACAAATCCACTCGAAGTAGTCCTGTTCCCTAAAGCTGTTCAGCAGGATTACTTGATGCGGACTCCAGCCGCTCTTCTTTACCACGCCATAGACCAGTTCTTTGAGGCTGACTGTGCGTTGCAACTCCTCCGCTCTGGCGTCCAGTTTTGCCAGCAGCGTCGGGTTTGAGGTTCGCTTTCGAAAAGCAGGGATGCCCTCAAGAGTAACCATTTCGACCCTCTTCTCGAAGTGCTCATCTCTCCAAGAGTCGGCTAACTCCTTCTGTCCAAGTCTAGCAACGAACTCGCACACGGAGTCGATCTCGCTCTGCGCGAGTGTGTGAATGTGCGTCTTCATCAGGGATCTCATCGCGTTGAGGTAATCATTCGCAGATGCAACGAAGTTGCCGTTGTAAAGAAGCCATGCGTCGCGAAACCGCGCCATCGTCTGGCTCTGTATCTCCCGTGCGTTGAGCGATCCGATTTTCTCCGAGAGGCCTTTCTTGTCGCAGGTGCCAAGGCGTAGAAACTCCACGATGAAAACATCCAGGTCGGTATCCGCGAATTCAGCCTGCTGAAGCAGTTGTTCTCCTCTGGATGGCTTCTCTCCTTCTTTGCGGAACATCCGAGCAATGACGCTTCCTTCGAGATTGTCGAAGTCCACGTCGTTTCCGTGCAGATGAAACAAGCATGTCAAGGTTGCGACGTTCCTGAACAATGCATCAGCCACGGCTTTCTCGGAGTTCGCCACGAACGGCGCAAAATATTTCACGTTCCATTCCGTAAACTTGATGACCCTGATGTTCGTGACGCCAAGAGCATCAAGAACCCTGCCGACACCTGGGTAGTCCCTCCCCGAGGGAAAACCGATACGTGCGTTTTCAGCCACCGATGGTCGGTGCTCGACCTCTGCATCGACCACTTTTTCACGATAGGTGTTGAGGTCTTGCTTGTCGGCTGAAGCCAGCATGTCGTCGTTGAAAATGAGGACAACGCGACACTTGTTCTCCTCCTTGAGCACGGAAACGAATCCCAATATCTCGGAAAGCTTTAACCGTTCTCCACGCCGCTCCAAGTCATCAAGGCAGATGATGTATTCCCTCAAGCGAAGCTCCGCCAAAATGGCAGGGGCTTCAGCGTAATCCTTGAGGGTGGGAATGATCTTGGCCAGCTTCAGCAAGAACCGAAGCGGCGTAGCAAGCCGCCAAAGCCAAACACGCTTGGTTGGGAGAGCTTTGGCCAAGATGAGACCCTTCAGTTGCTGAAGATCCTCAACTCCGAATAGCGACACGTAAGAAATCGACTTCTCCGGGAGATCGCTACGAGTCCTGATGTATTCGCGCCAAGCGTAGGTTTTGCCGACTCCCCATTTCCCCTTAATGATCAGGACGCGCTTTTGGGAATTCGCGAAGAATGCATCAAGTGCGTCTTTGAGTTCGGTCATCGCAGCGCGTGAGGTCGTTGGCGGCTCAAACCAGCTCCCTTATCGCCTGCGCCCCGCCGTCCACCAGATAGTGCGGACGCCCCTTGATGTCCTGGATCGTCGTCGTGTTCACATCAATGCCGAGGTTGTGGTAGAGCGTCGCGAAGACTTCCTGGAAGGTCACGGGGCGGCTGTTCGCCTCGCCGCCGAGGCGGTCCGTGGAGCCGATCACCTGGCCGCAGCGCATGCCGCCGCCGGCCATGAGTGCCATCGCCACGCGCGGCCAGTGATCACGGCCCGTCTGCGCGCTGATGCGCGGCGTGCGGCCGAACTCGCCCCAGACCAGCACCGTGGTGTCCTTGTCCATGCCCCGTTGATGCAGGTCCTCGACGAGCGCAGTGATGGCCTTGTCGAAGATCGGGAAGTCCTCGCGCTCGCGGGTGAAGATGTCGTTGCCCGGGCCGCCGTGCCAGTCCCACTTGCTGTAATTCACCGTCACCACGCGCGCGCCGGCTTCGACGAGGCGGCGGGCGGCGAGGAAGCTTTGCGGCACGCGCGGCGCGCCATTGCCATCAATGCGCGTCACCTCGTTGCCGGTGCCGTAGCGGGCCACGATGCGCGGGTCTTCTTTCGACAAGTCCAACGCCTCGGCGAGCTTCGACGACGTGAGCATGCCCATGGCCTGCTGGGTGAAATGGTCCAAGCCCTGCATTTGCCCGCTGGCGTCCACGTCGCGACGAAATTGATCCACGCTCGCCTGCAGGCGCGTGCGATCCGCCAGCCGGTCATACGTGATGCCCTGCAGCTTCATGTCCGCGCGGCTCGGACCGACCGGGCGGAAGCCGGAATGCGCCACATTCACCATGCCGGAGCCCGGCTCGTTGTAGGGCCCGTGCGTGCATTCGTAGCACATGCTCACAAACGGCGGGGTCGCGGGATTCACCGCGCCCTGAACCTGGCTGACGATGCTGCCAAACGGTGCCCAGCCGCCCGCCGGAGCCATCTCGCGACGACCGTGGCCGGTGTAGCATTGGAAGGCGTCGTGATCGTCCTGCGCGCCGACGAGCGACCGGATGAGGGCAAACTTGTCCATCATCTTGGCCATGCGCGGGAACAGCTCGCAGATCTCGATGCCGTCCACGTTCGTGCCGATGGGCCGGTGCGGTCCGGCGATCTCGCGCGGCGCGTCCGGCTTCAGGTCGAACATGTCCTGATGCGGCGGCCCGCCGACCAGGTAGATGAGGATGACCGACTTGTGCGACTTGCGGATGCCCGCCTGCGCCTCGAGCGCGAGCAGATGCGGCAGCGAGAGGCCGGCCGCGCCAAAGCCGCCGATCTTGATGAAATTGCGCCGTGACACGCCATCGCAGAACTGGCGGTTTCGATCAGCCGGGCCGAAAATCTTGAGCATGACGCAGGATTGCTGTCCTTAACCCGACGTGCCGGGAGGGCGGGGAATTCGCAGCGATTCCCGCGACCGGCTCGGAGCCACCGGCTTAAGCCGAAGGAATGCGGCGCACACCGAGGACGCTTCGCGCGCAGCGTCCTGAGTAATCGAACGCTTCGCCGCCAAAACGCCGACTTTGGCCTTGCCCGTCGTGGCGGGTCGTCGAGAGTGTTCGGCCATGCAAGCTTCCTCTCGTGCGTGGCTCCTGGTGCTGGCCTGCCTTTCCCTCGTGGCTCCCGCGGTGCGCGCCGCCGACGTGGAGACCAACGCCGCGTGGCTGGCCGAGCACTACACCAAATACGA
>CAZOCL010000290.1:0-8475 GCA_964578245.1 uncultured Klebsiella sp. | reverse complement strand
GGTTCTCCCCCCCCCCCAGGGGGGGGGGGGGGGGGGGGGGTGAGGGGGAAGTCGCACGCCCTGCAACGGCACCCGGGCTTCAATGGTTGCACCCTTCATCCCTCCACCTCCAGCCGTCGCAATTCGGTCACCACCGCACCAAACTGCTCCGCGAGCTTGGCCAGTTCTCCCGTTTCGCGCACCGGCGCATAGCGGGCCGCATTGCACACTTGAAACAGCGCGTGGAGTGACTTGCAGGTGTCCTCGCTCGCCCCGAACGTCCGCAGACGTTCATCAATCACATCCTCTGTAATCGCGCTCGCCGGCTGATCGAGCCGCTCGCCGAGCTGCTCCTGCAGGAGCCGGAACAAGTTCACGAAAAACGCCTCCGGCTGCGCGGCTGCTGCCTGCTGGCGCAATTCACTGAGGCCCTTGTCCACCAGCTTCTCCACCTCGCGTTTCCGTCGCAGACGCGGGTTGTTGGCGAGCCGTTCCGCCTGCTTGCGGCGTCCCAGCAAGCCGAGCCACAGCGCGAAGGGCACGCCGGAGAGAAGCCAGAAGCCCGGCTGTCGCAGCCCGCCCGCACTGGCGCCCAGTGCACCCAATTGCGGTTTGATATGCACCAGTTCCGTGGCCACGGGGGCGGCGCTGTTGGTCGCGGTCATCACCACGGTCGGAGCCTGGGCCACGGCTCCGGCGCGCACTCGCAGAGGAGTGGCTGGCTGCCGGATGGAGCGGTAGCCACGCGCGTCGGGATCGAAATAGCTGAACGTGAACGCGGGCAGTTCCTTCACATCCGTGTTCTGTGGCTGCACCACCTGCTCGAACTTTTTCAAGCCCGCCAGGTTCATCGGCTCAGGCATGTCCGTGGTGACATTGGGCGGATAGGACTTGAACCCCTCGCCGAGTTCCAGCACCGGCATCCGCACGCCGTCCAGCCCGCCGCGTCCGCTGACCTGCACGCGCAATGTGATGGGGTCGCCCACCGCCACTTCCAAGGGTGCGAGCGTCGCGCTCATCTGAAAGCTTCCCACGGCGCCATTGAAATCCGCTGGACGGCCCTCGACGGGCAGCGGCTGCACCTGGATGTCCAGCGGTTCGCTCAGAATCGTCACCGCCTGTAGTCGGCCACCGCGGTTGAAGAAGTCGAAAGCCTCATTCCCGCCCACCCGGATGAGTAGATTGAAAGAGCACTGGGCCGGGCCAAGCGGGAGTTTGCCCGCTTTGACCGGCGTGACGACATAGCGGAACAGCATGACGTTGAACACGGCATTGCCGACCTGCTCCTGAGTCTGCTGGGGAGGCTGGGAGGCCAGCGTGAAGCCGTCTCCAGCAAACACAGGCATTTGAAAATCGCGCCCGCCCGTCAGGTAGAGCCGCACTTCCATCGTGAACGGCTCGCCGATGAAGACATTGGTCTTGCTCGCTCGGATTCTGACAAACGTGAACTGTCGATAGTTCTCTGTGTCCGGCAGTTTTGCATCCGCCGCATGCACTTTCAGGGCGAGCGGCTGGGTGGGCAGCATGCCGGTGGCCACGGGCACTTGAAAGGCGGGGATGGTGTAATCCCCCGGCTGCGACGCGCTGATGTAGATGGGGATGAGCAGCGCCTGGGACATCTGGCCGTTGATGATCGTGGTGGACGACGAGGAACGACCGGCCTGGAACTGAAGGTTCGGCACGTTCGGCACCCGCAGTGCGCCCGTGGGCTGACCGCCCTCGAACCGCAGCGTCAGCACCGCTTGCTCACCGACGCGGATCGCCGTGCGGTCCAGCGTCGCGCTGAGTGTGACCGCGTGGGCGGAGAAGGAAATAAGCCAGACCGCGAGGAAGGCGCAGAACTGGCTGATTCCCAATGGCGAGCGGTGCCGGGTTCCCTCTCCCCCAGTGGGTGAGAGGGGGAAGCGCGCGCCGGCTTTCGGGCCTCGTCCACCTTGTTGCTCAAGTCCTTCGGCTGCCTTCATCACCAGTTCTTGAACACCCGGTTGTTCGCCTTCTGGACGGCATTGGTGGGCAGGAAGATGAGGGGGCGTTCGTCGTTGCGCTGCGAGTCCAGCAACTGCATCGCCTGCGCCGCCGTCATCTTGCCGAGCGCGGCCGCCTGGCCAGACTGCTGCTCACCCTGGTCGCCCTTCTGCCCCTGCTTTTGCTGCCCCTGCTGATCCTGCGGCTTCTTTGGCTCGGGCGGCTTCTGGTCGCCACCTTTGTCCGCCTGCTTTTGTTGATCCTGCTTTTGCTGGTCCGGCTTGGAATCTTCGGGCTTCTTCTGATCTGGCTTCTGCTGGTCCTTCTTCTGCTCGTCCGGCTTCTTATCCTTGTCGGATTTGTCCTGCTTCTTCTGGTCGTCCTTTTGATCCCCCTGCTTGTCACCGTTCTTTTGTTCCTTGTCGTCCTTGGACTTCTCCTGCTGCTTTTTGAGTTCCTCCAGCTTGCGCTGCACGAAATCCCGGTTGTGCTTCGCGTCCACGTCCTCGGGCCGGAGCTTGAGCGCGGTATCATAGAAGCCAATGGCCCCCTGCCAGGCTTCTTGCTTCTGCTCGGGTTCGGTCGCCGCGTCGCCCGCCTGGAAATAGGCGTTGCCGAGATTGTAAAAGGCGCTCTGGGCCAGCAACGGGTCGCGCGCTCCGGTGGCACCACTGAAATGCCGCGTGGCGTCCTCGAATTTCTTGGCCTGATACGCCGCCGCGCCGGCGTTGAAGGCGAGCCGGGCATCCTCCGGTCGCTGCGCGCGGAGCCGGTCGTATTCCTTCAAGGCTGCGTCGTAGCGGCCCGACTCATATTGCTTGAGCGCGTCAGCGGAGGAAGCTGTGGCAGAGCAGGGGAGCAGGAGCCAGACAAGGAGAGCAACGAGCGACAAGCCAAGCGCGCGCGGCGAAGCGTCCAGCGCGTGCGTGCTGATCCCCTCTCCCCCATCGGGGAAGAGGGTTAGGGTGAGGGGGCGTCTCGCGGATGCGGCGCGCGTGCGGATGATTTGAGAGCGGTGGAGGTCAGCCGAAGGGCACTCCGGACCGCGCAAGGACACAGCACGGCCTGCCCCCTCACCCCAGCCCTCTCCCCCGATGGGGGAGAGGGAGAAGAAGCGATTCTCGCTCATCCTGCTATTTCGCCATCGTCGCATCGGTATTCTTAGACAAATTCGTCGCCAGCGCGTTCACCCCGGCGGGCTGCCGCACCTTCTGCCGCTCGGGCAGGAACAGCTCGACCACGAGCAAAACAACCGCGATTCCGAGCGGCCAGTAAAATCGCTCGTGGTGCCGCTGCATCAGCTTCGAATTGAACTCCGATTTGGGCAGCGGCGCGAGCCCGCGTTCATAGAGCACGTCCATTGTGTTCGCCCCGCGCAACGGCAGATAAAACCCACCGGAGGCCCCGGCGATCTGCTGGAGCAGCGTTTCGTTCAGCCGGGATTTTACCACATTGCCATTCTCGTCCTTCAGGAAGTCCATCTTGCCCTTCTCATCACGCACCCGGATCAGCTCGCCCGCCGCTGAGCCGACCCCAATGGTGAAGATCCGGAGCCCTTTGTCGCTCGCTGCTTTGGCCGCCTCCAGCACTCCGTCCTCGTGGTCCTCGCCGTCCGTGAACAGCACCAGGATCTTGTGGTTGTCCCCGTCCTTGAACGCGGACAGTGCGGTCTGAATCGTCTCGGCGATGGCCGTGCCGCCTTGCGGAATGATGTTCACGTCCAGCGCGTTCACGCCCTGCCGGAACGCCTCCTCATCCAGCGTGAGCGGGCATTGCAGAAACGCCGTGCCGGCGAAAGCCACCAGACCCACGCGGTCGTTCTTCGCCAGCTTCATCAGCTCCAACGCCGCGAGTTTCGCGCGCTCCAGCCGGTTCGGCGGGATGTCGGCTGCGAGCATCGATCTGGAAGTGTCCACTGCCACGACGATGTCCAAACCCTTCTGCGAAACTTCCTCCCACGAGAAGCCCCACTGCGGGCGGGCCAGTGCGATGACGGTGCAGGCGACCGCCGTCACGAGCAGCGCCAGCCGCACCTTCTGCCGTGTCTTTGACACGCCCACCGTGAGCTGCGCCAGCAGTCGTGACTGCACGAACTGCGAGATGAGCCGCTCCTTCTTGCGCCACGCCCAGACAAGGAACACCACCAGCAGCGGCACGAGCAGCAGCAGCCAGAGGAGTTGGGGAAGGGCGAACTTCATGGCAGTTTCCTCAACAAGGTATTGCCCAGCACAATCTCCGCCACCAGCAGCCCCAGTCCCAGGGCCATTAACCAGTGCGCCAGCTCGCGGTAGCGCTGGAACTTCTTCACCTCGACCGTGGATTTCTCGAGTTGATCGATCTCCATGAAGATGCGGCGCAGGGTCTCGGTGTTGTCCGCGCGGTAGTAGCGGCCGCCGGTTTTGTCGGCGACCTTCTGCAGCGTGTCTTCGTCAATGTCCACGGCCATCATCGCGTCACGTTTGCGTCCGAAGACGTCCACCTGCGGCACGGGTGCCTCGCCATGCGTGCCCACGCCGATAGTGTAGCACTTGATCGCCAGCGCCTGGGCTGCTTCCGCGGCGGTGAGTGGGGGCACCTTGCCCGCATTGTTCACGCCGTCGGTGAGCAGGATGATGATCTTGCTTTTGGACTTCAGGTCACGCAGGCGATTGACCCCGGCGATCAGCCCCGAGCCAATTGCCGTGCCCTCCTCAATCCCGTCGAAGCCGATGCGGGCCAGGTTTTGCAGCAGGAACTCGTGGTCCAGCGTGAGCGGCCCGGCCACATACGCGCGTCCAGCGAAGACCACCAGCCCGATGCGGTCGCCGGGCCGCTTCTGGATGAACTTCTGGATCGTGTCCTTGGCAAGAGTCAGGCGGTTGATCCGCTTGCCATGGGCGTCCTTGAAATCCTCCGCCTCCATACTGCGCGACAGGTCCAGCGCGAGCACGATGTCAATGCCACTGGCCGAGACCTTGGTTTCACCTTCGCCGAGCTGCGGCCGGGCCAGGGCTAGAAAGAACATCGCCAGCGCGAACCATCGGAGCGCCCGGAGAAACGCCCCCGCGCGCGATTGCACCTGGCCGGTCAGCCCGCGCACGAGCTGGACGGAGGAATAGAGAAACGCCGGCTGGCTGTCTCGCCGGCCCTTCAGCCAGGCGAGCAGCGGCAGCAGGAGCAGCAGCAGCAGCAGCCAAGGATGGGCGAAGGAGAAGGTCATGCGAACGCGGAATGCGGAACGCGGAGTGTGGCCGTCCGTCCAAGCCACTGGTGTCCGTTACGCATCGACTGGCCTGAGCACCACGGAGTCGAAGCTCGAATCCCCTCTCCCCCATCGGGGGAGAGGGAAAGGGTGAGGGGGCGTCGTGCGGATACGGCAGGCTTCCGACCATCACGAGGAGCAGCCGAAGTAAGTCTGTTGTGGAACCGACACCCATCGGCCGCAGCGCGTCTTGCCCCCTCACCCCAGCCCTCTCCCCCGATGGGGGCGAGGGAGAAGAAGCGCGTCGTGGCAGTTGGATTCATTGCGATCATCATGCCGCTCCTTTTCCTGCGGGTTTCGGCAGCGCATACGCCGTCTCTTCCACCAGGTTCAGCGCGGCGCTGTGCAGGCTGCGCAGTTCAGCTTCGCTGGGCTCGTGCCGGGCGAACTTCACCACGTCACACCGCGAGAGAAAGTCCGCCAGGAACTCCTTCTGCGAGTCGTTCAACTGGTTGGCGCGTTGCAGCTCCACGAGAAACTCCTCCGTCGTGCGGTCCGGCGCGCGGAACTCGAAGCGCTCCTCCAGATAGACGCGCAGGGCATCGGACACCGCGATGCAGAATGGCTTGGGCTCTGTCATCAGCGCCAGCGCATCGGCGAGCCGGTGCTTGGCGCGCTGATGGGGCGGGACGTAGGGCACCGGCGGCGGCAGCAGCCCCTGACGAAACCACTTGTTCCAGATCCAGGTCGCCAGCAGCCCGCCGGCCGCCGCGCCCACCGCGACCCACAGCCAGAGCAGCTCCGGCGGGAGCGGCACCGGCCCGCGGATGTCGCGCAGCGAGTCATTCGTGCTCGTCACCGAGTTGGTCGGCACTGGGATGATCACAGCATGTTGGTTGGTCGTGGCCAAGCAGAGTGGTCAGTATTCAGTAATCAGTGTTCAGTCGGACTGCGCGGTTGGACACATGAGGGGGAAAGACGTTCACCGGAAGCGCGGATTCCGGTTGGCCCGCGGATAACGCGAATGTCGCGGATGAGCCCAAGATTTCCCATCCGCGTGATCCGTGGGCACTCCTTCTGAGGGCGGCAATTGCATCGCGTGCATTCAACCCAGCGCGCCCTCGAACCGCTGCAAGCGTTCTTGAAACGCGGCCTCGCCCAGCACCGGCTGCGCGGTGTCCGTCGGGATCTCCTCCGCCAGCTCAATCCACGACTTGCAACCGCCGTAAGCCGGGAGCATCGGCAGTTCGATCCGCTGCGGCAGCCGGCTCACCCGCACGGCCAGCGCGAACAGGCGTTGCTCCTTGCCCCAGTCGAAACGCTGCGCCAGCACGTCATCCCGCCAGACATGCTGCCCGCGCAACCGCTCGACCGCCGCCAGCGATTCCAGCCGCCGCCAGGCGATCACCTCCGCGCAAAACTCCAGCCGGAGCAGCTCAGGTCCGGGGAGGTGCGGGGCGATCTCGTCATAGCGGGCCTGCGCCGCCGGGAGCACGGATTCGCGCTGCTGGTGGTAAAGGGTCGGGAAAAACAGGAACCGGGGATGTTCCACCTGGAACCCGCCCCGGCCCTCGGCAATGCCGCCTTTGCGCAGGATGAGGATTTGGTCTCCTCGTCCCAGCGCATCCACGACAATCGCCCATTCTTTGAACGCCATCCGCATGGGAAAAGCCTAGGCGAAATGCGGGCGAGGGTCGAGAACGGAGCACCGGCGGCTCGGTCTTGCTGTGGGAATCAATCTAATCATTGGTTTTCTTGCGCAACGGTTCTCCGCTGTTTTCAGTGGAATGGGTGTGGAAGAAGCTCCAAATCCCAAGTTCCAAATTCCAAAGAAGCTCCAAACTCCAAATTCCAAAGGGAGGCGTCGCACGGCACTGGGCAGCCGGACCGAACCAGCTCTTGGGCCAGGGTCCGAATCAGGGCGGAAGCGCTGGCGGGGTGCCACGCTAAACAATTGGAATTTGGGCTTTGGAGTTTCTTTGGAGCTTGGGGCTTGAAATTTGGAATTTCCCTGCCCGCCGCCCGGTTCCACCGAAAACAGCGAAGAGCCTGCGCAACCTACCCAAGTGATTCGGGTTCTCCCTTTGGGCGCGAACTCCAGAACGAACCTCTGACGGAAAGGGCTGCGGAGTTTTGACGCGAATTGCGCCAATTATCGCGAATTGGCGGTCTCAAAAATTCGCGTCAATTGGCGCAATTCGCGTCAACTTCCTCCGCCCTCAAAAGCCAAAGTCCGGAAATCGGGCATAAGCCACCAGCGCGTTATGATCACCCGTAAAGCGGCTGCGGCGTAAACGTGTCGTATTCCAGGTTCCGCACATGCTGGTTCACCCAGAAGCCCGCCAGCACTGTGCCCAGCCCGGCGGCGGCCAGGAAGCCGATGCCGAACCACCGCTCGCCCGCCATGATGCTGCCCCACGTCACCAGCAGGTTCGTCCCGGCAAAGGTCGCACAGGCGATCATCGCATCGCGGCGCTTGTCGAGGTAGTGCAGCACCATCAGCAGCGACATGAAGATCACCAGCAGGAAGGTGCCGATCAGCGCGATCTGGAAGATGCCCGCCTGCACCGCGCCCAGGCCGATGACCGGCAGGATCTTCTCCGCGCCCAGGATCAGCACCACCGTGAACAAGCCCTGCACCTTGAGCAGCAGGCCGAAGCCCTCCTGCAGCGCGGTGATCATCCCGTGCTTGCGCTCGGTGATCTGCGCCAGCGTGCCCTTCTTCAGCACATGCTGGAAAAACTGGTCGTTCGCGATGGCGAAGTCTGTCTCCAGCTTGAGTAGAAACACCGCCATGCCAGGCACGATGGTGAGGAACGCGAAGTAAACCACGCGGTCATACACCGGCGCGGAATGCAGCAGCCCGGCGATCTTCTCGGCCGCGGGGTCAAACCACCAGAACAGGAATTTATCAATCCAGATACCGAGGTTGTAGAAGAGGCCGCAGAGGGCGAGCTGCCAGTAGCGGCGGAAGCAGCGGAGGAACTCGGGATCGCCCACCTCGCGGTTGCCGACCTCCTTGTAGATCGCACGGAAGAGCAGCAGCAGCAGCAGCGCGTGCCCGAGCGTGAAGCCCACCATCGCGCCGGTCACCCCCTGCCAGTTGCCGCACACCCACGCGCCCAGGAAGCTGGCCGCGCTGCCGATGGCGAAGCCCCACAGCACCTGCGCATAGTCCTTGATGGCCGTGAGGAAGATGCTCGCCACCCAGATGCCGCCGACGAAGGCCGTGAGCATGGCCGCCGCGAGCCGGAACACCAGCGGCCCCGGCACGCACCCGTCTAAGAACACTAGGGCGACCACCGAGAACAGCAACATGCTCCACGCGATGGAGAAGACGAACGTCGGGT
>CAZOCL010000289.1:0-8481 GCA_964578245.1 uncultured Klebsiella sp. | reverse complement strand
TGTGCAGTTGCGGGAACTGCCGCAGCGCCACCCAACTGCTGCGGTCCAGTCCAACGGTGAACTCCACGTCATGCTCGCGATCATCCGCTGGCACGTCCTGCGCGGCGATGGCCCGCCCGTTGACCACCAGTTCCACGCGGCGCGTCTTCCCGCTGAACGCTCCCGGCCCGTTCGTTTCGTGCAGCAGCACCGTGTCGCCCAGCAGTCGCGGCCCGCCCACCGGCATCGCGCCGCCGTAGTAAACCTCCAGCGGCGTCTCGGCGCTGAACGCCACCTTCGCACGCACCGTCATAGGACCGGCCTGCTCCAGCCGCACCGTGTCGCCCGGCAGCCGGCCGTTCACAGAGAAGCCCAGCGCATGCGCGTAGCCATCGCTCACGTAGCTGCGGCCAGCGCGCAGCCCTTCGCACCACGCCGGGAAATCCACCCGGTTCGTCGCCGCGAGCTTCACATACACGCGCCCCTGGCCGACGCGCGTGCCGCTCATGCACGGGAAATCCGTCTCGCCGCTCACTTTCAGCGGGAAGCCGCAGTTGAGCAGGTGATACCAGCAGTTCCACTCGCGCAGCCGCGCCGTGTCCATCGCGCTGATGAAGTCACACAAGCCCAGAGCCGTGGTCACGAACACTTCCTGAGCGCCCACGCTGTTCAGCTCGGGAATCGCGAGATTTGGCAGCAGGTCGGCTACCCGGTCATGGCTCGCGGTCAATTCAGCTTCGCTCAACGTCCCGTCACGGTTCGCGTCCACCGTGACGAACGGCTCGGGCAGCAAGGCATTCGCTGTTTCCTCCGCATCGAGCTTGCCGTCGTGGTTGGTATCGAGCGCGAGCAACAGCCGCTTCGCCGCCGCGACCGGCTCGATTTGCAGCCCACTGCCGGAGTGGGCGTAGCCGGTCACGGCCCCCTGCTGCTTCGCCCAGCGCAACACCGGCACCGTCCAGGTGGGCCAGTTCTTTGCGCCGTCCGCTCCGGGATAGAGTTGCTGCTTCAGGTTCAGCAGGCAGACGTGGCCCAGCGCCTGCGAGCCGAAACCGCTGACCTCAATGTCGTATTTCAACGCCGTCAGCGGCTCGCTGAGGCCATCGGCATCCGGCGAGAAGAACTGCTGCTGATGGTCAAAGCCCGGCCCCCACGTCAGCACGCAGCCGACGTTGAGCGCCTCGCCCTTCACCTGCCGGAACATGTCGGCGGGCGTGAAGCCAATGCTCGGCTGCGTATAGTGCGCGCAGCCCGAGGCGTGGATGTGGTGGTCGCCAGAGAGGAAGCCGTGAGAGCGAGGGGCAACCCAGCGCTCGAGTTTTACATCCACGGCTAGGTGGACAGACCTTCGCCCCGCATCCAAGTCAAAGACCGTGAGTTTCCTCTGCTGCCACCGATACTCCGGCCCGCGCCCGTAGAACATCGTGAATTCCCCCGGCGGCAGCAGCACTGCGTCGCCATCCGCACGATAGATGTGCTTCTGGAAAAACAAATCCGGTGCGATGCGCTTGGTCTGGGGCGGAAAGACGTGTCCATGCTGGTCGAGGAACAGGAAGCGCCCGACCGTCGGCGTTCCGTCGTGATCACGGACCGCGAGCTTCACCGTCATCGCCGGCCGCACCTCGAACAACACCGCCACCTCACTGCGAAATCCCAGGTCCTCGGAACCTTGACCGATGTCGAAACCAATCGACGCCTCACGCTTGCCCGCCTCCGCGCTGTAAAGCAGCGCAATGGCATACTCTACGCGCAGGCCGCTGAGGTTCTCCGCCATCGGCCGGCTCGCAAACATCTCCGCTTCGAGGAAGCGGTCGGTGGCGCCCTTGGTGTTTTCGTTCTCGCGCAGCCGCTCCTGCTTCTGCCGCTCCATGCTCAGCTTCGCCACGCCCGCATAGACCGGCCCGGCCTGCGGGCTCCGCACGCGCAGCCGCTGCGTGCCGCCGCTCTCGTTGATCACCTTCACCAGCACAGGGGTCCAGCCCGCCTGCTGCAGGTGCGCCGCCGCCGGACCGCGGGCCACCTTCACGCGCGCCTCGGGGTTGATGGTCACCAGGAAGAGGACCTCGGCGTCGAGCAACTGCTGGAGCTTTGTTGAGTCGCGGGACTCGCCGGCAGCGGTCAGGGCCGCCTGTTTCGCCTTGGGAAGTGGCGCGCCTAAAAACTCCAGTGCCTCAATCACCCGCTGCACATTCGCTGCCAGCGGCTGGCCTTCGACCGCGACCGGCTCGGGCAAGTCCGCCCCCGAAGCCGGGCAGATCACGGCAACGACCACCCAGACCAGCCAGCGCATGGCAAACGTCGAGTTCACGGCGATGACGCCAGTTGTAACCCCGCCCGTTGAGTTTACCATCGCCAAATCTCCGGTCGCACCCGCGCCTCGGGGGCCACTGGTATTGCTTTGCGCCCCGGAACCTTTGCGTCAAACTTCCGCCACCCGAATCACGATGAACTCCTGCATCCGCCGCTGCCTGCTTCTGGCCGTCCTGCTCTCCCTATGCGCGCACACCATCGCCCAGCCCGCCGGGCCGCAGCCGTGGTGGCCGGTGCAGCCGCGGCCCATGCCGTTCCTGCATCCGCTCTTCACGAGTGACATGGTCCTGCAGCGCGAGATCGCCGCGCCGATCTGGGGCTGGGCCAAGCCGGGCGACAAGATCACCGTGCAGGTCGATGGCAAATCCGCCGCGCAGGCCGTCGCGGGGGCGGACGGACGCTGGGCGGCGAAGGTCGGGCCGTTCACGGCCGGTGGACCGCACACGGTCGTGGTGGAGGGCGGCGGGCGGAAGGAGACGCTCACCAACGTGCTCTTCGGCGACGTGTGGCTCTGCACCGGACAATCCAACATGAACTGGCCCGTGCGCCTCGCACAGAATGCCGAGGAGGAAGTGAAGGCCTGCACGAACGCGAACATCCGCTCCTTCACCGTGAACTTTTACTCCGCGCTCACGCCGGAGCTGCTCCCGCCCCCGGCGCGTTGGGAGCCTTGCACGCCGGAGTTCGCCAAAAACTTCACGGCGGTCGGCTACTTTTTCGCGCGGGAAATTCAGGCCACGCAGAAGGTGCCCATCGGCCTCATTCACAGCTCGGCGGGCGCGACGGCGGCGGAGGCGTGGGTGAGCGGGGATGCGTTGCGGCGCGAGATGCCCTTTGATTTCCGCGAGCGCTTCGCCGACCTGGACCAGACGAATGCCTTCTTCGGCGCGGACTTCGAGTTCTTCCGCGCGGTGGAGCAGTGGACCGCGAAGGCCGACCCCGCGAGCGCGGCGAAGAAGTATTCCTCCGATCCCAATCTCGACACGAGCGACTGGGTGGACATCGCCGTGCCGAAGCCGTGGGAGGAGGCGGACATCCCCGAGCTGAAGGACTTCGACGGATTGGTGTGGTTCCGTCACACGGTGGACATCCCGGAGACATGGCGCGGGAAGGACCTGGCGCTTGGTCTCTCCGTGGTGCGCGACGCGGACGTGGTGTGGTGGAACGGCACGATCATCGGCTCGAAGCAGACCGCCGGCATCCGCAACTACCTCGTGGACGCCGCGCTCGTGAAACCGGGCAAGAACCTGCTCGTGGCCGCCATCGTGAACACCAACGGCCCCGGCGGCTTCTGCTCGCAGCCGAGCAACATCAGCCTGCGCCCGGCGGTGAATCCCGGCACGAATCAAGTCCGCATCGCGGGCACCTGGAAGGCCAAGCGATCCGCTGCGATGAAGGACCTCACCGCGCCCTTTCCCATCCCGCGCGTGGGCCATTACAAGACGATCACCTCGCTCTACAACGGCATGATCGCGCCGCTCACGCCCTTCGGCATCAAGGGCGCGCTGTGGTATCAGGGCGAGGCGAACGGCCCGTTCTGGCTGCAGTATCGCCGCCTGCTGCCTACGCTCATCGCGGACTGGCGGAAGCGGTTCGAGGTCGGCGACTTTCCGTTCCTCATCGTCTCGCTCGCGAACCTGAACAGCCTGCAGACGAAACCCGTGGAGCCGGGCTGGGCGGAGATCCGCGAGTCGCAGTGGCGCACCGCGCGCACGGTGCCGAACACGGGCCTCGCGATGACCATTGATATCGGCGACCCCAAGGACATCCACCCGCGCAACAAACAGGAGGCGGGCCGGCGGCTCGCGCTCGTCGCGCGCAAGCAGGTCTATGGCGAGACGAACCTAGTGGCCTCCGGACCGGAGTTCACCGAGATGCAGGTCGAGCCGCCGAAGGGCGACAAGATCCGCCTCTACTTCAAGAACGTCGGCGGCGGCCTGCGCATCAAGCCCGGCGACGACAAGCTCAAGGGTTTCATCGTGGCCGGCCCGGACAAGGAATGGGTCTGGGCGGACGCGGTCATCGAGGGCAACACCATCGTCGTCTCCTCGCCGGACGTGCCGACGCCGAAGTATGTCCGCTACGGCTGGGCGTGGAATCCGATTGTGAACTTGTTTAATGCGGAAGGGTTGCCGGCGATTACGTTCAGGACGGACGAGTGAAGCTGAACGCTACAACGCGCTGTGATGGTGGAGGGCCAATCGCCCCCGGCGCGCGGCGTTTACGCCGCTTCACGCCACGCTCACAGAAGCGCGCTCGAACTCTTTTTGATTCGCCCACCTCTCTGCGGCCTGAAGGCCGCGCTCCTCGCTGTCCGCTTCGCCTCCTCATCCTCAGCCTGCTCTGCTGCCTCTCAGCCTTGCCCACCCTTGCTGCCGATTCTCCCGCCCCCCTGCTCGGCTTCACCGAGTTCCGCACCGATCTGCCCGGCGGACGCCATGCCAATGCGCGCACCATGCGCGCCGTTGTCTTCCGCGTGGATGGCTCCGGGCGGCGTGAGGTGGCTCCCGAGATTGTGAGCGAGCCGGATGCCTGGACGCAGTTCGCCGGGTGGTCGCCCGATGGGAAGACGGCGGTCATCGGCCGCGGCTGGCAGAGCCCCGAGAACGCGCGCTGGGAGGAGGAGCACAAGCAGTTCCGGCATGTGCCCGGCGGCTGGCTCGTGGACGCCTTCCTCGTCGAGCTGGCCACCGGCCGCGCGACCAACATCACCGCGACCGAGCGCGTGAGCCATTACAATGGCGGCCTGTTCTTCTGGCCCAACGACGACACGAAGCTCGGCTTCACCGCGCTCATTGACGGCAACTCGCACCCGTTCCGCATGGACCACGACGGCCGGAACAAGACCGATCTCACGAAGTCCTCGAAGGAATTCTCCTACGGCTTCACCAGCTCGCGCGACGGGCGGCGCATCGCCTACCACAAGAACTACCAGATCTTCCTCGCGGATGCCGATGGCGCGAATGCCGTGGCGGTGAAGACCGGCCAGCCGTTCAACTTCGGCCCGGTGTGGTCACCTGATGGCACGCGCGTGTTGTTCCTCAGCGGGATTCACTACAACTGCCATCCGCACGTCGCGCGCGCGGACGGCAGCGAGGTGCGGAAGCTCGCGGATCGCGGCGGGTATCGCGGCGTGACGGAGTTTCTGGATGTGCCAGACTTCCACGGCGGCAGCAGTGATACGCCGGTGTGGTCCGTGGATGGCAAGGTCGTGTTCTACACCGCGCAGTTGGGCAAAAACGTGGAGCTGTTTCAAGTCACGCTCGACGGGAAAAGCGAGACGCTCACCCACTCGCCTGAAGGCACGCTGCACTATCATCCACAGCCATCGCCGGATGGGAAGCTTCTCGCCTACGGCTCCAAGCGCGACGGCGTCCGGCAAATCGTCGTGATGCGGCTCGCGGATCGCAGCGAGACGCAGGTGACCCGCCTCACGCCCGGTCACGCCGCGCTCTGGCCGCACTGGCAGCCGGTGGGACGTTGAAGGCGCGCGGCATTCATGCCGCTTCGACGGGCAGACGGTTTTGGTGAGCATTACACGTTTGGCGTTCGGACGGTGAAGCGACGTGAACGTCGCGCGCCCCCCAAACGCAAATGCACTGGTGATTTCCCCGCGCTGGTGTCCAATCTTCCGCATGACCTTTCTGCGCACTGTCGTCCTGCTGCTCGCCGTGGCATCACCTTCGTTTGCCGCCGATGTCCAGTGGCCGCAGGCGGCGGGACCGAATGGCAACTGGTCGGTCGAGGCGGACAACGTGCCGGTGAAGTGGAGCCTGGCGCGCAATGAGGGCGTCGTCTGGCGCACCACGCTGCCGGAGACGGGCCAGGGCGGCATCGCGGTGTGGGGCGACCGTGTCTTCCTCACCACGCTCAAGCCCGAGGACGGCAAAGCGCCGCTGGGCAAGGACATCATCGGCCACTGCCTCGACGCGAAGACCGGCAAGATTCTTTGGACCGTGAACCTGCCCGGCCGCGAGACCAGCGTGCCGGCTTATTTCTTTAGCGATGCGACCTCGCCCTCGCCGGTCACCGATGGCCAGCATGTGTGGTTCTTCAACGCGTGCGGCTCGATGGGCTGCTACGACTTCGCGGGCAAGCAGGTCTGGTTCCGCGAGTGGCAGCCGACCGGTGGCCGCCCGTTCAACAAGCAGTTCGAGCCGATGCTCATCAACGACGCGTTGCTGAACATGGAGCCACGCGATCAGGACGATCCCAAGCGCGAAGCCAAGGACCCGTGGAACTACATCCGCGCCCTCGACAAACGCACCGGCCGCACGTTGTGGGTCGCCGACGATGCGATGACGCACTACAACACGCCGGTCTTTGGCCGCCTCGCGGACGGCACGCCGGCCGTGCTGCAAGGGCGCGGCGCGTATCACGGCGTGCCCGAGCTGCCCATCGGCCTGAGCCTCACGAGCCTCGCGCCGGGCAAGGAAGGCAAGACGCTCTGGCGCTATGAGGCCAGCCGCGGCAAGGCGTGCTACACCATGCACTGGAACGCGAACTACGCGGCGTGGTTTGACATTGACGCCTCCGAGCATCAGGTGCTCGACGCTGCGACCGGCAAGCTGCTGCGCTCGCAGTCGCTCGTGAAACAGGTGGACTGGCGGCGCTTCAATGTCGCGACTGGCAAGTATGAGCTGCTCGCCGACACCGACCTCGGCAAGCAGACCCCGGCGTTGAAGGTCTTCCCCGCGCAGTTTTGCAACCTCCTGCTCGGCGACTGGCATTGGTTCCTGTGCTACACGGAGAACGGCAAGCAGAAGCTCGGCCCGCCTTATTGCGTGGGCCGCGTGCATCTGGAGAACGGCAAGGTGGAATACCTCGAAGTGCCCGTGTCCGTCACGCGCACGGCGGGCCAGCCGGACGAGTTCACCTGGAACAAGCCGCAGAAGTCTTCGACGCTCAACTCGCGCGGCATCGACGTCGCATCGGACAAGCGTTCGCAGGGCGACGGCTGGTGGTGGGGTTATCTCGGCAGCCCCACGGCGGTCGGCAGCAAGGTGTATTTCACCACGATGATGGGCGTCACTTACGTGCTCGATGGACGCGCCGCCGTCCTGGATGAGAAGGCGCTGCTGGCGGTGAACGACCTCGGCCAGCCGGGGCAGACGTGGAGCCTCAATTCGCTTTCCTATGCGGGCGGGCGTATCTATCACCGCAGCATGAAAGAAGTCGCGAGCTTTGGTCGGAAATGAGCGGCCCTTTCCAATTCGAACCATGAGCAAAGACGCATCCCGGGAACTCGTCGCGGAAATGGCCAGCGTGTATCGCGACTCCGAGGACGCGCGCGTGGCCAACTTCGAGCAACGCCGCCAGGAGGCGCAATTGCGCACCGCGCCCATCTGCGCCGGGCAGACCGTGTGGCTCATCCATCTCGAACCCGTCACCACGGAAAACGCCCTCGAGCATCCCGGCTACGTCGTGATCACCGGCCAGGTGCAGGACACGCGTGAAACCACCTACGAAGTGACGGTCAATGGCCGCACGCAGACGCTGGAGCGGGCCAGCTTCTACGCCTACCGCGAAGACGCCGAGCGCGATGCCCAGCGGCTCAACGCGAGCATCGCGGACCGGCTGGCGGAGATCCATGATGGCGGGTTGAATTGAAGTGCGGGTAGGCCTCGCCTCATGCACCGCACCATCTCACTCTGGCTTCTCGCGGTGTTCTTTATCGTCGCCGGAGTGAATCACTTCCTGAATCCGGCGCCGTATCTCACGATGATGCCGGACTATCTGCCTAGGCCGCGCGAATTGATCGTGGTGAGCGGCGTTGCAGAGGTGCTCGGCGGGCTGGGACTGCTGATCCCAAGGCTGCGGGTCGCGGCGGCGTGGGGTTTGATCGCGCTGCTGGTCGCAGTCTTTCCGGCGAACGTGCATGTGGCGCTGCATGGGTGGGAAGGCGTGGCGATTCCTTCGTGGGTTTTGTGGGCACGCCTGCCGTTTCAGATCGTGTTCATTGCATGGGTGTATTGGGCTGCCATTGCGACGGGACGCAAGTCCCCGAACTAGAGGCAAATCTCGAATCCTTATTGCAGGGGGCGGCCGCTCTCCCTCACCCCGGCCCTCTCCCGCTGGGAGAGGGAGCCACGCAGTCCGCGCCGGTTAGCAAGGGAACGCAGCGGGCACGCAAGACGGCGGCGAGAATTCTCCCTCTCCCAGCGGGAGAGGGCCGGGGTGAGGGAGAGCGGC
>CAZOCL010000288.1:7315-8482 GCA_964578245.1 uncultured Klebsiella sp. | reverse complement strand
CGCACCTTCAACCTCGACGAATACGTCGGCCTGCCCGCCAGCGATCCGCACTCGTATCGTCACTACATGAGCGAGCACCTGTTCCGGCATGTGAACGTGGACATCCGCAACACCCACCTGCCGCACGGGGACGCCGCCGACCTCGATGCCGAATGCCAGCGCTACGAGCATCTCATCACGAAGTGCGGCGGCATCGACGTGCAGCTTCTGGGCATCGGCCAGACCGGCCATATCGGCTTCAACGAACCGCTCTCCGCTCTGCGCTCCCGCACCCGCGTCAAGGCGCTCTCCCCCGTCACCATCGCGCAGAACTCCTCCCTTTTCGCCGACCCCGCCAAGATGCCGCGCCGCGCCATCACCATGGGTGTGGGCACCATCCTCGAAGCCCGCCGCGTGCTCCTGCTGGCCACGGGCGCAAGCAAGGCCGAGATCATCGCCAAAGCCGTCGAAGGCCCCATCACCTCGATGATCTCCGCCACCGCGCTGCAGATGCACGCCCGCTGCACCGTCATCGTGGATGAAGCCGCCGCCGCCCAACTGCAAGGCAAGGACTACTACCGCTGGATCTTCGCCAACGAGCCCGAGTGGGAGCCGTATCGTAGTTAACCCCGATCGCTACAAAACTCACTGAGCACGGACGGCCGAAGCACGCCACGGCATGAGCCTCGCGGAGCGTCTGGAGTGCGGTGGCTTTCAGCACCGCTTTGGTCGGAGCGCACCGTCGAACAACAAACCCATCATCCACCGCACGCACGGAAAAGAGCCGCGCTGCTTGCAGTCGCACTCCGGACGCTCAGGAACATCACGACCTTGCTTCTTGCCGAAGCTCCCTTCAGCCCGGCCTCCTTCCGCGTATTCCATGTTAACTGCGATCTTCCCTTCGGAATTCGGATTAGTGCCAGTCAGTGCAGGTTAGTGGTTTGAACCATTCCCGGTTCCGCAACTGCCAGATTTAGGTCACTGCTTCACCAGCTCCCGCAGCGCCGTCTTGAGCACCTTGCCCGTCGCATTCCGGGGCAGCGCTGGGATGAAGCGGAAGTGCCGCGGCACCTTGTAATCCGCCAGCTTCTCCCGCACGAAGTCGTGCAGCACCTTCTCCTCGAGCGTCACGCCCTCGCTCGCCACCACAAAGGCCAGCGGCTGCTCGCCCCGCCGCGCGTCCGGCAC
>CAZOCL010000288.1:0-7215 GCA_964578245.1 uncultured Klebsiella sp. | reverse complement strand
CCTCGCTCGCCACCACAAAGGCCAGCGGCTGCTCGCCCCGCCGCGCGTCCGGCACCCCGATCACTGCCGCGTCCTTCACCCCCGGAAACCGATGAATGACCTCCTCCACCTCGCGCGGATACACATTGATCCCATTGACGAGCAGCATGTCCTTCTTGCGGTCGGTGATGAAGTAGAAGCCGTCCGCATCGCGGTGCCCCACGTCCCCCGTGTAGAGCCACGCGTCGCGGATCACCAGCGCCGTTTCCTCCGGCTGGTTCCAGTAGCCGCGCATCACGTTCGGCCCACGGATGCACAGTTCCCCCGTCACACCCACCGGCAGTTCGTTGCCATCGTCGCCGCGAATGCTCAGTTCCACGCCCGGAATCGGCAGCCCCACGCTCCCGGCCTTCTGCGTGCCGTGAATCGGATTCACCGTCGCCACCGGACTGCTCTCGGTCGGACCGTAGCCCTCGATCAGCGGGATCTTCGGAAAGCGCGCGTGAAACTGCTTCAGCACCTCCAGCGGCAGCGGCGCACCTCCGCTGATGCACAACCGCAACGACGGCAGGTCAACGCTGGCCGGCAACCCCGCCAGCGCCCGGTGAATCGGCGGCACCGCCGGCATCATCGTCGCCCGCCGATGGATGATGTCGTCGAGCACGTGCTTGAACGGGCTGACCGACTTCACCAGCACCACGCTCGCGCCCTTGAGCAGCGGGCAGAGCGTGCCCACCGTGAACATGAAACTGTGAAACTGCGGCAACAGCACCAGCAGGCGATCCTCCTCGTGAAAATCGAGGCAGACGAAGCAACTGCGGACGTTCGAAAGGAGATTCCCGTGCGTGAGCATCGCGCCCTTGGGCCGGCCCGTCGTGCCGGACGTGTAAAGCAGCGCGGCCAGGTCGGACTCATTCAAGTCAACGGGCGCGGGTGCCTCGGCCTCACTAAGCGCCGCAAAGTCTTCCACCTGGATGAACTTCAGCTCCGGCTTGAGTGCGGCGAGCTTCGCCTGGTTCTCCGCCAGGCTGTGGTCCGTGATGACGATCTCCGCGCCGGAATCCGCGAGGATGAAGGCCACCTCGTCCGGCTTAAGGAAGTTGTTGATCACCGTCACCACCCCGCCCGCCCGCCACACACCGAACAAGGCGCACGGAAACTCCGGGCAGTTCTTCAGCCACACCGCCACCCGGTGTCCACGCCGGACGCCGTGGTCGTTCGCCAGCGTGCGCGACACCCACGCCGCCCGCTGCGCGAGCCAGTCGTAAGCCAGTTGCGCCTCGCCCCAGAAGATGGCCGGGTGATAGCGGCGACGCGCCACGGTCTCGGCGAAAGCGGCAAAGAGGTTCATGCGGCAAGGCTAGAAAAGAACCGGCGCGGCTCCAAGTGCGATGTGTGTCCGGTGAAGTTCAACCTAGAAACCGCAATTGGAACCACGGAATACACGGAACACGCGGAAGCAGAAGCCGATAGCAACGAGCCTGCTTTCACCCGCCGGCTGAACGTCCAAATTCGCCGCACGCGCCTCAACTCCTTCCCCTTCCGTGTATTCCGCGTCTTCAGCGGTTTCTCATCGGCGGCATTTAGGTTCAATGGCCAGCGCATAAAATCAAACCAGACCCATGACGCGAATTACGCGAATTACCGCGAATTGGAGCCAGCCAGCCAGTTGGCGATTCCCATTCGCGACAATTCGCGTAATTCGCGTCAAGTTCCCTCTCGATGTCCATCGGCAATCCTTGGCGAGCATCTGAATTCAGGTTTGCTTCGCCCGCCGCCACAGCACCCCGCACCCGGCCAAGGTAAGCAGCGAAATGCCCACCCCGAAACGGAACGGCCAGTCCACGTAGTCGAGCCGGATGGTGCTTTTGCCGGCGGGGATGGCGATGGCCTGAAAAGCGTGGTTCGCCCGCAGCACCGGTGCCGGCTGGCCATTCACCGTCGCCCGCCAGCCAGGGTAAAAGTTCTGCGCGAGCACGAGGACCGTCGGCGCTGCCGCTTCGGCTTCCACCTCGATCATGCCCGACGCGCCCGCATCCGTGCCGGCGGCTTGCAGCCGCCGTCCGTTGCTGTCGTCGCTCACCGATGCCGGCTGCATGCCGCTGGCCCGAGGCTGGAAGTGCCTGACGCGAGCTGTGGCCGAGGCTCGATCAACTCGGTTGGTTAAGGCGCTTGCAGCAATCAAAATCATTTCACGCGGGTTCCAATTCTCTCCCAGCAACGCACCCACCGATTGCGATCCATCGTCATAGGATTGAACCTTCTGCCCCACACTCACCATCGGCATCGCCGTCTCCCGCCGCTCCCACTGCATCAGCTCCCCCGCTTTCGTCGTATGCGTCACCCCGAGAAAATCCATCAGATTCGCGGGCGCGGGATTCGTCGTGCCGTAGAGGAAATACTCCACGTCATTCCACTCGCGCGCCACCAGCGTGGACGCCCCGTTCACCTTCGGCAGCCCGTCGAGCAGATTTAGATTCCCCCAAAACGCCAGCCGCTGCCCGATGAAGTCGTCGTAAAACTTCGGCACCATCCGTGTGTGCAACGCCCGTTCAGCCTGCGGGCTCAGCATCATACGCGACTCACCCAGCTTCGGCGCAGGCGTGAGCGCACCCTTCTGCGCATGGTAGGCCGCAATCGCCCCCGGCTCGAAGGCCGAGGCGGAGATGGTCGGATTGAGCACCCCGCAATGAAACGCCCCATCCAGCGCCATCACCCCGACCAGCAGCACCGACGCGCCCGCTACCATCCGCTGCCCAAACGCAAACGCGACGCCAATGAACGCGACCGCCCCCCACCACAAAACGCCCGTGCGCAATTCCACGCACTCCAACGCCGCTTGAGGATCAAGCTTCACCAGCGGAAACCGGACCGCCACCAGATAGCTGACCGCCAGCAGCGCCGTAACCACCCCCAGCACCACCAGCCAGCCTTTCCAAAAACCACTGCGACTGAACCGCTTCAATATCGCATCCCGCGAATCCCCCTCGGCCACCGAGAATTCCGCCTGAAGCACCTGCCTTGCTCGCGCCCACACGAACGCCGCGCCAAACCCCGCCAGCAGCGGCACCGTAAATCCCGCCAGCAACAGCGACTTCACCGGGAAGCGCATCACCCCCAGCGGCAGCACCGCGCGCAACCAGCCCCACAGCGGAAAATTGTCCCCCATCGCCAGCAGCACCGCCAGCAGCGTCGCCGCGCCCAGCAGCCGCACCTCCCACACGGCAGCGGGACACGGGGCTGCCGCATCGCCGAGCGCGGACTGCCTTTCTCCCTCTCCCGGAGGGAGAGGGCCGGGGTGAGGGGGAAGGGTCGCCACGAATTCACCACCCGTTTCCGCGCGCATCACACCTGCCCCCCGTCGCAGCCCAATCCCCCACACCGCCAGCCCCGCCAGCGTCAGCGGCACGATGCCCAGATATACCGATGGAAAAAACGACTGCCCGATCATCACGAACACCCCCTGCTCCGTCTGGAAGTTCATGAACAGCGGAAAGAACAAGTTCACCCACCCCCACCCCCGCCGCGACCAGAACGTGTTCACCGCATCCCCGCTCCGCTGCGAAAGCGCGAGCAACTGGAAGAACGGCAGCAACTGCGCCGCGCACAGCCCCGTGATCAGCGCGATGACCGAGCAGAAGCGAGTGATTAGTAAGTAGTGATTAGTCGGGCACTGGACTGAAGGGGACGAGGGGGGCTCACTTTGCCTGCGTTCTCCCTCACCCCGTCCCACTCCCCCTGGGAGACGGGGAGACGCCGTCGGTGCTGGAGCAGTCTCATGCGCCTCTGACTTTGGACCCAAAGGACTAGCAGTAGCCCCCGCGAGTGAGGCCCCCGTAACACCCGAAGACGCCCCCCCGCCCCCCCTCTCCTCAGGGGAGAGGGCTGGGGTGAGGGGAAAGGGAGCGTGCTCGGTCTCACCGCGTCCTTGTGCCGACCGACTTTGGACTTTGGACTTTGGACGTTGGACCCAGTCCACAACCAACAACATCGCCATCAGCCCCCACGTCAGCAAAATAATCTCCGGTGCCCCCGTCAGCATCTGCATCGCCCCGACCAGCGCCGCAATCACCAGCCACCTTCCGCCCTCCAGCCACGCCCGTCGCACCGCCAGCACCACCCACGGCATCCACCCCAGCGCGACTAGGTAGTTCGGATAAATCACGCACCCCAGCACCAGCCCGCTGAAGACAAACGCCACCCCCGCCACCCCCGCCCCGAAGGGACTGCCCGTCCACCGCTCCGCCAGCGCGCGCATCCCCATCCCGCCGAGGAACAGATGCACCACGCAGAAGAACCCCAGCGACCACGGCAACGGCAGCAGCAGATAAATCAGCGACCCCGGGTATAGACACAGCGTATTCCATTGCGCAAGAAACGGTGCCCCGCAATTCACATACGGATTCCACAGCGGGAAGAAATCCCCGCTCCAGAAACACTCCCGATGAAAGTGCGCAAACGGATACCCGAGGAACCCATAGTCCCGATAGAAAAACGCCTCGCCCCCAAACAGCACCCGCCAAAACGTGATGGCTAGGAGCACCGCCAGCACGACCGCAAAACGCCCCGGCGTCAGAAACCGTTCCGGGTTCGGAGTTTCGGGTTCGGAGCTATGAAGTTCGTCAGTCACAGGATCATTGTTCGCGTAGGTGAGACGACGTGAGGAGTCTCTAACTTTCTCCCCCCACATCCCAAATGGCTTCGTTTGGTAAAATCCCGTCTTCTGAGCCCTCCTTACACCGAGCCATCCCATCAAATCCACCACCCCGCCTGGCCGCACGCACTCCCCAGACTTTGGACTTTTGGACCTCAGACTTTGGGCCCTGCTCCTCTCTCCCAATGGCTTCGTTTCGCAAAACCCCCACCACCCCGGAGCGCGGCCGGCCCGGCCGCTTTGCGCTCACAGCCGCCGCCAAAGTGCCCCCTTGCAGATTGAGCCGCGACGCACCTCTCCCCTTCTGAAATCTGAAATCTCCAATCTGAAATCGCCCCATCCCGCCCACCCTGCCCCCCCCTCCACCCGCCCTCTGCGTCCGTCCCGCCTCTGCGGTGTCTCTTCCCTTCGAGCTTCCATGATCTCCTCGCTCAATGGCTTCGTTTGGCAAACTCCCATCGGCTATCGGCCATGACCCATTGTCTATCAGGCTGGCCATCCCGCCCCCTGGAGCGCCGGTCTCCGGCCCGGCGTGGACCGACCCCTGCTCTCCGTCAGGCTTCAAATTGGCTTCGTTTCGTAAAATGCCATTTACCTGCGACTGATCCCCCATGCAATTCATTCCTCCAGAGCCACTTGCACCTGGGAACCCACCCATTTCAAAATGGCTTCGTTTGGCAAAAACCCCATAGCTCGGTATGCCAATGTCGAGCCCCCCCGTCGCCCCGAGATCCTCGCCTTGGACCTTGGACTTTGGACCCCCTCCAGAATTGGCTTCGTTCCGCAAAATGCCCCTCACCCGGGAGCGCGGGCGTCCCGCCCGCTTTGCGCCCACAGCCGCCGCACAAGTGCACCCTCGCAGAGTGAGCCACGCCGCACCCCTCTGAAATCTGAAATCTCCCATCTGAAATCCCGGCACCCCGCACACCCTAGCCCATCCCCCACCCACCTGAAATAGCGCCACGCAAATAAACCCGCCGTCATCGGCGCACCCTCCCCGGTCCACCCCCTTCCCCTTGGTCCCATCCGTCCTATTGGTCCCATTCGTCCCATCACCCCCCTCTCCCCCGCCCCCCCAGCACGCCGACTCACCAGACCATGCCCCCCCACCAGCACGCCCTCCACCGTCGCCCGCCCCGGTCATTGCCCATAGCTTCTTCATCACATCGTCCTCCTCCCCCGCCACCACAGCAGCCCGCACACCGCCAGCCCCGCCAGCGAAATCCCCACCCCGAGCCGGAACCGCTCATCCACATACGCCAGCCGCACCGTGTGCTTCCCCGCCGGGACCTCGACCGCCTGAAACGCATGGTTCGCCCGCCACAACTTCACCGGCTGCCCGTCCACGAACGCCTTCCATGGATGGTAGTAGGACTGGGCCAAGGTCATCATCGCGGGAACGTCCGTGCTCGCTTCGATGCTGAGTTCGTTCGCGGAAAACTTTTCCCACCGCGCGCTTCCCTGTGTGGTGGCCACGGCCAGCATCTGACCCGCAGAGACCTCCGGAAACGTGAACAACACAACCTTATTTCGGTCGAACGAAGTGCTCACGAGTTCCTTCAAGAGCTCGGCCTGTGGCAAAAACACTGGCTTAGCGCCTAGACGAACCCAGGAGACGTCGGGAGGCAGCAAATAACGTATTTCAAATTCAGCTCGGCCTGTCTCATTGAGAAGCTGCTCGGGATTGACGCCGAGGAACCGCTTCAGGCCCTCCGCTGGCGGAGCGCTGGCAGTGTTGGTCGGATACAACAGTTTTTGCACCTCGGCCTGCTCGCGGAGTTGCAGGGTGGAAGAACCATTCACCTTGGGCAGTCCATATAGGAGATTGAGATGTGACCAGAACGCATTCAGCTTGCCACCGTAATCCAACACCCAAAGGCTGGCAGGCTCGGCAGCCGCTGATGGCGGCAGGCTCCCGTAATCCACATGCTGCCCGTGAAGCAACTTTCGCTCTGCTTCTGGAGAAATCATCAGTCGGCCCCATCCCAGAAGGGAGCGACCCCCCGTTCCCAATGGACTGACCATCTTGACCACCGCTGCGGGAACGCGCGGCATCTGATTCGGCTGATGCGTCAGCGGGTCCGCCGCCAGCAGCACCAGCAGCGCGCCACTGGCCAGAAGCCGTTCCCGGCTCGCCCGCGCTCCCAACCCCGCCACCACCGCCACGACCCCCAACGCCGCCGCCAGCCACACCACGCGCACCCCTGCATTCCCCCGTGTCTCCGGCCACCGGTCATACTGCAGCGGATGCTGCTGCCCAATCCACAGAATCACCGCCACCCCCGCCACCAGCCCCAGCCCCACGCCCAGGAGCGCCGAGCACCGGCCCGTCGTGTCCCCCTCCGCCCGGTAGGGCGAGACTCCGTCGAGCCCCATCTCGAGCGAAGCGAGGCGAGCGGAGCGAGCATCTCCTCCCCCCTCGTAGCCGACGACGTGAGGAGGCGGACTCGGCACCCGGGATTCAGCATTCGGCATTGCTCTTCCCCCCGGCGACGTTGACGGCCCGGGACCATTCGCCCCCACCGATTCCGCATTCCCCACTCCGCACTCCGCATTTCCCATCGCCCACGCGACCCCAAACG
>CAZOCL010000287.1:0-8487 GCA_964578245.1 uncultured Klebsiella sp. | reverse complement strand
GTTTCAAGTTGTTCTGACCCTAGCAGCCGACGCTGGGGGGTTCACGGGAAATTCATGCAAAGCAACAAGGGGGTTCCAGTGAGGAGCCGGGCAGAGTGCCAAACCCGCGCCAGAATGACGCTTCCCCGGTCGGGGCTCAGGTGTTTCCCGCAGGCGCCCAGCGTCGCGAAAGGCATTGCCGCTGCTACGGAGACGTCGTGAGAGCCGTGCGGCAATTCATGGATGATGTCCTGCCTGTGCTGGCCTTCCTGCTATATCTGGCAGTGGAAGGTCTGCTCATCTATGGCTTGCTCAAATGGGCCGGCGCGTTGTAGCGACCCACCGGCATTGGTTGAACCCGAACACCGAAGCGGACGGACGCCGATGCGGAGGAGCGCGGCCTTCAGGCCGCAGAAACGGCAGCACGCCAGCGGTGGTTCGAGCGCGCTGTTCCATTCGCAGCCTTCTGCGGCGTGAACGCCGCGCTCCGCTTCGCAATTGGGTTTGAAAATGGTTTCGCTTCCCCGGCTGCCACTGGCACGCTGGTGGCATGGAAAGCACGCGGCCGCCGCTGACCCCAGGCACTCTCTACCTGGTCGCCACGCCCATCGGCAACCTGGAGGACATCACCCTCCGGGCGCTCCGGGTTTTGCGCGAGTGCGACGTGGTGGCGGCGGAGGACACCCGGCGCACAGGCCAGTTGCTCAAGCACTTCGAGATCTCCAAGCCGATGCTGAGCTACTTCCAGTTCAACGAGGCGAAGCGTGCGGAGGAAATCCTTGAGCGGCTCAAGCGCGGTGAAAAGGTCGCCCTGGTTACCGACGCCGGCACCCCGGGCATCAGCGACCCCGGTGAACGCGTGGTGCGGGCAGCGGTGGCGGCGGGCCTGCGCGTGGAGTCGGTGCCCGGTCCATGTGCGCTGGTGGCGGCGCTGACCGCGAGCGGGCTGGCAACCGACGAGTTTCACTTCATCGGCTTCCTCCCGCACAAGTCCGGCCAGCGGCGCAAGGCGCTCGAAGCGCTAAAGGCTTTCGCCGGAACGCTGGCCCTGTATGAGTCGCCCTATCGCATTGAAAAGCTGCTGGGGGAGCTGAGCGAGGTTTTCCCTGACCGCACCGTTGTCCTCGCGCGGGAGCTGACCAAGAAGTTCGAGGAGTTCCTGCGCGGCAAGCCTGCCGACCTGATTACGTTGCTGCAGAAACGCTCGCTGAAAGGCGAGTTCGTGGTGCTGGTCAGCGGGGAGGAAGCAGTCGTGCCCGCGAATGACCCGGATAGCGCGGATGAAACACACTGACTTGGCGCATTTCCCCCATCCGTGTCATCCGCGTAATCCGTGGGCAACCCGTCTTCCTCCGAATAGCTCGCGCCTTCAGCGCGTCGCCCACTAGCCAGTGCGGTGGTTGGCTTTTTCGCGGTCCCCGCTACACTGTCCCAGAAGCATGATTAAAATGCCCCGACTTGTCCGCCTTGCCCTGCTAGTCAGCGTGTCCGTGTTCCGCGCGCACGCGGCCGAATCCTCGGGTGGCCATGATTTCTTCGAGAACAAGATTCGCCCCCTGCTCATCGAGCACTGCCTCAAGTGCCATGACGGCGGTGCGCCGGACAAGCCCAAGGGTGGTCTCGCGCTGGACACACGGGCCGGCTGGGAAAAGGGTGGTGAAAACGGTCCGGCCATCATTCCCGGCCAGCCAGACAAGTCCCCGTTGATCCGTTCCATCCGCTACACGGACAAGGACCTCCAGATGCCCCCGAAGGGTAAGAGGCTCTCCGCCGAGCAGATCGCCCTTTTCGAGGAGTGGGTGCGCATGGGGGCACCCGACCCGCGCACCGGCAAGCACGCTGGCCCGCCGCTGTCGGACCCGGCCCAGGTGAGGAACCACTGGGCGTTTCAGCCGGTGAAGGACCCGGTGGTTCCAAAAATCGCCAATCGCCAATCGCCAATCGCCAATCCCATCGACGCCTTCGTCCTCACCAAACTCTCCGAGAAAAGCTGGACCCTCTCCCCGCGCGCGGACAAGCGCACGCTCATCCGCCGCGCTTACTTCGACCTGCACGGCCTGCCGCCCTCCATGGCGGCGGTCGAGGCGTTCGTTGCGGACCAGTCGCCGGATGCCTTTGCCAGGCTCGTGGACCAGCTTCTGGCCTCGCCGCGTTACGGCGAGCGCTGGGGCCGGCACTGGCTGGACGTCGCGCGTTACGCGGACACCAAGGGCTACCTTGCGGGCGACGAACAGCGTCGCTTCGCCTTCAGCTATACCTATCGCGACTACGTCATCCGCAGCTTCAATGAGGACACGCCTTACGACCGCTTCCTCATGGAGCAGATCGCCGCGGACCAGCTCCAGCTCGGCGAAGACAAGCGCGCACTCGCTGGCCTGGGCTTTCTCACGCTGGGCCGCCGCTTCCTGAACAATGTCCACGACATCATTGATGACCGCATTGACGTGGTCACACGCGGGACAATGGGCCTGACCGTCCAGTGCGCCCGCTGCCACGACCACAAATACGATCCCGTCTCCACCAAGGAGTATTACAGCCTTTACGGCGTCTTCGCTTCGAGTCAGGAGCCGGCGGACAAGCCTTTGCTGGGCATCAAACCCGACGCGGCTTCGCACGGTGCCTACCTGGCCGAGAAGCAGAAGCGCGAGGACGAGCTGGAGAAATACCGGCTTGAACAGCTCGATAAGCAGCTCGGGATGCTCCGCAAACGCACCGCCGACTATCTGGTCGCGGCGGACGAAGTGGACCCCAAGGTCGCCCGGGCCTCCGCCACCGCGACTCGCCAGAACCGCGACAAGTATTTCCAGGAGCGCAAGCTGATCCCCGCCGTCGTCCGCCGCTGGCAGGACTTCCTCGCGAAGTCGGCAGGCGCGAAGACCCCGGACCCGCTCTGGGCGGCCTGGCATGCCTACGCGAAACTGCCGGATGACAAGTTCGCCGAAGAGGCTGCGAAGGTCGTGGTCCCGCCCGGCTCGCATCCCGCAGTGGTTGCTGCCTTCAAGACGCCGCCCAAGTCAGTGAAGGAAACGGCCGAGCGCTACGCCAAGTTCCTCACGGACGCCGATGCCTCTACGCCGCACGCGGACAATGACAAGGAAGCGTTGCGCCTCGCGCTGCGCGCGGACGACGCGCCGCCGAACCTGCCCGCGCCGGAGAACGACACGCTGCTGGAGGATGCCCGCCCGCGCCTGCGCCAGTTGAAGGCCAAGGTGGACGAGGTGGACGCGACACACCCCGGGGCTCCCCCGCGCGCGATGGCGCTGGTGGACCGCGATTCCCCCACGCGGCCGTATGTCTTCGTGCGCGGCAATCCAGGCAACCGTGGCCCCGCCGTGGAGCGGGGGTTTCTGCAAGTGGCGGCCGGCAAGACCCCCGAGCCGTTTCCGGCCAAGGCCAGTGGCCGCCTCGAAATGGCCCGCGCCATCACGAGCCGCGACAACCCGCTTACCGCCCGGGTGATGGCGAACCGTGTCTGGACCTGGCACTTCGGCGCGGGCCTGGTCCGCACCCCGAGCGACTTCGGCCTGCGGGCGGATCCCCCGACACACCCTGAACTGCTCGACTGGCTGGCCTCGCGCTTCGTCGCCGATGGCTGGAGCGTCAAGAAGCTGCACAAGCTCATCATGCTCTCCGCCACCTATCAGCAGGCGAGCGATGACCGCGCCGAGTGCGTAAAGGCTGATCCGGCGAACATGCAGTTGTGGAAGTTCAACCGCCAGCGGCTTGACTTCGAAGAACTGCGCGACGCGCTCCTGCTCGCGTCCGGCAAGCTCGACCTCACACCCGGCGGTCTGCCGGTGGAACTGACCACGCAGCCCTTCGCCACCCGGCGCACGACCTACGGTTACATCGACCGGCAGAACCTCCCGGCCATGTTCCGCACGTTCGATTTCGCCAGCCCGGACGTGAGCGCCTCCCAGCGCTTCCTCACCACGGTGCCGCAACAGGCGCTCTTCTTGATGAACTCGCCGTTCGTCCTGCAACAGGCGCAGGCGCTCGCGGCACGGGATGACTTCAAGAAGTTCACCACTGACGAGGACCGCATCCGTTATCTCTACGCGACCGTGTATCAACGCAACCCTGCGGCGGATGAAGTGGCGATGGCGAAGGCCTTCCTGGCCGCCCCGGCCGAAGCTCCGGCCGAGACCAAGCTGAACGCCGGCTGGCAGTATGGTTACGGTGCGTTTGACGACGCGGCGAAACGGGTGAAGAGCTTCACTCCCTTTGCCTTTTTTACAGGCGGTCAGTGGCAGGTTGCGCAGGATTTCCCGGACCGGCAGCTCGGGCATGTAATGCTCCGTGCCGAGGGCGGCCACCCCGGCCAGGATCAGGCGCATTCCGCCATCCGCCGCTGGGTGTCACCGCGTGACGGCACGGTCTCGGTATCGGGCACGCTCGCGCACAGCAACGCCGCCGGGGACGGCGTCCACGCGCGGATCGTGAGCAGCCGCACTGGGGTGCTCGCGGAGGCCATGGCCCAGAGCAGCACGGCGGAACTGCGCGTGGAGAACGTTTCGGTGAAGGCGGGCGACACGCTCGACTTCTTCGTGGACTGTCGCGCGAACTCGAACAGCGACAGCTTCAACTGGGCGCCTAAGCTCAAGTTCACCGACATGGCAAAGGGCTCCAAGTCATCCGCCGGTGGCAGCGAGGCGGAATGGGATGCGAAAGCGGACTTCGGCAAGACGCGCGCGGAATCGGCGAAGAACCTGACCGCCTGGGAGAAGCTGGCCCACATCCTCATGGTTTCGAACGAGGCGGCGTTCGTGGATTGAGCCGAGAACGTCGGCGTAGGCAGAAGGAGCCTCGGAAAGCACAAGCGCAGGAGCGGTCTGAGCGCGCTATGGAGTGCGGTGACTTGTCGCTTTCCGCAGGCGACTTGTCGCCGTCGAAGTTCGAGGCGGGGCCGGTTCCACCGGGTCCTTCAGCTTGCGCCAGCCCGGAGCTTCTCGGCCAGAGTGAACCGCCAGACCTCGACGGCGACAAGTCGCCTGCGGAAAGCGGCGAGAACTCGCCGCACTCCATACCGCAACGGTTGCGCCGCCGCGTCAGGTGCATTTCCAGCTTCCCCTTCGGTTCGGAACCCTGAGTTCGACGCCGCTTCGTCCATGATTTTTCGAAACTGACGCTCGACATGGCGGCTACGCCACCTACTTCGCCGCGTGGATGACGAGCTTCAGCTTGCCGATTTCCAGACGGCTGCCGTTCTTGAGCGGGGTGCGCTGCCCGGTGGCTGTCTCGACGTATTCGATGAGGCCGTTGGTGAACACGACACTCGCGAAGCGCGGCGGCAGCCCGCGCACGAAGACGTGATCCTCACCCCCACCGATGGTCACCGCCTGCGCGCCGAGGTTGAAGTTCGTCGTCTCGTTCGGTGCCCAGATCACTTCGAGGCTGGCCTCACGAAAGAGCTTCTCGACCACGATCATCGCGAGGCCCAGTGCGAGGCCGAGCGTGCCGATGCCCACGAGCCGGCCAAGTGCAGCGGGCAGCAACTGGCCGACCACGAGGAAGCCGATGCCGCCCAGCCCACCGCCCATCGCGCCTGCGAGCAATCCACGGAACAAGCCCAAGTTCGGCACCGGGCGGGAAAGCAATGCCCCGAGCAGCCCGCCCATTAACGCCCAGCAAACTGTGCGGACGACGATGGAGTGGAACGCTGCCGTTCCGATCTGCACCGAATACGCTGCCTGGGCGGCGGCACCCGAGACGAACCCCGCGAGGGCACCGAACAAGAGAATCTTTTGGACGCTTCGTGGTCGCACCTCCCGGCGCTGATGCCACTCGCCCGCCACGAACAGCGCCGTGCTCAGCACACTCGCGGCGATGCCGGACCAGAGGCCTGTGGTGACGATCATCGTCACCGGGGTGGCGTTCGGTCCGCCACCCGGTGCGAACTCCGCCAGCACCGAACCCGCCGCCCCGCCCAGCGCCCCGGCGAGCAGGTAGAGCAGGGGCTTGTTCGAGCGGATGGCGGCCAGCGCAGCGGGCAGGCTGCCGGATGGTTCGGGGGCAGACATGGAGATGGTTCAGTGTCTCCTCACGGCGTCGTCGGCGCGTTCAATCCTTGCCCGCGCGGACAAGTTCCTTCTTCTCTTCCATCTCGGCATTCAAGGTCTTCCGGTCGCTGACGAGTTGCTTCTCCAGTTGCTCATAGGCCTCGGCGTCGCCTTTCTCGGCGGCCTTCCGGAGCTGGCCTTTCACCAGGATTTCGCGGTCGGCGATCTTGGATTTGTAGAGAGATTCGAGGTCGGCCAGCTTGGCCTTCTGCTCGGCGGTGAGTTTGGCGGAGGGGGCCTGCTTGCTCAGCCGCTCCATCGCGAGTTCATAGGATGATTTCACGGTGCGAACCGTAGCTCGTTTCCCGTCACTCGGGCAAGCTCCGCAGCCGGAGCGGTGGTTTTGCTCCAGCTTTCCACGAATGTGGAGTGAGTCCGCGCAGGGTCTGTTTCAAGCGGCGCCCGCTGGAGCCTGATACCAATTCCCAATGGCTCTCAATGAAATATCTAATGCGGAGCGCGACGCAGATTCAGCAGTTTGCCTTGGTGATTCCCCGTTTCTCGGCTATGCTCCGCGTCATGAACCGTCGTGCGATGCTTGCCCTGATGCTCGCCGCCCCGGTCATCCCCGTTCGTGGCGCACCCGGCGTCGGCTACGTTTCCTCGAAGGAAGTTCCCCCTGCCGTGCCGCGAGAGTTTCGCGGGGCGTGGGTGGCCTCGGTGGGCAACATTGACTGGCCATCCAAGGCCGGCCTCACCTCGCAGGAGCAGCAGATGGAGCTGATCGGCCTGCTGGACAAGGCCGTCGCTCTCCGCCTCAACAGCATCGTCCTCCAGGTCCGCCCGGGCTGCGATGCGCTGTATGCCTCGAAGCTGGAGCCGTGGTCCGAGTATCTCACCGGCACGATGGGGCACGCCCCCGAGCCGTATTACGACCCGCTCTCGTTCGCGGTCGCCGAGGCGCACCGTCGCGGGCTGGAACTGCACGCTTGGTTCAATCCTTTCCGCGCCCGGCACAACTCCGCCCGAAGTCCGGTCGCTGCGAACCACATCAGCAAGACCCGCCCGGAGCTGGTCCGCACCTACGGCAAGCTCCTCTGGCTCGACCCCGGCGAGGCGCTCGTTCACGAGCACTCCCTCCGCGTCATTCTTGATGTCGTGCGCCGCTACGACATCGACGGTGTCCATCTCGACGACTACTTCTACCCCTACAAGGAGAAGAACGTTGCGAAGCAGGTGGTGGATTTCCCCGATGATTCCAGTTGGCGGAAGTATCAGAAGTCCGGTGGCAAGCTGCCACGGGACGACTGGCGGCGCGACAACGTCAACCGCTTCGTCCAGCGCCTTCACTCCAGTGTGAAGGCCGAGAAGCCCTGGGTGAAAGTGGGCATCAGTCCGTTCGGCATCTGGAAGCCCGGCGTCCCGCCCGGCATCCGTGGCATGGACGCGACGCAGGAGATTTACGCGGACGCCCTCAAATGGTTCCGGGCCGGGTGGGTGGACTATCTCGCGCCCCAGCTCTACTGGAGCATTGACGCCCCGGAGCAGAGCTTTCCCGTGCTCCTGAAATGGTGGGCCGCACAGAACTCCGCCGCGCGCCATCTGTGGCCGGGTCTTTCCTCCGCCACCATCGGTCCCGGTCGCAGCGCGGATGAAATCATCAAGCAGCTTCAGCTCATCCGCACCCAGCCGGGAGCCAGCGGCAGCCTGCAATGGAGCATCAAGGCGCTGCACCAGAACCGAGACGGCCTCGCCGACAAGCTCGCCCGCCTGATCAACCAGTCCCCCGCGCTCATCCCCGCGTCGCCGTGGCTGGACAAGGCCGTGCCGGAGCGTCCGCAAGTTGCCTTCGGCCAGGATGCGGGCCGGACGGTGTCGGTGTTCCAGTGGGCCACCCCGGGTGGCACGCTGCCCGGCTGGTGGCTGGTGCAGATGCGCTTCAACGGAGCGTGGCAGACGGAAGTGCTGCCCGGCAGCCAGTTGAACCGCAGCTTCCGAGGCGCTGCCAGCCAACTGCCTGAGGCCATCGCCGTGACCGCCGTGACCCGCTACGGCCAAACCGGACAGCCCTTCGTCGCGCAACGACAAGGCTAGCCCCGGAGCGCCGGTCTCCGACCCGGCGTGTTTCTGTGCGTCCCCCGGATTCCGAAGCAGGCGAATGCCGACGGTGAGCAGCGCGGCCTTCAGGCCGCAGAAACGTGAGCAAGCCACAGGCGGTTCGAACGTATTCTTCCTCTCCACCCTTTTGCGGTGAACGCCGCGCTCCGCTCGCCGGGCCGGAGACCGGCGCTCCAAAAGCAAAGGCCGCGCACTTGCGCGGCCTCGCCTGAAATCTGTGACCCTTCGGTTTACGCGAAGAGCTTCGTGACCGCCTTCGCCTTCACCAGCTCACGCGGCTGATTGAGGTGGTTCATCACCACGGTTTCCGGGTCAATGCCGAAGCTGTGGTAGATCGTGGCGAGCAGTTCCGCCGGGTGGACGGGGTCTTCCGCCGGGGCGGAGCCGGTCT
>CAZOCL010000286.1:0-8570 GCA_964578245.1 uncultured Klebsiella sp. | reverse complement strand
CCTCAGCGGCCTGATCGTGGACAAATACGACGACGTGCTCGTGATCCAGACCTCCTCGCTCGGCATGGACCAGCGCAAGGCCATGATCCTTGCCGCGCTCAAGACCATCTTCAACCCGCGCGCCATCGTGGAGCGGAACGAAATGGCCTCGCGCAAATTTGAAGGCCTGCCCGAGGCCAACGGCATCCTCGAAGGCACGCTCGACGGCCCGGTGTCCGTGGACTTGAACGGCCTCAAGTTCGAGACCGACCTGCGGGCCGGCCACAAGACCGGCCTCTACCTGGACCAGCAGGCCAACTACCAGCGCACCGCCGAACTCATCGCGCTCACGCCTGGAGCGAACGTGCTCGACTGCTTCAGCTTCCTCGGCGGCTTCGCGCTGCACGCCGCGCGCGCGGGTGCCGGGCACGTCCACGGCCTGGACCAGAGTGCGGACGCCATCGCCGCCGCCACGCGCAACGCCACCACCAACGGCCTCGCCGAGAAATGCACCTTCGAGGCCGCGAACGTCTTCGACTGGCTCAAGACGCACACCACCGTCGGCCCGCACGAGAAGCTCATTCCGAAGTTCGACGCCATCGTGCTCGACCCGCCCTCGTTCACGCGCAACCGCGCCTCGGTCGGGGACGCTCTGCGCGGCTACAAGGAGATCCATCTCCGCGCGCTGAAACTGCTCAAGCCCGGCGGCCTGCTCGCCACGTTCTGCTGCTCGCACCATGTGGACAGCGCGACGTTTCAGGATGTCGTCCTCTCCGCCGCATTCGACACGCGTCGCGTGCTGCGCCGCGTCGCCACCTTCACCCAGTCCCCCGACCATCCGTTCATCCCTTGTATTCCCGAGACGGAATACTTGAAAGGCTTCGCCTTCGAAGTCGTGCGGTAAGCAGCGGAGCGCCGGGCCCCCCGCTCGGCATGAACCTGTGGTCCTCCGAAACTGAAATAGCCCGCGAAACACGCGAATAGACGCGAAAGCGGTAGGTCTTTAACATCTCCGCAGGCTCAGCGATTCATCGCTGCACCTCCTGTTCTAAATCCGAATTCCAAACGGCCTCGGGTAGCACCATGCCAACTACGAGAGTTTGGTAAAACGAACGCTCGCCTGACT
This sequence comes from uncultured Klebsiella sp., assembly GCA_964578245.1. Taxonomy (GTDB): domain Bacteria; phylum Verrucomicrobiota; class Verrucomicrobiia; order Limisphaerales; family SXTU01; genus SXTU01. The sequence continues at coordinate 7,465 of CAZOCL010000286.1, read as the reverse complement.
TCGTGGCCGCTCTCCCTCCCCCCGGCCCTCTCCCGCTGGGAGAGGGAGAATCTTCGGCAGCAACGTGTCCAAGCGATGCACCTCTGCTAACCGCACGGGGCTACGTGGCTCCCTCTCCCAGCGGGAGAGGGCCGGGGTGAGGGAGAGCGCGTTCAATCGACCAGCGTAATCCCGTTATTGGCATCAGAACAGGAGCGGTCCAAGCGCGCTATGGAGTGCGGTGACTTGTCACCGCTTTCCGCAGGCGACTTGTCGCCGTCGAAGGCCGGACCGGCTCCGATTCCACCGGGTCTTTCGGCGTGCGCCAGCCCGAGCAGCCCATCAGGGCTTCTCAAAACCTCACTTCGGGATTCGGGCTGAACCGGATGCCTCTCTGAAATTCGGGGGGAAATCCCAAACTGATTCGCGCCGCCCCGCAACACATTCCGCAGGCTCCAGGGCGGAAAGCCAGCTCGGTCGTTTTCGCCTGGGCATCCGGTTTGAACGCCTTTTCATTTCGCCTGTTTAGCGTGTTTCGCGGGCTCTCCCCTTTGTGGGTTCGAGTCGCCGCCTCACACGCCCAGCCCGACCGTCGTCGTCTTCACATGCATCGTCTGCGTCGGGAAGGCGAACTCGATGCCCTCGGCGTCGAAGCGCCGCTTGATCTCCAGGTTGAGTTCCTGCATTCCGGCCAGATGCGCCTTCGCGTCCACGCCATTCCACCAATGGACCACGAAGATGTTCAACGCCGACTCGTTGAACTTGTTGAAACTGACCCACACATCCGTCGTGAGCGGATGGACACGATAGACCTCCTCCAGGATGGCCGTGGCCCGTTTCACCTTCGCCGTCGGCGTGTCGTAGGTGATGCCCAGGTTCATCTCCGTCTTGATGTTCGGGCGCGCGGTCACGTTGGTGATGGTCGCGTTGCCCATGGTCTTGTTGGGGATCGTGACGAGGTGTCCTTCCAGACTGCGCACGCGCGTGCTACGGAGGCCGATGCCTTCCACGGTCCCATCCACGGCGTCCAATTTCACGCGGTCGCCGATGCGGAACGGACGGTCCGCAAAAATCGCCACGGCACCGAACAAGTTCGCCAGCGTGTCCTGCGCGGCGAGGCCGAGCGCAAGGCCGCCGATGGAGAGGGAAGCGATGGCGGCCGTCACATTCACCCCGAGGTTCTGCATCGTGACAAGCACCGCGATCACGAGGAGGAAGGCCTTGATGCCCTTGCGGATGACGATGAAGAGCTGGTTGTTCATCCCCTTCTCCGCGTCCGCCCCGCGCTCGCGCCAGATGTCCACCAGCACGTCCGTGAGCTTCAGCACCATGTAGGAGAGCGAGACGGCCAGGATCACCACGAAGATCTTGTGCAGCCACTGCTCCACCTGCCCCGGCCAGTTGAAGATGCTCAGGCCGATGTGCAGAAACACCACGAACACGGCGACCTTGATGGGGCCGTTCAGCAATTCCAGCAGCCGGTCATCCACCGTTGTCTGCGTCCGGCTGGTGAACTGCCGCAGCCAGACGCGCGTGAGCCAGTCCAGAAACTTCGCCACGTAGAACGCCAGCACGATGTAGATGAGCGAAGCGATGTATTGCCAGAGCGGGTTGCCAAGCACCGGCGTGCGCAGCGCCTCGAAGTTGTCCAGGCCGAAGGTGAGCAGCTCCCGGCGCTCGACGGCCAGGTGCGTCAGCAGGTTCGTGACCGGCAGGGGCCGCGCGGGCGCGTTCGTCACGGCGGCCGTGTTCGTGTTGGTCTGCGCCGCCAGCCAGGGCGGCAGCGCCAGCAACAGGAGCGTCCACAATACCGCGGACAGCCCGAGGAACTTCCACTTCGCAATCATGCGGCGAGTGTGCGGAAGCAAGCGGGTGGGCGGCAAGCGCGGAGCGCGGGCTTGAACCGCCGCACCCGTGGGCCAGATGGTGAAACTCCGCACCAGCGTGACCACGGCACGACGATGGGGCGCATCCGCACGTTGACAATTTGAACCTGGCTCCGTGAGCGAGTTGCAGCAACCCGGTGCGTGGTTCCGAATTTTGGACCGCGCCATTTTCACCTTCAGACCGTTGCCATTACCCAAATATGGCTCGACAAACGGGATGGCCTGAAAAACAAACTTGGCCAGGCCCGCCGTGCTAGACCATAAAGTGTGGCCTCACATTCGTTAGGCCGCTCCGCATCACTATGGCTGAACTTCCAGATGCCACCTACGACCGGATCAAAGCTCTGTGCGCCACCGGAGATGCGCTGGCGAAGCAAGGGCGTTTCAGGGATGCGATAAAACGATATGAAGCGGCATGGCAGCTCCTGCCCGAGCCACGAAAGGACTGGAATGCGGCCACCTGGATACTCGCGGCGATCGGCGACGCCCATTATCTCTCGGGCGAGTTTGCGCTTGGTCGGGACATCCTGTTGAAAGCGATGCAGTGTCCCGGTGCCCTCGGCAATCCCTTTTTTCACCTCCGGCTTGGTCAGTGCCAGTTTGAACTCGGAGATCTCCCCAAAGCGGGGGACGAGCTTACACGGGCTTACATGGGTGGTGGTGGCAAGCTCTTCCGCCGGGAGAATCCTCGCTACTATGCCCATCTCAAAACCATCCTCAAACCCCCGCCCGCTGGCTGGGACTGAACTGTCACCCAACCATCCCCTGTGGCATCCCGAAAGGACATTCGATGACCCTCGAATCAAAACTAGCTGGCGTGTGGGATCTCTATCACTGGGCGTTCACTTCCATGCTGGAACTGCCCATCCCGGAGGATGGCTCCGAGGACAGTTCTGTCACGGATTTCTTACACCAGGAGACCGCCCCTGAGCTCGGTGAACCCGAAGCAGTATCTGGCAGCTCGCTCATCATCAGGGAGGATGACACCTATCAACAAACCGGCACCGCTTCAGCACCGCTTTTAACCTACGACTCGAAGGGCATTCAAATCTCCGGCATCGCCGAGTTTGGCGGCTTCGTGAAACACGAAGGGAACCGGAGCTATTTGTTCTGCCCAGATGTGCCGGCATGGGCGACGCCCAAAGACTCCGTCGCCAAAGGGCGCCTGCGCTACGACGATCGCGTTACCAAGATCTGCGATTTCCTGGTGCTCAAGGACAGACATCTGGTGCGCACCATGAATGTCGTAACCGATGGACAGTATGCCGAAAGCATTGTGCTCTTCTATACCGCCCGATTGGCTGCGGTTCATCGATCTGACGCTCGACAGCTGACCGCCGTCTTGAAGAGCGATTCCTGCGGGGCCTAATACTTCATGGCGCGGTCGGGCGTGGCGTGGGCCTCGCCATCGGCTACCCGGCTTTGGATCGCGGCGGCGAAGATGCTGCGGGTGTCAGCAGCGTGGCTTCGGTCCCGAAACCACCGCACGCCAAGTGCCTCGCAACAAGTTGAATCCCATTGCCTACCGCCGGCGTCTGCTTATCGTGACGCCGTTCCCGCGACGGGCGCATTCAGCGCACTGCGGGCTGTGTTCAAATCATGAACTGTAAATCCTTCCTTGCGCTGACGGTTGCCGCCGTCGCCTTCTCCAACACCGCCGCCCACGCCGATCTGGCGAACAGCGGTGACAAGATCCTCCAGCAGGAGCTCCGGCAGGAGCAGATCAAGGCCACCACCGGACGCGTCGGCCTGCAGCTCGGCGCGGTCATCGAGGAATACGAGCGCAACGGCCTCGAAGGCGACGACGTCGTCGTGCTCAAGGCCATCCGCGGCGTGCTGGACAAGCTGAGCGAGAAGGAAATCAGCCGCGTCGTGACGCTCCTCCAGCAGTCCCGCACCAGCACCGACGTGGATGCCTCCCGCCGCAGCGCCCTCGACGCCTTCGCCGGGCAGAAGACCGTGACCGTCCAGCTCCGTGCGCTGCTGCTCGAATATCAGCGCCAGCAGGCCTTGCAGGAGATCGCCGCCCGCTTCGCCGCCCTCGCCCGCCGTCAGGGCGAAAACCTGAAGGAAGCCGTCGGCCTCGCCACCCTCACCAAGGGCCGGGACGCCCGCCGCACCGAGACCGCCCATCAGGTCGCCCTCCAGCTTCAGGAAGCCGAGCAGAGCACCATCGCCGACGAATCCAAGATCGTCCTGACGAAGCTCCAGAAGGTCGTCGCCCTCATGGACGGTCCCGCTGGCGAACGCCCACGCACCGCGCTCACCAAGGCCGAGGACACCCGCCTCAGTGCCACGCTGGATTCCGCGACCGGTGACTTGAAGTCCTCGAACCTCCTCTCCGCCGCCGGCAACGAGAAGCGCGCCCGCGATGTCTTCCAGGACCTCGCCAAGCTCCTCATGCCCGCCCGCGACAACCTCGAAGTGATGAAGCAGGCCGTGCGTGACCTGGAGAAGGCCATCGAGCAGCAGAAGGAAGTCAACACCGAGACCAAGGAGGCCACCAAGCCCAAGGCCGAAAAGACCGAGGTGGCCGAAGCCGAGAAGAAGCAGGCCGAAGTCGTGGACAAGACTGATTCCATCCGCGAAGACGTGGAGAAGGCCGCGCCCAAGGCCGCCGACGAACTGAAGGCCGCCGTGGAAAAGCAGCAGGAAGCCCGTGCGCAGTTGCAGGAGCAGGCCACCCGTCGCACGCCGACCGAGCCCGCCGCCGCCGAGAAGCAGGAGCAGGCCCTCGCCAAGATGCAAGAAGCCAAGAAGACCTTGGAACAGCAGATCGCCAAGGCCGAGGCGGCACAGCAGAAGCCCAAGGACAAGCTGGCTGACTTGAAGGAACTCAAGAAAAAGGTCGAAGAACTCGCCGCCAAGCAGGAGCAGGTGAAGGAGAATTCAGAGAAGGCGGAGAAGACCGCCCCGGCCGAGAAGAAGCCCGAAGCGCTCGCCGCGCAGGCCGCCAAGCAGGAGGCCATCAAGGCCGAAACCCAGCAGGCCCAGCAGGACGCCGCCGCCAACGCGCCCGAAGCGGCCAAGACCCTGGGTGAAGCCGTCCGCCAGGAAGAGAAGGCCCAGCAGGCCCTCGAAAACAAGGCCAACGCCCCGATGGCCCAGCAGGCCGCCAAGGACGCGCTCGACAAGGCCGCTCAGCAGCTCGACTCCCAGATTGCCAAGCTTGAGAAGGCCAAGGAAGACCTGGCCAAGCTCGACAAGCTCGGCAAGGAGATCGGCAAGATCATGCAGGAGCAGCAGAAGGTCTCGACCGACACCGCCAAGGCCGCCGAGAAGGCGGACAACAAGCCCAGCCCGCAGACCGCCAAGGATCAGGGCGACGTCGCCAAGCAGACCGAAGCCGCGAAGGCCGAAGCGAAGGAAGTTTCCCCTGAAGCAGCCAACAACCTCGCCAAGGCCAAGGAAAACATGGCGGCGGCCAAAGCCGATCTTGAAAAGCCGGACGCCGCCGCAGCCCGTCCCGAGCAGGCCAAGGCCATGGCCGACCTCCAGGCGGCCAAGAACGCCGTGGATCAGAAGAAGCAGGAACTCGCCAACGAACTCGGCCAGCCGCCCCCGAACAACACGCCTCAGCTTGCGAAGGCCTCGGAAGCCGTCGCCGCCGCGCAGAAGCAGGTAAATGAGGCGCTCGCCAAGCTCGACCAGCCCGCTGGCTTGCAGGACCAGCTCAAGCAGAAGCAGCAGGAGATCGCCGCCGCCGTCGCGGAGAAGGCCAAGGCCCAGCCGCAGTCCAAGCCCGTCGCCGAGGCGAAGCAGGCCGCTGAAAAGGCCGCTGAAAAGCTCGGCCAGAACGATTTGAAGGCCGCCGTTGCCGAGATGGCCAAGGCGCAGAAGAACCTGCAGGAGGCTGCCGAAGCCGCCCCCGCCGGGGAGAAACCCGACGGTGCCCCCGCCGATGCCAAGCCCGCTGATGGAAAGCCCGCTGATGGAAAGCCCGCTGATGGAAAGCCTGCCGATGGTAAGCCGGCAGACGGCAAGCCAGCCGATGGCAAACCCGCTGACGGTAAACCGGCGGACGGAAAGCCCGCAGATGGCAAGCCTGCGGACGGCGCTCCCGCTGATGGCAAGCTTGGTGAAGGAAAACCAGGTGAAGGCAAGCCGGGCGAAGGGAAGCCAGAAGGTGCCCAGGCCGGGAAGCCGCAGCCGTCGCTCCCGCAGCTCGCCAAGCAGCAGGCCGATGTGAAGGCGCTGACCGAGGCCCTCGCCGCGCAACAGGCCGCGCAACAAGCCGCCCAGCCGCTCGATTCCGCCGCCCAGACCGTTGCTCCCCTCGCCGCTGGTGAGGCGGGCCCGCTCCCGCAGCAGGCGCAGCAGGCGTTGGAGAAGGCTTTGGAAGCCCTCACGCAGGCCGCCGCACAGGCCGAAGCTGGCAAAGCCCAGCCCGCCCAGGCGAACGCCGAAGCCGCGCAACAGGCACTCTCGCAAGCCGCCGCTGCCCTCGCCCTCGCCCAGGAAGGCGTTGGCCAGGAACAGGCTGCCCAGCAGGGTCAGGGCGAAAAGGGCAAGGGCGAGAGCCAGCAGAAGGGCAAAGGCCAGGCCAAGGGCCCCGGCGAAGGCAAGCCCGAGGCCAACAGCAAAGAAGGCCAGGGCGACGGCAAGGGCAATTGGAACGGCGACGGTGGCACGGACGGCAAGACCCGCGAAGCCAAGGGTGCGAGCGGCTTCCTCGGCCTCCCCGCCCGCGACCGCAACGCGATCCTCCAGAGCCAGACGGAGCGCGCCCCCGAAGAATACAGCCCGCTCGTCGAACAGTATCTCAAGAACCTCTCCGACTCCGCCGGCACCAAGCCGCGCAGCAAGTAGTCGCTTGCGATTGGGTTAAGCTCGGTGTTATCTCAACGGCATACCTATGAGAAAGTATGCCTTCCCGGTCACACTGGCGTTCGTGTGCCTACTAGGTGGCTATGTTACTTGCTACAGCAGGATGACATTGGCCAACCACGACGCAGAGTTTCGGCGAAACCAAGCCCAGACGTCTGATCTTCGGGCAGCCAGGTTACAAGCGTCGAAGCTCCCGACAAAAGTTCTGATCTTGCCGAGGGCTTTAGTGGCATCAGTAGATCCCAACGTGCAAGGGTGGAATCAGGGCTTGATCGTGCCGATGATGCCGCCGAGGCGGGTTGCGCCATAAGTGGCGATGCCAGCACTCCTTCCCCCTCACCATGTTCCTCTCCCTCCAGGAGAGGGGGCTGCTGCGGACGCACCCAGTTTCAGCATGTGCTACTCCCTTGGCCCATCGCTGGCTGCCGTCCCCCCTCTCCCAGCGGGAGAGGGCCGGGGTGAGGGAGAACGCGTGCCGCGAGTCCTGGCCGCGTTCAGATGCTCCACTGCTCTCCGTCCGCTGCTCCTGGTCATGGCACTGTGCCTCACTCCACACCTCGCCTCCGCCCACACCGCCTCCCTCACGCGCGTGGACGCACTCCTCGCGACGAATTCCCTCACCCTCACCTTCCAGCTCAACCAGCCCGACCTCCTGCAGTTCCTCAACGCGCGCACGAACGAGGCCGTCATCCAGATGACCGAGGCCGAAGTGCGCACCCTCGCCCCGCGCATCGCCGACTACGTCCAGTCCCGCGTCCGCTTCAACCTCGACA
>CAZOCL010000285.1:0-8607 GCA_964578245.1 uncultured Klebsiella sp. | reverse complement strand
AACCAATTGACGCAGTTCCCTTCAGTCCTCACGGGCTGGAGGGAATTTGCTTTTCTGGGATGGCTAAAAACCACTGACCAGCACTAATTCGCACTAATCCGAACTCCGAGACGAAAGCCGAGAATCATGGATGGGCACCGAGGGGCGGACGGAAACCGAAGGCGAAGGAACTTGGTTTTGAGGGCTGGGAGAGTTGACGCGAATTACGCTAATTGACGCTAATTCGTGACCTGGTTCAATTCGCGATAATTAGCGCAATTCGCGTCAAAAATCCGCCGCCCATTTCGTCCGAGGTTCATTCTGCCCTGGGTCATCCTTCGGAGTTCGGGCTGAAGAGCGAGCCAGGCTTTCCAGCGCATGAGCTTTCCACAACTCAAAGAGGGTCAGAAAGATGAGGCTGAAGCGGAACTCTTGCAAAGGACCCGCCAAAGATTTGGGAAAGACGAAGATCTCGAACCGCTGCCCTTGTGTTCCCAAATCTTTGGGGATTTCTTCTGAGGGGTGGCCGGTTTGTGTCGGCCCGTCTCACGGGCGAGAACCTGCTGGAGTTGCGGGTTGGTTCGTCTTGGGCTGGACATTCACCGGGACGGAGGGGCGTTCTTTCATCCGGTAGTGACCGATCACTTCGAAGCGGAAGAGGATGTCCTCCTCCTTCGCACCGCTGCCGATGTTGTGGATGAGCAGTGGTGCAAGCGCGGCACTTCGGTCCGAGACGAACCCGATGTGAAGAATTCCCCGGCCCAAATCCCAGGCCACAATGTCTCCGGGCAAATAAGTTTCCTTCGCCTTCAGTTTCTCATTCAAGGCCAGGTGGTGCCGCTCGAAGTAGCGCATGAGGTTGGGCACCCGACGGTGATCAATGTTCCGGTCGGGCTTCTTGAGGCCCCATTTTTGAGGATAGGAACTGAAGTTCGCCAGCATGTCCTCGTGGAGTTCCTTCTGAAGGTCGGTGCCGACCTTGCGCACTGCCCGGACGACCACGTCACTACAAACTCCCGTATGCGAAGGCACGTCCCCGCCCGGGTAAGCGAGCGCGGTGTAGGCGGGATCATAACTGGTGGTCACGCCGATTTGCTGTCGGGCAGCAGCGGCGATGCGAGCACCGAGGGAGGTGGGTGCTTGTGCCGCAGCGCTCCCTAAGAGCACCAGCATCAGAGCAGCAACGAGTAAGTAGGTTTTCTTGCGCATGATTGCGATGTGCGTGACGCGGATACGGAAATGGCAGAGCGCGGTGAATCCTGACTTCAGCAGAGTGAATTCATGCGGGAGTTGTCCAGCGCAGTGAGGATTCTGTCAACGACACGCAGCCGTGGGACCAGTGGCGTGGTTCGAGCGGACTAGGCCAGTCGCAACTTGCTGCGGCGTGAACGCCGCACTCCCCCGCTGCCGACGCTCCCTGTTTCAGAACTCGCGTTTAACCGGCTCGTATCGCCTGCGCCAGCTCGGCCGTGGCGGCGGCGTGGTTGAACGCCGGGGCATTCTCGCCGTCGAGTTCGGTCGGATCGGAAATCGCCAGCGCACCCACGGAGTGCTTGGGCGTGGCCGTGGCGCCGAGCCGGCCGCATTCCAGGCACAACCATTGCAGGTTCGCCCAGTCCGCCTCGTCGCTCAAGGCAAAGACGTCCAGATTCGAGCGCTTGCCCACCCCTTCTAGGTAGGCGTGCGCCGATCGGGCGGAGACGGAAGGCTGATTGTCCGGGTCAAACAGCAGGACCAGTGCTCCCGCCGCGCTGGCCCGCCTCTGCAGCCAGGCTTCGATCCAGGTTTTGGTCTCGTGGGGCACGCCGTTGTCCTCGCGGAGCGCAAGAATGATCATGTCGGCGGCGACCGCCTCGATGACCGCGCTCTCGGCCAGCTCGGTCAAGTGGAGCATGCTGAACTTCCAGATGTTCACCACGAGATGACAGTCGGGGGCCAGGGTGCGACCGATGGAATCCAAGACGTGCTTGGCGCGGACACCCATGGGCACGTCGTCGTAGGCGACCACCACATTGAAGGGCGTCTTCGACCCAGGCGTGGAATGATCCGGCTGCGAGGAGGGGAGCTTCGGTTTCATGGTTGGTTGGGGTGATGGTTGCCGAGAAATCCAATAAGGCAGTCCGCGCGCCCCGGCCATGGGGTCAAACCCGTAAAGTGTGCCGTGATGGCACCGATGCGCCGGGCCTGATCACGGTCTGCCAAGAAAAGCGCGCGACCTACTTGCTCACCGGCGACGGACGGTTCGTGAAGGCCGGGGTGCTGTTCGTGAACACCGGGCTACGATTGGTAAAGACCGGGGTGCTGTTAATGAACACCGGCGTGCGGTTGGTGAAGATCGGGGTGCTGTTGGTGAAGCGCGGCGTGGTGTTCATGAACAGGGGTGTGCGATTCGTAAATATCGGGGTGCGATTGGTGAAGATCGGCGTCTGGTTCGGGAAGGCTTGCACCTGAGCAAAGACTTTGACGGGGGCGTTCGTGCGGCCGACCGGTTTATTGGTAGCCGGAGGACTCGGCGGCACAGGGATGCTGGGAGCTGGTGGTAGGATGGGCGACGGTGGCAAGATGGGCGACGGTGGCAGGATCGGCGACGGTGGCAAGATGGGCGACGGTGGCAAGATGGGCGACGGTGGCAGGATGGGCGACGGTGGCAGGATCGGTGCGGCGGGGAGTGGCGCCGCTGGAGAAGGAGTTGGGGCGCGGGGGCCGGGAGGCACCGCCTTGGCCGGCGGCGCAGGTTGAGCTGGCGAAGTCCAGCCGCTGCCAATCATCACCGCCGTCACGGTCACCCACCGCATGGCCCGCATGAATTTGTGTTGCATAAGACTTCAGTGGTTGTTGCCCGCAGATCCGTTGGAAATTGTTTCGGTCAGTGAAGCGCCTCAGGCAGGGAGGGAGCTTGCAGTCACTCGAACAGGTGAAGCCTTTGCGGGGCCACTCCAGCGGTCCGGGGCAAAGCAGTGGAACCACGATGAGGAAGAGGAGAAGGCGGCGGGCCGCACGTCCGCCAGGCCACCCGCCATGGGCAGGCTCCGGCTGTGATGCGAGGTGTATCGCTGGTCCTTCATCTCGGAGGGCAGTTCGCAAGGTGTCATTGGCAGGAGCAGGTTACGCTGCTGATTCACTGCCGCGATGGGGTGTAAACCTATGGGGTGATCACCCTATTTGCGGTGCACGCGCACCCGCTCAGGCTCGGAAATCATGAAACTACCGAACGCCTCACGTCTTCCCGCAGTTACGAAGCGACATGTGCCCATCCGCCTGAGCCTCTGCTGCGCCTTGGGGATCTTCTGCGCGAAGCCACCTCAGAGCTGGGCGCAGGAAGATGGCAGCGCGGAAGTCATCGCCGCCGACATCATCATCGTCCGGCCGATCTGCCTGGTGGCCACGGTGGTGGGCTCAGCGCTCTTCGTGCTGGCCCTGCCCATCGCGCTGGCCACGAAGGACACGCACGAAATCGGCCGGAAGCTGGTCGCCTTACCGGCACGGGCCACGTTCTCGCGGCGGCTGGGGGACATGAGCAGTCTTACGAATCCGTAAGCTCAGCCGGCTGCGACACCAAGAAACGACAGACCAGGGCAGCCCGGTGATGGCGTCGCGCGCGACGTCCACGCCCCAGAAGGCCGCGAATGGAAAAGCGGGTGCGAACCACGCCTGGAGTGCTCCCGTTTCTGCGGCCTGAAGGCCGCGCCCCTCGTCGTCGGGGTTCGCCTGCTTCAGAATTCAGGCTCAATCCTCTACCGTGAACCCGACTTTGATGGTCACCTGCCAGTGCTGCACCTTGCCCTTGTCAATATTGCCGCGCGTCTCGGTGACTTGAAACCAACGCAGGTTCTTGATGGTCGCATGGGCACGGCGGATGGCCTTGGCCACGGCGTCCTCGATGGAGTCCGTGGACGTGCCGGTAAGTTCGATCAGCTTGTAAACGTGATCTTTCATAGGAGTTCGTATTCGCCTTCGAAGTGGTGGAAGGCTGCTACTTGTTCAAACCTGGAGGCTGGTCCGTGCGCGTGCCACGACCAGCGGGGGCCGGCGGACGGTTCACCGGTGCGGGCTGCCGGTTCGCCGGGGCCGGGCGGTTCGAGATGACGGGCGGCGGATTCGAGGGGGCCGGGCGTCCGGCCGTCGGGGGCGGGCTGGCCGGTGCGGGCTGGCGGCTCGCGGGTGCCGGCTGCTGCTTGGTGACGGGCGATTGCCTTTGGGTGGACGACGCGCCGGCATTGGTAGCCGGGGCATTCGTGACTCCGGGCTGTGCCGGTTTGCTGGACGGAAGCATCGGTTGAGCCGGCAGGACCGGCTGTTGCGGCAGCATCTTCTGCGCAGGCAGCATGGGCTGGGCGGGCAGGGTCGGCTGGGCGGGTAACATTGGTTGCGCGGGCAGGATCTTCTGCGCCGGCAGCATGGGCTGTGGGGGAAGCATGGGCTGGGCGGGCAGCATCGGCTGCTGTGGCAGCATGGGTTGTGCGGGAAGGACGGGCTGCGGGGGCAACATCTTCTGGGCTGGCAACATCGGCTGCGCGGGGAGCGTAGGCTGGGCCGGCAAGACCGGCTGCGGCGGCAGGATCTTCGGTGCCGGCAGAATCGGTGCCGGAGGCAGGATCGGAGGGGCGGGCAGGAATGGGTTTGCGGGCGGAGCCGGGCTGCCCGGGGAGTTGGTATTCGCCGGAGGGTTCGTCTGGGCCAGCGCGTTCGTAGCCAGGCAGGCGATGGCCGTCAGACCGGCAATCAAAGCCATGGTCGAGATGGTGCGGGAGCGGGACTGCACCCAGCGGCGTGTGGGTGACCGTCCGTCGGGCAAGATGCCTTTAGTCATGGTTTTCATAGTGGCATTTGGTTTGCGGCCGCCAATCAGGTGAAGGCCGGCGCGAAATGGCCCCGCCGCTGGCAGCCGAGTGAAAGAACCAGGGCCCAAGTAGGAAGGCTGACCGGGACTGCATCACCCCACTGAACAAAGCCTGGCCCGGGCAGGCGCGTAAAGAGTCGCGCTGGAGCTTCCTGACGGAGGTGGATGCGCATGTTTTCATAGGCCCAAATCAAGCTACGCTCCCGGGCAGATTTTGCAAAAAGCACCCGCCGAGGAAACCGGTCCGGAATGCCCCGGCAATGCCCCGGCAGCGCGGCTCACCGGTTCGTAAAGATCGGCGTGGTATTGGTGAAGATCCGCGTGCTGTTCGAGAACACGGGCGTGGTGTTGGTGAAGAGCGGCGTGCGGTTGGTGAAGATGGGCGTGGTGTTGGAAAAGACGGGGGTGAGGTTGGTGAACAACGGCGTCCGATTCGTGAAGATAGGCGTGGGGTTCGGAAAGGCCGGGGTCACGTTCGTGGGACCGCTGGGCCCGTTGGTGTCAGGCGGCAGCGGGGCCGGCGGTGAGGGCGGGACCGGCTGCGTGGGCGGTGAGGGCGGCACCGGCTGCGACGGCGGTGCCGGAGGCGTTGGTTGCGATGGGGGCGTGGGGGGTGACGGAGGCACGGGCTGAGCTGGTGGAGCAGGCTGGGTTGGAGCCGTCTGGGCCCGAAGGTCCAGGCCGCTGCCCACCATCACGCCAGCCAGGCCCAGCACGAGCACGGCCACGCCGAGACATCTGGTTATCGGTGGTGAGGCGGGGTGATGGCCCGAACGCTCGTCGTTGCAACTCCGGGTCGGTGTCAGGTTCGTTTTCATGGGAGGAATGGTTCGTGGTTACTGGTTATCGTGGTGCTTCGGCGAAGCGGAGCCATGGTGGGCACCGCAGCGATGAAGGCAGCATGCCGTGGCAGCGAAGGACGCCGACCAACCCTCCGCCCGGCCAAGCGCCGAGGCCGAGCCCCGGTGTGGATGCAAGGCGCGTCTTAGCGCCTGCTTGTTCGATGGCAATTCGCATGGTTTCATACGCTGTTAAAAACCTCCCCCAGCTTGGGAGTGGGTTCAATGGGCGGGGGAAAGATCGTTTGACAAGGTAGCGATCCGGGGTTCGGAAACGGGCGCGCGGGAACGACAAGTCAAAGGGGCGCGGCGTTCAAATCCGGTTCCGAAACTGGGATTTTACAACCACGGATGAACACGGATGGAAACCAAAGCGCGGCACGGCGGTCTTCGTTGCGGGACGGGGGTGGTTCGAGCGCACTGTTCCCGTCGCAGACTTCTGCGGCGTGAACGACGCGCTCCCCTGCCCTGCGGGTGAGCTTCAGGGCGTGACCGGTGCGGACTTCAACACGGGCTTGGTGGCATCGAGGCCCAGGGAGACAAAGCCGTAGAGGAAGAGTGCGCCGACACAGACGAGGAAGACATTCCGCTGGCCGATGACCGGGGTGGCTCCGGCGGCGACGATCATGGGGGCAGCCTTGGCGATGGCCGCCGCCCCGAAGTTGCCCCACATGTTGCCCCAGCCGAAGGCGGCGGCGGTGGCGCGTCCGCCAATGTCCTGCATGAAGGCCCACGTCGCCGGATTGCCGAGATCCACGAAGAAGGAGACCGCGCAGAAACAGGCGACGACGCTCCACGCGGTGTCCATCTGCAGCGACACAAGATAGGCCGAGCCCGCCAGGGTGCCGGACAGGAACAAGGGCAGCACCCGCCCCCAGCGCAGACCGAACCGCTGCACACTCAGGTCCGCCAGCCAGCCGCCGACGAGCTGCCCCCCCATGCCGCAGGCCAGCACCAGGGTGACCATGAACGCGCCCTGCTCATCGGGGACGTGCTGTTCGCGCTTGAGATATTTGGGCAGCCAGGTGACGAGGAACGCCCAGCCGACATTGGTGCTGAACTGCCCCAGGCCGTTGAGCCACAGATTCCGGTTGCGGCAGAACGCAGCGAGCATGGCCAGGAATTCGCGGGTGGGCACGGGCGGTTCCACCGGCGGGTGGCCAATGATGTCGCGCTCGGCGGAATTGCACTGGGGATGCGCCTCGGGCCGGTCGCGCACGACGCGCCAATAGATAACCGCGATTATGATGCCGACCGCACCATCAATCCAGAGGGGCCGCCGCCAGTGGCCGAGCTGCAGCACCATCCAGGTGGTGATGGCCGGCGCAAGCGCGCCCCCCAGGCGGCCACCGAACGCCACGAGCGAGCTGGCCCGCGCGCGTTGATGGATGGGAATCCAGCGCCGGATGACCGCGCCGCAGGTGGGATAGGCACCCGCCTCCGCCGCACCGCACAGCAACCGCATGGCGAGCAGGCCCGCAAAGCTGGACATGAACCCGGTCAGGGCGGTGAACAGCGACCACAGCACGATGTAAGCGGTGAGAATCTTCCGCGCGCCAAAGCGGTCGCTGGCCCAGCCGGTGGGGATTTGAAAAATCGCGTAGGTGAAGAAGAACGCGCCGAGGATGGTGCCGAGGTCGGTATCCGAGAGCACCACGTCCCGCGCAAAGGAATCGGACTTCACGATCTCGCCCAGGCAGACGCGGTCGAGATACAGAATGAACGCCATCAGCATGCTGACACCGACGATGCGGAAGCGGATGGTCGAGGCTGGAGCGGTGTCGGGCATGGGGAGGGTGGGCTAGGATAAGAAGGACCTTCGATCGCAAAGGGCGCGGCTGCTCCCATTAGTGAGGGCACGGCCCTTAAAGGAAAAACTGTTGAAACAGTTTTTCCCGACCGCTGCCAACATCACCCGGCTGAAGCCGGGTGCTAATGGGAGAGGCGGATTCACACAGCTCGGAGGCTGATGGACTGAGGGTTGGTGGCGGACATATCAGTTTTCGCTGGGAACTCGGACGAACTTCTCGACCGATTGCATCAGACCACGCATGTAGCCGTAGGCGAAGAGCCGGCCCAGCATGGTGTAGCCCGGTTCGCCGTTTTCTTCACCGATGAGTTGCGGAACGTGGTCGGGCCGCATCGGGCCGGTGAAGCCGGCCGCGCGATACGCAGCCATCGCGGCGACCATGTCGGTCGGGCCGTTGTCGTGGAAGGTCTCGACGAAGTGTTCCGGTCCGGTGCCGCGCACGTCGCGGAAGTGGACATAGCGGATGTGCGGCCCAAGCCGGCGGATGGTGGCGGGAATGTCCGCGCCCATGGCCGCGAAGGTGCCCTGGCAGAAGCAGATGCCATTGTGCGCGCTGGGGACGAGGCGGACGAGGCGCTCGAAGTTCGCGACCGAGTTCATGATGCGCGCCTTGCCCTGGAATTCGGGGAGCGGCGGGTCGTCCGGATGCATGGCCAGGAACACACCGGATTCCTCGGCCACGGGCACCAGTTCACGGAGCAGGCGTTCGAGGTTGGTCCAAAGTTTGTCGGCGGAGATGCGGTCGGTGCCGATGGTGCTGGCCGTGGCGCTCAGGGACACGGCGCGTTCCGCCGCCTGCAACTCGAACTCGGTGACGCGCGCACCGCCGCGCTCCGGGGCATCCAGCCGCGTGCGCACCCAGTCGGTGCCGGCCATGAAATTGTAGCAGAGGATGGGAATGCCGGCTGCGCCCATCTGGCGGATGAGTGACTTCATCGCGGCCAGTTCGGTGCCGTCATCGCGGCCGAGCTTGATGCGCTCGATGGGGAGGTAGCCCTCGACGATGGCGAGCTGGAGGCCGTGCGCAGCGATCTGGCGCTGGAAGCGCAGAAGATTTTCTGGGTCGGGTCCGGGGTAGCGGACGGTGATGTCCTGCACGCCGCACTGCGCGGCGAGGGTGAGGTGATAGTCGTTCAACG
>CAZOCL010000284.1:0-8612 GCA_964578245.1 uncultured Klebsiella sp. | reverse complement strand
GTTTCGCCCACTCGCGCACCGCCAGGATTTCGTCCCGGGTGCTGGTCACACCTTTGCCAATGGTTTCCTGCGCTGACTCCGGCACGCCCTCGTGGGTCAACACCCGTGCGATCAGTTCGGTTTCCCGGCTGACGGTTCGCTCCGTTTCCTCCGGGCCAAGCGCGATGTCCGGGAACAGCACCTTGGTCACCTGTCCGTCGCGAAACATGCGCGCGGCAGGAAAGGAGCGGAACTGCGAACCGCCGCCCAGCACCACCACGGCGTCCGCGTGCTCGACGGGTTCGTTGACCACCCAGGCGTGGATCATCGCGGCCAGCCAGCGCTCGTGTGTCCGCCAGGCAACCACCGCGAGCAGCAGGCCAAACAGTGCACCCGCGCCCAAACACTTCAACCAGCGCAAGCGCCGGAGACGGGTGGCGGTGGGGTTTGGAGTCACGAGCGGATCAAGGTTCAAGCACGCGCCGTCAGATACCAGCGCACGGTCTCGCGGATGCCCGACTCAAACGTGTGCGCGGGCCGCCAGCCGAGTTCCTGTTCGATCTTGGCCGCATCAATCGCGTAGCGGCGATCATGGCCGGGTCGGTCCTTCACAAAAGTTATGAGCTTGCGCGAGCCGCCGCCAAGCTGCGGGGCGAATTCATCCACGAGATCGCAGATGAGTTCCACGATGCGGAGGTTTGCCCACTCATTGCTGCCGCCGATGCAGTAGGTCTCGCCATTGCGGCCGCGTTGCAACGCTTGCCAGAGCGCGTCCGCGTGGTCGGTCACATAGAGCCAGTCACGCACGTTCATGCCGTCGCCATAGACGGGGATGGGCTGGCGCGCCGCCACCTTGTTGATCACCACCGGGATCAGCTTCTCGGGGAACTGGCGCGGGCCGTAGTTGTTCGAGCAGTTGGTGATGACCGCATCGAGACCGTAGGTGTGGTGATAGGCGCGCACCAGCAAGTCGCTCGCGGCCTTGCTGGCGGAGTAGGGCGAGTTCGGCGCGTAGGGCGTGGTCTCGGTGAAGTGGCCGGTGGCCCCGAGGCTGCCGAAGACTTCGTCGGTGCTGACGTGGACGAAACGCGATGCTGGATGCCGGACGCTGGATGCTGGATGAAGCCATTGCGCCCGGCAGGCCTCGAGGAGGTTGAAGGTGCCGACGATGTTGGTCTGGATGAAGTCGCCGGGGCCTTCAATCGAGCGGTCCACGTGCGACTCGGCGGCGAGGTGCAGGACGTGGGTGATGGCGTGCTCGCGGACGACGCGCAGCACGGCGGCCTTGTCCCGCAGATCCACCTGCTCGAAGCGATACTTCGGATGCGACGCGACGGTCGTGACGTTTTCCAGCCGGCCCGCATAGGTGAGGCAGTCCAGATTCACCACGCGCTCCACGTCAGCCTGGCCAATGACATGGTCCAGCACATGGGAGCCGATGAAGCCGCAACCGCCAGTGACGAGCAGGTTCATCTCAAGCAAGACTGCCGATGCGCCGGAACTCGGCGGCAACGCCCTGCAGGTAATCGCGATACTCGCAGTTGGGCATGGAGCGGGTGAGCGCCTCGAACTGATCCACACTAAGGAAACCGCGCCGCAAGGCAGCTTCCTCGGGGCAGCCGATCTTCACGCCCTGCCGCTTCTCAATGGTCTGCACGTAGGCGGAGGCATCGTGCAGGCTGGTGCTGGTGCCGGCATCCAGCCAGACGAACCCACGGCTGAGGCGGTGGACCCGGAGCTGGTTTTCGGCGAGGTATTCGCGGTTCAGGTCGGTGATCTCCAGCTCGCCGCGCGCGGAGGGTTTCAACGCTTTCGCGCGGGCGACCACGCTGTTGTCGTAGAGATAGACACCCGGCACGGCGTAGTTGCTCTTCGGCTGCTTCGGCTTCTCTTCGAGCGAGATGGCCTGGCCGGTGGCATCGAACTCCACCACGCCATACCGCTGCGGGTCGTGGACGTGATAGGCGAAGATCGTCGCCCCGCCGCGAAACTCCGCGACGGCGCGCGGGAAGGTGTCGTCACCGGAGAAGATGTTGTCGCCGAGGATGAGCGTGACGGGATCGCTCCCGATGAAGGAGTCGGCGATGAGGAATGCCTGCGCGATGCCCTCGGGCTTGGCCTGCTCGCGGTATTCGAGGCGCACGCCCCACGCGGAGCCATCCCCGAGCAACTGGCGGAAGCGCGGCAGGTCGTGCGGCGTGGAGATGAGGCAGAGTTCGCGGATGCCGCTGGCCATCAGGGTGGTCAGCGGGTAATAGACCATCGGCTTGTCATACACCGGCTGGAGCTGCTTGCTCGCCACTAGAGTGAGCGGATACAGCCGGGAACCGGCGCCGCCTGCGAGGATGATGCCTTTCATACGGTCCTCAATTCTTTCGCGTGATCACCCAGTCACCCAGCACCAGCACGTCCATCTTCGTGCGCAGGAAACAATCCAGCGCCTCCTGCGGCTGGCAGACGACCGGCTCGTTCTCGTTGAACGAGGTGTTGAGCACCATCGGCACGCCGGTGAACGTGCGATAGGCGTTGATCAGCCGGTGGTAGCGCGGGTTGGTCTCCTTGTGGACGGTCTGGAGGCGGCCGGAGCCGTCCACATGGGTGGTGGCGGGGACCTGCGCGCGTTTCTCGGGGCGCACCTGGAAAACCTCCATCATGAAGGGCACGTCGTCCTCCTGCTCGAACCACTCGGCGACGTGCTCGCGCAAGATGGAGGGCGCGAACGGCCGGAAGCTTTCGCGCCGCTTGATCTTGAGATTGAGGATGTCCTTCATGTCCGCGCGGCGCGGATCGCCGAGGATGGAGCGGTTGCCCAGAGCGCGGGGGCCCCATTCCATGCGGCCTTGGAACCAGCCGATGACTTTCCCCTCGGTGATGGCCACGGCGGTGCGACGGCACAACTCGGCCTCATCCGTCACATGCTCGACGGTGCAGCCACCGGCCTGGATGTCGGCGGCCTTGCTGGTGAGCAGGGCGGCCACTTCGGCATCGGTCGCACCGGGGCCCCAGTAGCCATGGTCCATGTGGAAGCGCTTCCCACCACCACCGAGCCGGTGATGCACCACGAAGGCGGAACCAATCGCCCCGCCGGCATCCCCGGCTGCGGCGGGCAGATACATGCGCTGGAAGGGCGACTTGAGATACACCTTCCCATTGGCCACCGAGTTCATCGCGCAACCGCCGGAGAGCGCGAGGTTGGGGCACTGATACTTCGCGTGCAGGGACTGGAGCAGCGCATAGAACGCCTCCTCATACATCGCCTGCGCGGAGCGGGCCATGTCCTTGTGCCGCTGGTCGAGCGGCTCGCCCTTCTGGCGCGCGGGGCCGAGGAGCTTTTCCAGCTCGGGGCTGAACACGGTGCCGATTTCCGGCGAGCAGTTGTCCCAGGTGTAGTGGACGTTCTCGCGATGGTGGCGGAAGTAGTCGAGGGCCAGCTTGAACGTGCCGTCCGACTGCACGCGGACGATCTGCCGCATCTGCTCCAGATACTTCGGCTGGCCGTAGGGCGCGAGGCCCATGACCTTGTATTCGTCCCCGTAGTAGGGGAAGCCGATGAACTGCGTAATGGCCGTGTAATACAGCCCCAGCGAGTGCGGGAAGAACACCCGCCCATCCATCTGGATGTCTCCGCTGCGGCCCATGCCCCAGGCCGAGCTGGCGAAGTCGCCGAAGCCATCCACCGAGAGGCACACCGCCTCGTCGAAGTTTCCGACGTGGAAGGCCGACGCCAGATGCGCCAGGTGATGCTCCACATGATGCACCTGAGCGTTGAGCGTCTCACCAGGCAGGGCCGCGCGCAGGGAATCTTCGAAGGAAGCCGCGCGCTGGATGTTGCGGATGCGGTTGAGGATGAGCTTCGGGCTGGGCATCCGCCGCAGGGCGTAGGCGATGCGCCGGAAGTTGTTCACCTTCGGGTCGCGGTTCAGCGAGACGTGCTCCACGTCCGCGAGCTTCAGGCCGCCTTCCTTCAGGCAATAGCGGATGGCCTCCGAGGGCAGGCCGGACCAGTGCTTGATGCGGCGGAAGCGCTCTTCTTCCGCACATGCGATGAGCTTCCCGTCCCGCACGAGGCAGGCGGAGGAATCGCCGTGGAAGGCGTTTAGTCCGAGGATGATGGCCATGAGACGGGGAGCGGGGTCCGCCTAGAAGGTGAAATCAAGCGGGGTTGAAATAGAGACGGATGCGGCCAGAGCTTCGGACACGCCCTTTCCCCTCACCCCAGCCCTCTCCCCGAGGAGAGGGGGCCACGCAGCCAGCTTCGGAGCAAAGCACGCGTGCGGATTCAAGTGAGCCGGCCGACGTTTCTCCCTCTCCCCAAGGGAGAGGGCCGGGGTGAGGGGAAGGCGCGCTATCGAACACGACGTCCGTTCTGCCCGACCGCACCGGTGGCTGGGATTGGAACCGCAGAATACTCGGAAGCAAACAATCGCACACTCTCCCTTTCCGTGTATTCCGCGTGTTCCGTGGTTGCTCATCCGGGCTTTTAGAATCAAGGCAAGCTGCCGCCCTTGGTCGCGGGCCGGAGCATTCCGGCCAGACCGTGCTGGCGCACTGCGTTCAATTGTCTGTTTCGCGACACGGAGTCGGAAACCACTGCGGGCCCGGCGGACCGGGGCAAAAATCAACGACCGAGGAACCGGATCAGGAGCGGCAGCAAGCCCGCCGCCCGCCCATGCCAGTCTTCCAGCCGCTTCACGCGCTGCACCACATGCTCCCGCTCGGCTGGCGGGGCACTGGCGGCCAGGCGCTTGAGCCGGGCCAGCCGTTCCTCACCGCTGCCCAGATGCGGCTCGATCTGTTCCTTCAAAAACCCGGTGGCCAGCGCGCGCAGGCCCGTCTCCGCCTCGTAACGGTCGCAGCGGGAGCCGTTCTGGGCCCCCACCCGGACCGCGCCGGTGCTACGGAGGAATTTCAGGCCCTGGCTGGCCGAGCCCTTGCTGATGTCCAGCCGGGCGGCGATCTCGTCCAAACTCAACGGCACATGGGAGATATAGAGCAAACCGTAGATCTGCCCGATGGACTTGGGCAGCCCGACGACCTGCGACAGGCCGACGAACAATTCCACCGCCTCGACCTCCAGCGCGGTGAGGCGGCTGGACGTCGGGAGTTCGACTGGACGGCTGTTGGTGCTCTCGGTGGCGGTGTGTGCCATGAACGACAGGACAGCATCCCACCACAACCGGGCGATTAGTTCAATAATTTTTGAACACTCATTCGGCCGATGGGTGGGCAGGTGCGAGGGCTGCCGCTCAGGACGCGTGGGTCTGCGACCCGCAGCGGCCACCCTCGTCCGCTGCCATTTGTATGGGCCCACGGGACGGCGGCTACAAGCCGCCAGCACGGGCTTCTCCGGCATTGATGCCGCTTTCATCGTTCGAAAACTCAAGGGCGTGAGGTCGGGTCGGAGACCGGCGCTCCCTTCATTCGCCAGGACTGCTGAGGTCAGGTTCCTCCATTCGCTGCACTACGGAGGTTAGGCAAGGCGGCGGCGGACTTCGGCGGCGACGCGGGCGGGAGTGATGCCGCGCAGGCAGGCGAGTGGCTCAGCCCAGTGGCAGCGGCTCTTCATGCAGGGGGCGCAGGGGAGCGGATGCGTGAGGGCAAATTGGGTCTGGCCGTAGGGGCCGGTCTGGTCGGGACGCGTGGGGCCGAAGAGGGAGACGACGGGCAGGCGCAACGCGGCGGCCAGGTGCATGGGGCCGGTGTCGTTGGTGACGAGGAGTTCGCAGCGGCGGAGCAGCTCGATGAGTTCCGGCAGGGCGGTGCGGCCGGCGAAGTTCACGCAGCGGTCGGGGGCGGCCTGGAGGATGGCGTCGGCCAGGGACCAGTCGCCGGAGCCGCCGAGGATGGCGAAGCGGAAGCGGGGGTCCTGACCGGCAAGCTGGCGGACGAGGGCGGCGAAGTGCTCGACGGGCCAGCGCTTGTTGTCCCAGCGCGCGCCGGGGTTGATGCCCAGCCAGCGGTGGCCGTCGCGGGGCCATTGGGCTTCGACGCGGGCGGCGGTGGCGGGCCGCACGGGGAACCAGTCGAAGCGGTCGTGGACGGGGATTTCCAAGGTGCGGGCGACGGCGAGATACCAGTCCACGGCGTGCGGGCGGTCCTTGGGACGCGGGACGGCGAGGTCGTAGGCGAGGTGCGCGCCTTCGCGCTCGAGTTCGAGGCCGACGGTGTAGGCACCGTCCGCGAGCCAGGCAAAGAGGGCGCTGCGGGCCAGGCCTTGCAGGTCAATCACCCAGTCATAGCGGGCGGCGCGCATGGCACGGATCTGGGCGAGGCCGGCGGGCCAGTAGGCGGGGGAGCGCCAGCGGCGGCGCTCGAAGGAGATGAGGGCGGCGAGGTCGGGATCGCCATCCAGCAAGGGGAGCAGCTCGGCGGCGAGCCACCAGTGGACTTCGGCGTCCGGGCGATGCTGCTTGAGCAGGCGCAGGAGCGGGAGCGCCTGCACGACGTCGCCGAGGGAGCTGGGTTTGAGGATGAGGACCTTCACCGCAAAGAGGCGGGGAGTTTAGCCACAAAATGGCGCAAAATGGCACAAAAATGAAAGCTCTTCGCTGTTTCTGGCAGGCATGAGGAGCAAACTCCAAGTCCCAAATTCCAACCTTCAAACAAGCTCCAAGTTCCAAATTCCAAATGGGCGTCACGTTCGGTCAAGCGGCTTGGAGGCCAATTTGCCACGCCTGCTATTGAAGCTTGGAGTTTGGAATTTGTTTGGAATTTGGAGCTTGGGATTTGGAGTTTCCCCCGTCCGCCCTTCGGTGAGTTCACGGAAAGCGAAACGCGCCCGGCGAGGCCGGACGCGTTCGGGGGAAACTCAGTTGATGCCCGGGCGCAGCTCACTTGCCCAGCGCCAGGCGTTCAGCGAGGCGTTCGGGCAGGCCGGCGGCGCGGATCTTCGCCTGCGCGGTGGCGATGTCGTAGTCCAGGCGGCGCAGCTCGATGGTCTGCTCGTCCATGTCATAGATGACATAGGCGCACTTGGGGTTGCCATCGCGCGGCTGGCCGACACTGCCGACGTTGACGAAGTATTTCTTGCCGGCCTCGACCTTGAACTTTGAGTAGGTGCCGCCGCGCACGGTGGCGTCGCGGACGAAGGCGACCGGGACGTGCGTGTGGCCGAAGAAGCAGACGCCCGTGTTCTGGTAGGTGAAGCTGGCCGCGGCCGCGAGCTTGTCAAAGACGTAACCCCAGCGCTTGGGGCCGTCGAGCGTCGCATGGACGATGGTGAAATTGGCAACCAGGCGGATGTAGCGGAGTTCGCGGAGCCAGAGGATGTCATCCTCGGCGAGCTGCGAGCGGGTCCAGTTGACGGCCTCGGCGGCGTGGGGGTTGAAGCCTTCGAGGGCGGAATCCACCGAGCAGTATTCGTCGTGGTTGCCCTTGACCACGGGCATGCCCATGGAGCGGACCACGTCCAGGCATTCCTTGGGGTTGGCGTTGTAGCCGACGACGTCGCCGAGGCAGGCGTAGTGGGTGCACTTGTGGGCCTGCGCATCCGCCAGCACAACTTGGAGGCCTTCCCAGTTGGCGTGGATGTCGGCAATGATCGCGTATTTCATTAAACGGCCTTCTAGCGGACTATTTCAAAACCGCGTAAATCGTTGTGAGCCTGAGCCCACTGGGCATCTTCCTGCCGGATGAACCCATCCAGCCCGGCGTCCCGGATGCCCACCCGGAACGCTTCCAGCTCGTCGCGCGCGCCCTCGGCCACCAGTTCCACGCGGCCGTCGGGCAGGTTCCGCACCGTGCCCGCGACCTCGTAACCTGCCGCCACCTGTTTCACGGTGTAGCGAAAGCCGACGCCCTGCACGCGCCCCGAATAAAACACCTGCACCCGGCACCGGCTCATCAAAGTATTCGTCCACGGGCGCACTTTCTTGCTAAAGCCCGCGGCGAACGAACGGACTATCCGGCAAAGCCGCGCACCAAATCAAGCCCCAAGGCGGACGGCGCGGAGCGCGGGACGCAGCGATGCCCGCTCACCCCTTCTCAATGCACGCGTAGGCATTGTGATTGTGGATGCTCTCGTAGTTCTCCGCCTCCACCTTATACCACGTCACGTCCGCGTGGGCATTCAGTTTGAGGGCGACGTTGCGCACCAAATCCTCGACGAACACCGGATTTTCGTAGGCCCGTTCGGTCACGGCCTTCTCGTCCTGCCGCTTGAGCAGCGAGTAGAGTTCACTGCTCGCGCTGGCCTCGACGAGCGCGATGAGGTCCTCGATCCACACCACTTTGTCGGATCGGATGGACACGGTCACATTGCCGCGCTGGTTGTGCGCGCCGTATTTGGAGATCGCCTTGGAACACGGGCAGAGCGTGGTCACACCAACGATCACGGTGAGCACGAAATCAATCTCCTTGCCGCTCGCCGTGGCCGCGAAGCGCGCAGTGTAGTCCATCACGCCCTCCATGCCGGTCACCGGGGCCTTCTTCGTGAGGAAGAAGGGAAACTCCATCTCCAGATGCGCGGTGGCGGCGTGGAGCTTGGCCTGCATGGCGTGCAGGATGTCCTCGATATTCTCGACGTGGACGACCGACCCATGGGCGTTGAGCACCTCGATAAAGCGGCTCATGTGCGTGCCCTTGAACTCCTTGGGCAGGTCCACGCACATCGCGATGGTGGCGATGGTGTTCTG